>CAZZGE010000323.1:0-4366 GCA_964653665.1 uncultured Porifericola sp. | reverse complement strand
ACTCAGGTTCATTAATCCACACTTTACCCACTAAGTCTTCTCTTACGGTACCGTATACATTGCTCAGGGTTTGCGCAGCTGTCTCATTGATCAGCATGATCTCATCCTTTCCGCTTTGGAGTTGTTCCATAGCCGGATGCTCCAGCCCAAGGGCACGGACCATGCCTCTGTCCATGTACAGCATCGTGCCATCGCTCATCACCTCTTCTCCTCCCTGTAGTTTGTAAGTCGTTTGGTTAAACATATTGGCCCCCGGCACACTGCCGGTCCCCACTTCCAGGATCGTTGAGGAGCCCACGAGCCTTTCGCGTAAAACGCGGTAGTCTTCTACATCACGCATTTTGAAAAAGATCAGTCCCTCTTTCTCAAAGCCCAGATCCTTATTGGCTATGAAATCCAGTTGCTGGTTGATGAAAAAAGTAGCACTCCCCAAAGCAATCAGCAAAATCAGCTGAAAGCCGACCAGCGAACGGCGCAAGCCGAAGCCTGATCCCGAGGCACCGAGTCGGGACTTGAAGAGTTCGGTCATCCGCTTTTGAGAAAGCATCAGCGCCGGATAAAATCCAGAAAGCAAACCAATAAAAGTTGCCAGACCAAGAGCTGCCAGCAACAGTGCCCACTCTCTGAAAAAAGCATTGGCCAGCTCCAGGTCCATCAACTGGTTGAAGTAGGGAAGTCCCAGTTCCAGCAGAACCAGGGCGATGGGTAGGCAAACCAGGGAAAGCAGGACGGCTTCAAAGAGAAACTGCCCCGTTACCTCCCTTTTGTAGGCGCCCATCACCTTGCGCATACCGATCTCCTTCTGCCGCCCGGCATAAAGGGCCACCGACAGATTGGTGTAGTTGGTGACGGTGATAAGCAGAATGACCAGTCCGATGATTCCGAAGATATAGAGGTAACGCACATCACCGGGTTTTTTCAGTTCGTAGAGCTTATCGCTGTACAGATGGATATCGGTGATAGCCTGTATACTAGTACCCTTTTCGCGAGGATCATCCCGGCGGTCAGGGTACAAGTCCAGGTAAGTATTGTTCATCTGCTCAGACAGTTGCATGTCGCCGGCGCCTTCCGATTTGGTGAAATAGGTATAGGCACCCCAGGCAGGGATTTTATGAATGCTCAGGGCTATGTCAAAGTCAAAATGGGAGTACTCCGGCACATCCTCAATGACACCTGATATCATAAATTCAGTAGAATCTATCCGCAGCAGGCTGCCCAGGGCCGTGTCGCTCTTACGCCAGTTGCTGCCAAAGTATTTGACGGCCGTACTTTCCGAAATAATGGCCTGATGGGGTTCACGCAACGCTCCTTCAGGCTTGCCCTGTAGGAAGTTCCAGCTAAATATGTCCAGAAACTGCTTGCCCCGGTTGGTAAAAAGGACTTTATTCTCAATGAATTCCTGTCCCGCTTCATCCCTGACGTAATAAGCCTTACGGCGACCCGTAATAGCCGCATCACTGATCACAAAGTGGGTAACCTGTTCTACGCCGCTGATCATTTCAAAGGCATCGGGGAGCTCGTTTTGTACCGAAGGTTCGGCGCTCCAGTAGCCCTCAAAGGGCAAAGGGCTGTACTCCTGTTCCCGAAAGGCCCGGGTCACCCGGTAGATATTCTCAGCATCTTCATGAAAACCATCGTAACGGGTTTCGTTACGAAGGTAGAGGAAGGATAAAAACACGCAGGCAAGCCCCAGGCTCAGGCCGATGGCGTTGATGAGTGAATAGGCTTTCTTACGGACCAGGCTGCGGATGGCTATTTTGAAGTAATTTTTAAACATAGGTGGGTATTGTTGATGGACTCTAAATTTTTGTAGTGCCGAAGGCTTGATAAACTTCAGCACATCTATGATGTATTGACGGCGAGCGTAAGCGCATCCCTTCGCTTCGGCCCGGTCATAAAAAGCCTCATGCAGGTCGCCCTGTATCTCTTCGTGCCAGTCAGGGTCGGCATACCAGACCAGCAGACGATCGGCCCAGCGCGGAGGCTTAAGAATATGATGGTGCTTATTGCCCATATTGATTCCATTGAATGCCCAGTTCGCTCAGGCTTATGGTTTGCAGATCGCCTTCTTCTACAAAAAGAAAGCGGCCATCCGGCAATACGGTAGCGCCCCATCCGTAGGGCAGCGGCAGGCGCTTCACCGGTTGCCAGCCATCCGGCGTGCGCTGGTAATAATAATATCCTCTCGGCCCAAGGTCGGCCTTTTCTCCCTCCAGCTTGCCAGCGCGGGTGATGATGAGTTGGTCACCTTCCGGATGTACCAGTACATCAAAGGAGGTGGTGCCTTCGGGACTTACCGCATCGCTCAGCCACTGGGGCCGGGTGTAGATAGCCTGCCCATCGGGCTCTGAATAATAGATACCGGGCCGAGGGGCCCGGGCATAAAAGTACAGGCTTCCGTCTGGCTGGGGGTTGAAATAACCCGCATTGATATTGTAAAGGTTATTTACTTCTACCGGCTCTGACCAGCCGTCTCCCTTCCTGTTGACCACGTAGGTTTTACTAATCTCTTCCTCTGCCAACATCTCATATTTTTTGAAAATGATGCGCTGTCCATCCGGCGTAATGGCCAGATTGTAGAGTGTGTCAGTAATACTGAGCCGCTCTACTTGCCATTGATCATTTTCGTAGTGGGCGATATAAGGAACTTTAGGCTTCCAACTCGCGGTGCGGGCAAACACCAGCGTCTTACCGTCGGCTGTAACTGATGGAGAAGTCTCCCGGATGCTATCCAGTGAAATGACGCCGGGCACAAATACATTCATCTTAACGGTGGACTCCTTCTGGCAGCAGGCCCAATGAGACAGCAGTACCGTAAAGCATAGTATCGCAAAGCTGATGAAATTGATAGGGTAGTGTCGTAGCATAATTACGTTCGTTTTTACATTTGTGAATACAATCAGGAGAGGTCAAAACCGGGAATTTGTCGCCAGAGGCGGAAGCGACTTTCTTTCATCTCCTGCACGGTTCGCTCACCCAGGGCGGTTACCTGAAAGAGGCGTTTGCGCCGCCCCCCTCTTGCGTCAGTTGCCCCGCCCATCTCTGAACGGATAAGGTGCTTTTTTTCCAGGCGCGTCAGTACGGTATGCACTGCACTGATGCTGATACTTTTTCCAGTGTGTGCTTCGTACTCTTTGCTCAGGGCATAGGCATAAGCCTCTCCCTTCATGAGGATGACCAGCAAGAGGATGGTTTCTTCCAGGTTACCAAGGTTTAGCATAGGGGGTTGATTGAGGGTTGATGTTTAATAGATTCTCTAAATCGTAATGAGATCTGTTCAGTATGAATGAAAATGACTGCTACAAAATCTAATATATAACTTATTGAGAACGGGGATGATGATTATTCCCCATTCAGTCATTTATACTACTGAATAAGGCCGGTAGTATCTCAGTTTACATGTATTACTTCAACATTTGTAGTATGTGATCTACTGTTGCAAAGGCTTTGCCAATGTTCAACATTTGTAGCATATGCACTTTTACACACTTTTACTGTCCGCCAGCGTACGATCACTGTTCCGATCCGTACACTTTACTCACATGAGGCTTGTAAAAGCATGGCTTGGGAGCCCTTTCTGAAATTGGTACGTTATTTACACAGACTGTTAGGAATTTGAATGTGAAAATACAGTATACGCTCGCTTGAACCTTATTGATGCTAACCAGGTTTACTCAATTCGCTATGCTCAAGACCTACTTCCGTATCGCTTTTCGGGTATTCAGCCGTAACAAAAGCTTTACTTTTATCAACCTGTCGGGCCTTACCCTGGGAATCACGGCTTTCCTGCTGATTTTTAGCTTCGTCTACCACGAATTTAGCTACGATCAATTTATTGAAGAGAAGGAACAGGTCTATCGTGTCGTCCAGCAGTTTCAGGATCCGGAGGAAGGGATGTCTACTACCGGAGGAGCGCTGGCCCCTACCCTCATTCCTAATATTCCGGCCGTAGACACTTACTGCCGACTGCACCGGGAAAATAATTTTGTCCAGGTAAGCTATGAAGGAGAAGAGCAGATTTACGAAGAGAAGTACCTTGTCTTTGCGGATGTAACCTTCTTCAACATCTTTGATCTACCCCTGGTCAAAGGTTCAAAAGACGAAGTGCTGCAACGTCCCGGCAGTGTTGTTCTCACCGAGAAGCTGGCCAAAAAGTACTTTGGTGAGCGTGATCCCCTGGGCCAATCCCTGGAAATCAAAGGGGAAGCCCTGCGGGTAGAAGGCGTACTGCAAGATTTGCCCCAAAAGACACATCTGAAAATAGATATGCTGGTGAGCATGGCCACCTTTAAACAGATTTACGGGGTACAGGGAACCTTTACCAGCTACTGGTGGCCAGCCGTCTGGACTTACGTAAAGCTGCGGC
>CAZZGE010000322.1:0-4408 GCA_964653665.1 uncultured Porifericola sp. | reverse complement strand
TACTTGTAATGTCATACGCATGTAAGGAAATTACAAAAAGCAAAAGAAATGAAATACTGGTTACTCACTTTTTCCCTGCTGACATTACATACATCACTTCTGGCCCAAAGTGCCCCATCTGGCAAATTAGTACTGAACAGCCAAGAGGTAATTCGTGGTACTGTGGATATCAACGCATTCATCAATTCAGCCGTGATAACCACTGACGATGGCCGGCAGCTAACTTACCATGCTTCAATGATCCATAGCATTGAAACCATTGACGAGTGTGATTTCCGTCGCGAGTACCGTTGTGTTGATTACCGTTCCAACAGTTTCTTTGATCGCATGGAGAAAAAGATCTTTCAGGTACTCGCTGAAGGTGAAGTGACCCTCTTACGCAGAGTTTTTGAGTACGATGTATTTGATACTACTGATGAGTATACTGTCGAGGAGTTTTACTACATGGATGAAGACGATAAGGTAAATCGCATCAGAAACTTCAAGCGTCAGGTGATGCCAATGATGGAAAACTTAGAAGAAGAGATGGAAGTATTCCGACAGCGCAATGGGATATCAAATCTGAACCGCGACCTGAATATGTACCTGATGGTTTCGTATTATAATCGGATTAGCAGCCTAGATAAAAATACATTCACCTTACGTTAAAGTTTTCTGTTTTTATCAAAATAGCATTAACTACCAATCAGTAATGTTGTGCTCAAAATATCTACTTCAAAACATATAACGCTTTTTTAAAAATATAATGTTTATCCAAAATAAAAGCGAAAAATACGGGCGCATATAAAGAGGAGTTAGTTTTGATGTAATTCGGTTACCTAATCGAAAAATCAGAAATAGGTAACCGAAAACATTACCTAAGATATGGGAAAAGATGCATAAAAAGAAGAGGTGAAAAGTAAAAAACCCTCCAAAAATCAAAATTTGGAGGGTTTTGATGTTACTTGAATCTGATTTGTGGAGCCGGAGGCTCCTGAATATGAATCATAAGTTACTGATTATCAATCATTTATATTTCATGAAATCGCATGGTAACCGAATAATACACCGATTATTTTGTATTATTTTGGTAGTTTTTAATAGGCTATTCTAACCTGTAGCTTGCTGATCTTTTAACTAGAGATTATCGTTTACTAAAATGTTTATTGGAGTAGGGGACTCTCGAACCCTCTGTTCTTCAACTTTATTGAATAAGTACATAACCTCACTGTTTTGAAGAAACATCAGAAAGGAGTTTTTACACTCACTTGGGTTAGCAGAATAAGCGAACTTCTTTTTACAAGTACCAATCTTGGTACGCAGAAGAAAAAGTCATCCCACACAGTTAGATATGTAGTAGATGTGCCTCTATTTTTGTAAAGACAAGGCTTTGGTAAGAGATTATAGTTTTAGATTGAGCATTCTTGGGGAGAAATGCTTCATATATAGCATCCCAATTCATTATATGCCATAACCTGTTTGGATTTTGATAAAAAAGTCAATTACTTTTTCCATGGCAAATTGGAGCGCTGAACATATACAAATGATTAAGTCTCTTTTTAAGGGAAGAAAAGATGTTTTTGCTCTCCGATGGGAAAAGGAAGGAAAAAGTGGTTATATGCCAGCTTATGAGATAGACTGGTACGCTTACGAACGTCATAAAATAAAAGGAGGCACTTTCCATAATTTCCCAAATAAAAAACTACTCCCTCTTTCAGACGAACAAATCATTAAACATCTCAATGGTGAACACTTCATAGGGATCTATCCTTTGCTGGAAGACAACACTTCCTTCATTATTGCTGCAGACTTTGATAAGGAAAACTGGGTTGAAGCATGTAGAAAACTTATTAGTTGTTGCCAAGATGTTGGTCTTCCTGCTTATCTGGAACGTTCTCGCTCAGGAGAAGGTGGTCATGTATGGTTATTCTTTGATGCCCCTTATTCAGCATATAAAAGCCGTAAGGTCTTTACGCATTTACTTGAAGAGGCTGGTATTGTTTCAGCTTTTGATAAAAATGCCAGCTTTGACCGCTTATTCCCTAATCAAGATTATTTATCCGGTAAAGGATTCGGTAATCTTATAGCTTTACCTTTTCACCAAGAAGCATTGGCTCAGGGCAATTCTTGTTTTATCCATCCAGAAACGCTTCTTCCTTATTCAGATCCATGGAGCTTTCTTTCAACAATAGAAAAAGTATCTACTGCTCAATTAGATACTATTTTTGCCTCATTACAAGAGCATAAGGGTGGTCATATTCCAGAATCATTACCTACCTCCAATAGCAAGCTTTGTATCAGGTTGGATAATAAAGTTTTCATCCACAAAAATTACATGCCTGCTGAACTGATCAAGTTTCTAAAAGATGAGCTCAACTTTGTCAGTAGCCAGTATCAGCTAAAAAGAAAGCAAAAAAAGAACGCCTGGGGTACTGAAAAATATTTCAGCTCCATTGAAGAAACAGAACAGGAAGTAGTCATTCCAAGAGGTTTCATTGGTAGGCTACTCAGGTTTTGTAGAAAAAAACAGATTGAGTATGAGTTTACAGACCAGAGAGAAAAACTACCTGCCGTCCAATTCCGTTCTCATTTTTCACTAAGAGATTATCAGAACATTGCACTTGAAGCAACCGATAAAAAAGATTATGGTATTATAGTAGCACCTCCTGGATCGGGTAAAACGATCATGGGGTTAGCCATCATCGCACAAAAGTGTCAGCCTGCTTTGATCGTTGTGCACCGAAAGCAGCTTTATGATCAGTGGGTAGAACGTATTGAATCCTTTTTAGGTATCCCAAAACATGAGATAGGAAAGATAGCCCAAGGTCAGGTAAAAATAAGTGCTAATATCACTGTAGCCATGATGCAGAGTTTGTCAAAGGCTTTGGCCAATCGTTCGATTTCCTCACAGTTCGGCCTAATCCTGATGGATGAATGTCATCATGTCCCTGCTAAAAGTTTTCGGGAAACCATCAGTCAGTTATCTACTTATTATCTTTATGGGCTAACTGCTACTCCTTTCCGCAAGCACAATGATGAGAAACTCCTTTTTGTCCACTTGGGTGATAAGATCGCGGAAATAAAACCTGACCTGCCAGAAGTAAGAAAAGAAGTACAGATCATAATTCGAGAAACAAGTCTGGATATTCCTTTCGATTCAAAAACAGATACTCCGGAAGTTCTGTATAAGATGCTCATTCACGATGGCCTACGAAACCGATTAATTCTTCAGGATATTGAAAGAGAAGTAACAGCAGGGAAAAAATTAGTAGTGCTCACCGAGCGCAAAGAACATATAGACAGTTTAAATCAATACCTGAAACAATCATATGAGACTATTACGCTGAGTGGAGATGATGCGGCTACCGTTAGAAAATCCAAGTGGCAGCAATTGCAAGCCGGGCATTTTCAGGTGCTCATTACCACGGGGCAATTGTTTGGAGAAGGTACAGACTTACATAATATAGATTGTCTGATACTTGCCTATCCTTTTGCCTTTGAAGGTAAGCTGGTGCAGTATATAGGACGAGTACAAAGATCAGAGTTTACCCCTGTTATCTATGACTATCGTGACCGGAAGATAGCTTATTTGGAAAAACAGTTTAAAAAGAGAAACCGTCACTACCAGAATCTACGCAAGCAAGGCCTTTTAAAAGAGCATGAGGAGTTGATTCTTACCTTTGATGCAGACAAAGCTTATCTTAATCCGGAAGATGAATTTTTATCCTTAGATGATCTGGGATTACCTGAATGGATAACGGCTTTACAAGCAGGGACATGTTGGAGAATAAGAGTGATTCAATTTTCACGAAGAAAGTGGCACGCTGCTAGCCGATGTGTTGAATTATGCTGCACAGGAGGAAGAGACTGAGATGTTTCAGCAACAACACTCTTTCCTGTTTTACAATATAGAAAGAATTGATTTCCGATCGTTAAATACCTCCCGTATTCTCCCTTCAGTCATACGGAGAGACCTATCTAAAGTGCGTACTGAAAAGAGCACATTAGAAAATCACTTCAATCAACAAGCCACTTACACGATAGAAAAAACAATCCATCTTCCCTGGGAAAAGATAATTTTTTACCTGCTGCCGTAACTTTTCAATACTTTGAGCCGGATTTGCAACAAGAGGTGAGTTTTGAAGTCACCAATCTGGACATACGCCCTGAATTTGAAGTGTTGAAAAGTTACTTTGCTAAAACTACCCGCTCCAGGCAAGTCAAAGTACATATACTTCTGCATATTAAGGGTCAGAGAATTGTTAGCAAACAGGCGGTATCTGATACTATTGACAAGATCAATCAGGAAGTGATAGAGAGTATACGGTTCAGATTTATCAATAAAGAAATAGTCAGGCTAAAACCTTTATCTAACCTTGAATTCAACCAATAAATGCAACTTTTAGATTTGGAGGCATAGGCTACTATT
>CAZZGE010000321.1:0-4427 GCA_964653665.1 uncultured Porifericola sp. | reverse complement strand
TTGATTGAATCAAATTAGTGTTTGGCAGATTTTCTTGTTTTTCAACATCAATGCCAGTTATAGAACCGGTTAAATCACGGTATTCTTGCTCTCCATATCCCACAACTACCACCTCGGAGAGCGCCTGAATATCAGGCGTTAGCGCAAGATCAATGGTACTTCGGCCGTTGATCTGTACCTCTTCCGTAGTAAAGCCAATGGAAGAAAAAACAAGGGCACTTATGTCATCAGCTACGCTGAGATTATATCTGCCCTCTATGTCCGTCACAGTACCGGAAGAAGTTCCTTTAGCCAGTACATTGACGCCCGGCAGCGGGTCGCCGCTTTCGCCATCAGTTACCTGACCGCTGATGTCTTGCTCCAAGACAATGCTGACACTCTGCTGGTCAGGCCTGCCCGTGAGTTTTTGAACGTTGATATTACGGTTCACCTGTTTGAAACCCAGCGCAGCCTGCCGGGAGACCTCCATCAGCACTTCAGCGACAGAAGCATTCTGGAGGTTAATCGCGATTCTTTTCCGGGGAATATCTTTACGATCGTAGACAAAATTAAAATCGGTTTTGGCTTCAAGGTCACGAAAAACCTCGGAGAGACTTGCGTCGCGATAGTCAACAGATATTATAACCTCCCTGACATTATCAGGTGACTGGGCGCTCCCGTCTGATGCCAGTAGCAGGTTGAATAGGAGAATCTGCGCGAACAAGCCATAAGCCATCAACTTTGAGCTCATCAAAAGTAGTTTTAGTAGGCTAAATTTCATAGTTTAGAATGTTTGAGTAAAACTTAGGTTTTGCTTAGGCAATAGCAGTCATATGCAGACAAAGTGACATCTTTTGGCCGAGCTGTCTTTGTCTTATATGTAATCGCTAGTGACCGGTGATACATGGTATTGCCGGTTTCTTTATGACGTATCTGAGTGCATATACATATAAATTAAAGTATGATCAATACATTTTTGCCTTCTATGCGAAAGCTGAATTTTTTGACATAGCTGATGCTGGTCAGTACGTTTTCCAGGTTCTCGTCCTCAAAACGGCCTGTAAAATTCCAGGCATTCTCGGGCAGCGCCTGATAGTTGATCTGCACCCCGTACCAGCGTTCCAGTGCATCAAATACCTCATGGGCCGCAGCATCTTCAAAGACGATCTGATTATCTTTCCAGGCCAGGGCTGCTTTCAGGTTGGCCGGCTGCTTACGCATCTGCTGCTTTTCTTTTTCAAAAATGGCTTCTTCTCCCGGCGAGAGATAAGCTTCAGCATTGCTCTGCTGATGGCTCACTTGTACCTTACCGCTAGCCAGTACCACCTGCACTTCCTGATCCTCTTCAAAAGCCCTGACGTTAAAACTGGTGCCCAGCACCCGTACATCCAGTCCGTTGGCGCTGACGATGAAGGGCCGCGCAGCATTTTCGGTTACCTCAAAGAAGGCCTCTCCCTGCAGCTTGACCTCGCGAATATTATCATCAAAAAACTGCGGATAGGTGATGAGGCTCCCGGCGTTCAAGCTGACCACCGTACCGTCCGGCAGACGATGAGTAGATTTCTGTCCGAGCGGATTTTCTTTGATAATCTGCTGGGCTGCTACTATCTGCGGTTGCTCGAGTAATTGTGGCACCAAAAGATAAGAGGCTACAAAAGCCAGTGTAATAATCGCCGCTACCTTGAGCCACTGGCTGCGAAATAGCCAGAAAGGCCCCTGATCTACAGTAGGCTTGATAAAAACATGAATCCGCTGCAAGTTTCGGTTTGAATCCTCTTCCAAAACGGGTGTTTCATGCTCAAACGACTCCCACATATCCTGCACCCTGGCTTCGCCCTCTTTCTGGTCTTCAAACCAACGCCTGACCTGCCGGGCTTCTTCGGGGCTACATTCGCCACGATAAAATTTATCTATGAGATCCTGGTCTTTCATTCGAGGATTTTATTGGTGCTTTTGAAAGGAATACAACTGAAAAGCAGGCTGCACCTAACACCCTCAAGATATTTACAAGATTTTTACTTTTCAGCAAGAACTGTTAGATGAGATTTAACAAAGAGAAAAGATCATTGAACGTAATAGTGGGGAAGCTGCGATTTCGCAGGAGAAAAGATCCATGGAAAGACACGCTTTTGTAAAGAAGCTATATGAATAAAAAAAGAACAAGGTAAACCTCGTGCTTCAGCAGTAAGTTTTTCAGTTTCCGGATAGCCAGGTTGATGTGGTTCTCTACCGTGCTTTGTGAAAGCTGGAGCCGACTGGCGATCTCCTGGTTGCTCATGCCGTGCAGGCGGCTCATGGTAAATACCTTCTTCTGCATAAACGGTAGTTGATTGACCACTTCTGATAAGAGTGAATTGAGCGAATTATAGTTGACCTCTTCGCTGGTTACTTCGCTGGTGTTGCTTTGGATTTGCGAATAGTTGAATGCGAGGTCAGCCTCGCGGAGCCTTTTGGTAGTTTTGTTGTAAATAAGATTCCGGGCAATTTTGATAAGGTAAGCGGCGAAAGGCAGATCCGAATTGAGCCGCTCACGAGTTTCCCAGACTTTGATAAAGGTTTCCTGCACTATCTCGTCGGCATCCGTTTGAGAGCGCGTCAGGTGCATGCTGAAAGCGAAAAGCCGGGGAAAATACTTTCGATACATCTGATCGAAGCTATCTGTTTTTCCAGCCTTGATTCTTTTGACATGTAAAATATCGAGCTTATCTGCTTCCTTCAGCATAGGGTAGATTGTCATCTTTTTAAACTTTACATTTAAATATAATTCTTTTTCAACAAAATCATAAAAGAACCCGACTGATCTACAAAATCTACATTATGCTCGAGTACTTCTTTCACAAAAACTATTGTGACCATTTACCGGTAACATGCCCCCTCGGGCATACCACTGACTAAGGTAAGTTCAGTTGCTCGGAACTGCAGAGGTAAGCCACCAAATCAAGCACTTCCTGTTCAGTCAAGGTTTCAAACAGACCAACCGGCATCAGCGAACTTTCGGTGGTTTCCTGCGACTGTATCTCGGCTTTGCTGATCTGCAGTGCTTCCTGCCCGATGGTGCGGATGGTAATCTGCGTTCATTTTCTCCCACCAGGTTATCGGTATATGTCCGTCCGTCGCAAGTGGTCACCACCAGCATTTTGTAGTCGTCCTGTACCTCCCCGATGGGATTGAGCACATTGCTGAGGATGTAGTCTACATTGGTACGGTTAGCCGGTCAAGTCCGGGCCGATCTTACTGTCTTCCCCATACAGTTGATGGCAGGGGCCGCAACTGCGCTGAAACGGCACTCGCCCGTTGGCAGCATTAGCACTCAGCAGCGCTTCTTTGGTCAGAAGGCTGTGGTATTGTCATAAGCCGCTGCCAGATTACCACTCATTTCGTCAATAGGCTTCCATACCTCTCCACAAAGCCGCTGCCTACTACCCAGCGTAACTGACGAGCCACATAGGCTAGTACATCTGCTTTAGCTATATCGCCTCTTTTCAAGGCCTGCGTCAGCATCCAACCATAATCAGGACGAGCGGCAAGCGTCTGTACTGCTTCCAGTTGATCTGAGTTGCTCATTGCATCGTTCTGGCTGAGCAGGAAAGTTTTACCTAGTTTTAAAAAGCTATACTTCCCAAACAGGAAGCAACATCAGGATTGGTTGAGCAGGCAAGGGGATATCTTGAAGACCAGAGGGGGGAAAGCATTGATCTGGATGATTGAACAACTTCCTGAGAAAACCAAAACAACAGCATCGGAAAAAGAAAAACTACTCCAATACCTTAAGAATAATGAGCATCGTATGAACTATCCAGCGTATCTGAAAAGAGGCTTTTTGATTGTTTCGGGAGCCATGGAGGCAGTTCATAGAACTGTCAGTCAAAAAGGTTGCAACTTTCCGGTCAACGGTGGACCCAAAAGGGTGCCCAAAATATATTAAACCTCAGGGTATTGAATCTGAGCGATAAGTGGACAAAATTACAGGAGTCGCTCCGAGCAGCTTAAAGACAATTTGCTGTGCAACCCTTTAAACTATTCATAGAATAATCCATGAATTTTGCTTTCAGGCGTTTCAGCAGTACTTCCACCGCTTCGGAAGGGTTATTTTTGAGAGATGTTTCCATAGTCAAGGTGTCTAGAATTGTACCACACATTGTTTTCTACCAACCACACTTTATGCATGCTAACCACAAGTAAAGCACTACCGATGCAATAATATCACACTCAGGAATTTTTTTTGAATTTTGTTTCCAGCCTCTCCCCGTTCATGTACACATAGCTTTGTGAGTGTCGGCAGTAGTGAATTTCTGCTCCCAGGTCTTTCATACAGAGTAGATATTCGTGCAGCATTCTTTTGGAGATACCCAGTTTGTCGGCCAGTTGTTTGGGCGTACCGGTAGCTTTTCTGCTAATTAGTTGATCTAACCTGCTGATTCTCTTAAGATAAACATTGAGTGACATGA
>CAZZGE010000320.1:0-4461 GCA_964653665.1 uncultured Porifericola sp. | reverse complement strand
CGTCCGAGCAAATCAGCCTGAGCAAAGAAGTAGAACACCTGCACAACTACATTGATCTGCAGAAGCTACGCCTCAAGGATCACAAACAGGTTTGTTTCTCTCACGAAGGCGATCTGGAAACCAGAAAAATTGAACCTATGCTGCTGGAGCCTTTCGTGGAAAATGCCTTCAAGCACGGCGATATTTTCCGGCAGGGAGGTAACATTCATATTGACCTTAAAGTAGTAGGCAGCCAACTGGAGTTTAAGGTAAAGAACACCTTTACCCGCAACGGGCACGTAAAGGACAAGCATTCCGGCATTGGACTGGCCAATATCCGGAAGCGCCTGGAGATGCTCTACCCTGAGCGCCATCGCCTGGGTATCACTGAAAAAGACGCTCAGTTTCTTGTTGACCTAAAGCTAAACCTAACGCCATGATCCGATGCATCGCGATTGACGACGAACCGCTGGCACTGGATGTGCTGGAAAATTTTATTGCCCAGGTGCCTTTCCTGGAACTGGTCAAAACCTGCCAGAGTGCTGTAGAGGCACTGGAACTGCTGCATCATGAAAATATTCAGCTGATTTTCCTGGACATACAGATGCCCCAGATATCGGGGGTGCAGTTTCTCAAAAGCCTGGACAAACGCCCTAAGGTGATCTTTACCACCGCCTACTCCGATTATGCCTTGGAAGGTTTTAACCTGGATGCGGTGGACTACCTGCTGAAGCCTTTTACTTTTGAACGCTTCCTGAAGGCAGTAAACAAAGCTTACCAGCAGATCAATCTGCAGCCAACAGAATCAGTTACCGTGGCTTCTGACCCCGGGCCACCCGTACCCAAGGAATATATGTTTGTCAAATCAGGGTATGACATCATCAAAGTCAGGTATGACGAAATTCGCTACATTGAAGGGCTGAAGGACTATGTCAAAATCCACACCGATGGTAAGACCATCGTCTCGCTCATGAGTATGAAAACCTTGGCCGAAGAACTACCCGATAATTTTGTTCGGGTACACCGTAGCTTTATTGTGAACTTTGAACGTATCACCCTCGTACAAAAGCGTAAAGTACACATCCAGCAAGTGGAAATCCCTATTGGTGAGGTATACCGAGAAGCTTTTCTGGAAAAACTCAAACAGGAGCGATAACCTAAACGCATGAGACTGAAAACATTAACCCTGCTCTTATTCACTTTTTTAGCAGCCCCTGCTTTTTCTCAAACCCGAACCAGCGACGACGTTATGGTGCTCACCTTGCAGGAGAGTATCAACCGGGCCATTAAAAATAATATCAGCGTACGGCAGACCGAGCTACAGGTGCTGAGCAACCAGGTGGCCCTGACACAGTCAAAGGCCGATTTTGCCCCATCGCTGAATGCCAATACCAGCGTTTCCTACAGCGTGGGGCGTACCATCAACCAATTTAGCAATGAGTACGTAGACCGGCCAGTGCAGCAACAGAATATGGGCCTGACGACCAACCTGCCCCTCTTTACCGGACTGCAGCGACTCAACACGCTCAAGCAGAACCGGGTAGATTTACAGGGAAGCCAATTTGACCTGGAAGCCAGTAAGGATCAGGTTACGCTCAACGTGATCCAGGCCTATACGCAAATACTCTTCAACCTGGAATTACTGGAAACAGCAGAATTACAGCGTCAAACCACTGAGCTGCAACTCCAGCGTACAGATAAACTGGTGGAGGCAGGAGCCTTGCCCGTAGCCAACCGCCTGCAACTGGAAGCCCAACTGGCTAGCGATGAACTGAACGTAGTGAATGCCGAGAACGACCTGGAGCTGGCTCGCCTGAATCTGAAACAGCTCATGCAACTGCCCGAAAGTCAGCCTATAGAGATCGTCATTCCTGAATTGCCTGATCCTTCGCTGGACATACTACCCCCTTCCGCCACTGCCGTCTACGATGCTGCGGTACAGCAGTGGGCCAGTATCCGGGGAACGGCCCTGCAGGTAGAAAGTGCCCGCTATGGGCTGGCAGTAGCCAAGGGAGGACATTATCCTTCCATTTCGCTGTCGGCAGGGATTTTTTCTCAGTACTCTAGTATTGCACCGGACCAGATTCCCCGGGCGGGTACCGAAAACATCACCCAGGTCATCCCGACCGGCAACTTTCTGGAAGTGCCGGGCGGCCTGATCCCCGACGTACCCGGTGGTACCCGCATCCCAGTCCTGACCGAGACCCAGATACCCAATGAGTTTACCGAGAATACCTACCTCAATCAGTTGGACTTTAACTTCCGCCGCTTTGTGAGCATTGACATGCGCATTCCTATTTTTAACAACTGGCAGGTACGCTCCGGAGTAGCCAATGCGCGCCTTAATTTGGAAAGTGCCCGCCTGGAGGAAATCAATCAGCAGAACCAACTGCGGCAGACCATTGAGCAGCGGTACCTGGACGCCCGGGTACAGGCCAAGAGTTACACCGCCAACCTGCAAAGAGTGGCTTCCCTGGAAGAAGCCTTTCGCAATACCGAAACCCGCTACCGGATAGGCGCGATTGACGCGGTAGACTTCAACCAGGCGCAGAACGACCTCAACCAGGCAGAATCCGACCTGATCCGGGCAAAATATAATTACATCTTCAGCCTCAAAGTACTGGATTTTTACCAGGGCAATCTACTGGAATTTTAGTACGGAAATTGCCTATCTTGCAGCATGGGCCTTCAGGACTTCATCATTACGCCCGTATGGCTGGGCATCATCTACATGCTGGCTTTCATGCTGCGGCCGCAGTTTACCGACCGTAATACCCGGCGCTATTTCCTGCCCGGTCTGACGGTGAAGCTCATCGGGGGGGTGGCGGTAGGTCTTATTTATCAGTTTTACTATGGAAATGGACGACAGGTAGGAGGAGATACAGGTAATTACTTCCACCAGGCAGGGATCGTCTTTGAAGCCTTGACTGAGAAGCCCCTGGCCGGTTTGCAACTATTCCTGGCCGATGGTAAAATGACCCCGTCTATTTTTGAGTATGCCACCCGCCTCTACTGGTTTGGCTCGCCTACCGAATACTTTGTGATCAAAGTAACTGCCTTAGCCAGTCTGCTGACTGCCCACACTTACGCTGCCAATGCTTTGCTCTTCGCTGCCCTCAGCTTTTCGGGCATATGGGCTATGTACCGCAGCTTTTATCGCCTGTTTCCCCGTCTGCACCGGGAGTTTGCCATTGCCATGCTTTTTATTCCTTCGGTCTTCTTCTGGGGGTCGGGTATCCTGAAAGATACCATCACACTAGGAGCCCTGGGCTGGGCTACCTGGGCGATCATTGAGCTGTTTATCCGGAAAAGGGCTCTGTTCAAAACCAGCTTCATTCTTTTCCTGGCGCTCTATACCATTTACTCTATCAAGATATACATCGTGCTCTGCTTTTTGCCGGCAGCGATCCTCTGGATCTTCCTGGCTAATGCTGAAAAAATACGCTCCCCGATCATCCGTATCGGGCTGGCTCCGTTCATGTTGGTAATAGGAGGAGCCTTGGGTTACTATGTCATGCAGGAGATCGGGAAAGACAATGCCCGCTATTCTTTGGATAAAGTTTCCGAAACGGCGGAGATCACCGCACGCTACCTCACCTACGTAGGTGAGAAGCAAGGAGGTTCGGTCTATACGCTTGGGGATGACTTTGACTTCAGCCCGGTGGGGATGTTACGTAAGGCGCCCCTGGCGGTGAACGTGACGCTCTTTCGCCCGTACCTCTGGGAAGCGCATAACATAGTCATGCTGCTGTCGGCCCTGGAGAGCCTGGCGACCCTGCTGCTGACCCTCTGGGTGATCTACCAGGCGGGCGTGGGGAATCTCCTCAAATACTTTACCGCCAAACCCATCATCACCTTTTGCCTGGCTTTTGCCCTGGCTTTTAGCTTTGCGGTGGGTATCTCTACCTATAACTTCGGCTCCCTGGTGCGCTATAAAATCCCGATGTTACCCTTTTATCTGGCAGGTTTGTTCATCCTGCGTTATCTTAGCCAGCAAAAAAGAACCCGGCGCAGGAAGCGCCCTAAAGCTATCGTTAGCACTTGAAAACAGCTCTTTTTTGTCTCCTATTCTTCTTTAGCTCACTCCCGCTAACGCTTACGGCTCAGAGCTCCTACGCGCCCCTGCAGGAACCTTACTACGACCTGCTGCAGCGTTACGAACTACTGCAGGGCCACTGGTCGGATGAGCTTAATTCCACAGTGCGTCCCTTCCAACGGGAGAAGATTGCCCGTTTCCTGGACTCCCTGGACTATGCCCCGGTTTCGGCAGCGGACCGCTTTAACCTGACTTACCTAAAGCAGGACAACTGGGAGTACAGCGACAGCCTGATCGCTAAGCCCCAAAAGGGCATCTGGAATACCCTGTTCCGTCAGCCGCGTGATGTGCTGGGGGTACGAGAAGAGTATTTCGAGCTGTATTTCAGTCCGGTGACACACTTTGTGGTAGGGAACGACGGGGCAGAAGGATTGCCCTTCATCAAC
>CAZZGE010000319.1:0-4468 GCA_964653665.1 uncultured Porifericola sp. | reverse complement strand
ATTTATTAGATTAAGACTTCTCAAAAATCAACCGCAAGTAACTCTACCGCATGGGTACACTTAATGTAAAACTCATCTCTTCTCAGAAAGATATAGATACAAATACCCGGCAAATGCTCCAGGACCTGAAGGGCCTGGAGTACATGCTGGAAAATGGTTGGTTCAATACCACCCCTGTTCACATCGGTGCAGAGCAGGAGATGTGTCTGGTCAACCACCATTGTAAGCCTAATCCCATATCGCAGGAAGTACTCGCTAAACTAGATGACCCCAGCTTTACTACCGAAATAGCCAAATTTAACCTGGAAGTCAACCTGCCGCCCCTCGAGTTTACGGGTGGCTGTCTTACTGAGCTTGAGAAAATTACCAATCAGAAGTTGGATAGCCTGAAGCCCTGGGAAAATGAGTTGGGGTTTGATACAGTGATTACCGGCATACTGCCTACCCTAAGAAAGACAGATGTGGAGATGCGTAACCTGACGCCTCTCCTGCGGTACGATGCCATCATCAAGGCCATCAAAAAGATGCGGGGAAATTATTACGAATTGCGTATCCGCGGTATTGACGAGCTTTATTTTAAACACGATTCGGCACTGCTGGAGGCTTGTAACACCAGTTTCCAGGTACATTTGCAGGTAGCCCCCGAGGATTTTAAGACAAAATACAATATCGCCTTAGCAGTGGCTGCTCCGGTTCTTGCACTTGCTTCTAACTCTCCGATGCTGTTTGGTAAGCGGCTCTGGAATGAGACACGCATTGCCCTTTTCCAGCAATCAGTAGATACACGACGTGCTTCGGAGCACTTCCGGGATCGCAGTCCCCGCGTTACTTTTGGCAACGAGTGGGTCAAACACGGTGTCATGGACCTCTACCGTGAAGATATTGTTCGTTACCGGCCGATGCTTATGCCCGACCAGTGCGTAGATGTGATGGAAAAACTAGATCAGGGGATTACACCTAAGCTAAACAGCCTGATGACGCATAATTCAACGGTTTATCGTTGGAATAGGGCCTGCTACGGTGTCAGTCCAAACGGACGTCCGCATCTGAGGATTGAAAATCGCATTTTACCGGCAGGGCCTTCGGTAGCGGATGAAGTGGCTAATGCTGCTTTCTGGCTGGGGCTGATTGAAGGCTATGCGCAGGAGTATGGAGACATCACCCGAATGATGAGCTTTGACGATGCAAACTCCAATTTTATCAATGCCTGTTTTGCTGGTCATGGTGCTGATATGGTATGGTTTAAAGGACAAAAAGTGAGCGTTCAAGATCTCATAGCGAAAGAACTGCTTCCGGTAGCCCGATATGGTCTGGAATACAGGGAAGTAGCCGATGAGGATATTGATAAATATATGTCTATCATTGAAGAAAGAAACGGTACCGGACATAATGGTTCTCACTGGGTGATTGCTTCTTTTAACAGACTGAGTAAAGAGGTTATGAAAGATGAAGTTTCATCCACACTTACATCTGCTATGATTCGTAATCAGCGAACCCGCGCCCCGGTAAGCCAGTGGAAGATAGCTACAAAAGACGATTCTCGGGCCTGGTCACCGGACTCCCTGTTAGTGGAGGAGTTTATGACCCGGGATGTATTTACCGTAGAAAAGGATGATATTCCTGAACTGGTTGCAAATATTATGGACTGGCAGAAAATACGTTTTGTTCCTGTAGAGGATAAAAAGGGTAAACTTGTAGGACTGCTTTCTATGCGAAATATGCTCCGATACCTGATTGATAAGAATGAGAACAAAAAGAGAGTACCGAAGACAGTCAGCGACCTGATGATCAAAGAACCGATTACGATCACTCCTGAGAAAACAGTAGCCGAGGCTATGCGTATTATGAAATCAAGGCGGGCTGCCTGCCTTCCGGTGGTAAAGAAAAACAGCCTGGTCGGAATCATTTCGGAAGGTAACTTTTTGAACGTAACCGCTAGTTTATTGAACGTATTAGACAATCAAACAATGCATGAATAGGATTATAGGTAAGATCAATGGAAAACAACAGGGGCCCCTAGTGCTGTTGATCGGAGGGCTGCACGGAAATGAACAGGAAAGCTTACAAGCCCTTGACCGGGTTTTTCAGCGAATAGCAGAGGAGGCTATGACAGTAACCGGTACCATCGTGGCCATCCGGGGTAACCAACCGGCATTAAAAGCTGGAGAACGTTTTATAAACTACGACCTAAATCGTAGTTTTACTGTTTCCCACTTAGAGTACCTTCGCTCAAAAAAGGCCCACCTCAGGAGTGCGGAAGATTACGAAGCTCTGGAGATGACCCGGTTGATAGACGACTTTTCTCAATTGGAAAACCCTATCAAAATTCTGGTAGATCTTCATACTACGTCAGCCGCCCGGGGTAACTTTGTCATTGTACCCGAATACTTTGCCTCACACCCGCTGACAGAAGCGCTCAAATTACCAGTGATCATTAACCTGGAAAGCTTTCTCAAAGGCACTTTATCCATGCATGCTTGCGACCGAGGTTTCCTGGGACTGGCCTTTGAGGGAGGACAGATCGGTAGCCAGGAAGCAGTTGACTTGCACGAAGCGGGTATCTGGATCCTTTTGCACGAATCCGGAGCTGTCAAAGGTTTGACACCAACATTTCTTGATCAATACCGCGCTACGTTGGGCCAGCATTCACGTGATTTACCCCAAAAGGTAAAAGTCAACTCCATGCATATGGTACATGAGGGAAGTGAGTTTTGCATGAAGCCCGGATACTTTAACTTTAAACCTATAAGCCGGGGAGAGCCTCTGGCTCGTGATAAAAACGGGGAAATCGCAGCCCCTCATGATGGAATGATTTTTATGCCTCTCTACCAGAAACAGGGAAATGATGGTTTTTTTATCATAGAAGAGCTTCACGTAGGTTAGGGCGTGTTGGCATTTGTAAAATTAAGAGGATATAACTGGCTTGATGCCAGAAATCCAAGTAGTTACGTACTGTTTTTTTATAACGAGTGGCTAACCTATGGTACTGTGTTTAGCTGGGTTGAAGAGGTACTCCACTTGGTTACGATTTGCACACATTTTTTCGTCATAATCGCTTTGTTGAATGTTGTAAGCTTTGGGAGGAATGACTGCTTGAGCCCCCATATGTGTATTCAAAGTCAGAAACTCGTCACTGTCATCAGCTCTATCATCCATCACTGCTTCGGTAGTTTCCCTCACAATCAAATATGGAGCAGTACCTATATCGTGGGCGTGCCCTACTGTTTGTATGATCCCGACGAGGATTTCCTGATGCATCCACCCTGGTATGTACTTTTACCTCCCCGGCTTTTTCCTACTGCTCCATCCCCTTGGCGGCACTTTTTTTTGCACTGCCGCATGCTGACGGTTCGCTGGGCGATGGGCACTTACAATAGTGCTATCTGTTATTATCCGCCTTAAATCAGGTTCTTGCAACTCATCAAACACGGCCTAGAATCCGAGAGTCGGAGGTATCCTTTTTGGCAGAGCAAAAAACCTGAAGAAGAATAATATTGGTAGCTTACAAGGATGGGAGCGACCAATGTCTGTAAGGGCCTCTGGCTTGAAAATTCAAAATAATCCTTCTTCGGGAATATACCCTCTTCATGCAGGCATGATCTAGTTTATCAATTACTAAGATACTTTTCCTATCAGTCTGGAGGTGTTAAGCGATTAAATCTTTCACCACCTTGCCATGTACGTCAGTCAGGCGGAAACGACGACCCTGGTGCTTAAAGGTAAGTTTTTCGTGATCCACCCCCATGAGATGCATTAATGTCGCCTGAAAGTCATGTACGTGTACCGGGTTTTTGGCGATGTTGTAGCCAAATTCGCAGGTCTCACCATAGCTGAAGCCTTTTTTGACGCCTCCCCCCGCCATCCATAAAGAAAAGCAGCGAGGGTGATGATCGCGACCATAACTCTCTGGTGTCAGGCGTCCCTGCGAGTAGTTAGTACGGCCAAATTCACCTCCCCAGATCACCAGTGTATCTTCCAACAGGCCACGTTGCTTTAAGTCCATGATGAGAGCTGCTGACGGCTGGTCAGTACTTTTTGCCATAGTCTTAATGTCGTTAGGTAAGTTACCGTGATGATCCCATCCCTGGTGGTAGAGTTGTACAAATTTGACATCTCGCTCCACCAGTCTCCGGGCCAACAGGCAGTTTGCCGCAAAAGTACCGGGCTTTCGTGAATCTGGTCCGTACATATCATAGATGTAGTCCGGCTCTTGGGAAATATCCATGGTATCCGGTACAGAGGTCTGCATGCGGTATGCCATTTCATACTGAGCAATACGCGCCCCTATCTCAGGGTCATGCACTTTTTCGTACTGAATCTGGTGTAGTTCCTTAAGATAGTCTAGCATCCGTCGGCGGCTGTTTTTCTTGAGTCCGGGCGGATCGTTTAGGTACAATACCGGGTCTTTACCGGAGCGAAACTGCACACCCTGGTACTGAGAAGGCAAGAATCCGTTACCCCAGAGCTT
>CAZZGE010000318.1:0-4475 GCA_964653665.1 uncultured Porifericola sp. | reverse complement strand
TCTTACGGTCACAGTGCTTGAGGCGCTGATCGCAGGCACTCTTGAAGCGCATGATCTCTTTGTCAGTAAGTCCATTCCAAGCACTGGCATCCGTGGCAATATCGCGGACATTTTCCAGGGGGTTACCGGCGTACTAACCAGGTTCACCGATTACCGGGACCCGAAGCCTAGATCACGTCCTGTTTTCTTTTTTCACCAGCCTCAAACGCTACTGGAATGGTATAAGCAGGGGGATACGCTTAGAGACCGCCTCACCAAAATGCCTGAACTGGATGCTGAAGGTCTGCGGCCTGCCCAGGAGCGGGCAATCCGTAACCTGGAGATGTCTTTCAAAGATAATCGGCCTAAAGCCCTGATACAGATGGCTACCGGCGCGGGTAAGACCTTCACTGCCTGTTCATTTGTATATCGCCTGCTCGCTCATGCCAAGGCCAAAAGGATACTTTTCCTGGTAGATACTAAAACCTGGACGAGCAGGCTGGAAAGGAATTTCTTAAGTACCAGCCCAACGGAGTCAACCGGAAGTTTACCGAACTCTACAACGTTCAGAGGCTGAGTTCCAGCTATATCGCATCAGATAGCCAGGTATGTATATCCACCATACAGCGTCTGTATTCTATCCTGAAAGGCACCGAACTGGATGAAAAAGATGAAGAGAAGAATCATAATGAATCCGAGTGGAACTGGCAGAAGAAAGAGCCGCTGCCGATCAGCTATACGGCAAAGAACCCCATAGAGCAGTTTGACTTCATCATCATTGATGAATGCCATCGCTCTATTTATAATCTATGGAAACAGGTGCTTGACTACTATGACGCTTTTCTGGTGGGCCTGACGGCTACCCCGGACAAAAGAACTTTTGGTTTCTTTAAAGAAAACGTAGTCAGCGAATATACCTACGAGGAGTCAGTAGCCGATGGGGTTAATGTGCCCTATGATGTATTCACCATTGAAACAGAAATTTCAAAGTCAGGCTCTGAGATAAAAGCTAAAGAATATGTAGATAAGCGAGAGAAGCTTTCCCGCAAAAAACGCTGGGACCGTCTGGAAGAAGATTATGTTTACACACCCAACAAACTGGATAGGGATGTAGTGAACCCAAGCCAGATCAGAAATATCATCCGTGCCTACAAGGAGGCGTTGCCCCGTATCTTTCCGGATCGCTTTGATGAAAACAACATCTTTGAAGTACCCAAAACCCTGATCTTTGCTAAAACCGACAGCCATGCTGATGATATTATCCAGACTGTTAGGGAAGAGTTTGGTGAGAGCAATGACTTCTGCAAGAAAGTTACCTATAAAATAGAAGAAGATCCCAAGTCAGTCCTGAACCGCTTCCGCAACTCCTGGGCCCCAAGGATTGCCGTCACCGTAGATATGATAGCTACAGGGACAGACGTGAAGCCGCTGGAAGTGCTGCTGTCCATGCGCGATGTAAAAAGCGCCAATTACTTTGAGCAGATGAAAGGCCGGGGAACCCGTACTATCCGATATGATGACCTGAAAAAAGTAACCCGCACTGCCCGGGATACCAAAACTCATTTTGTGATTGTAGACGCTGTAGGGGCTACCAAATCTAAAAAAAAACCGATAGTCGCCCTTTGGAACGCAAATCATCAGTACCTATGAGAAACCTGCTGGGAGCGGTGACGATGGGTGCCAGGGATGAAGACCTGTTTACCTCACTGGCCAACCGGCTAATTCGCCTGGACAAACAGCTTACCGAAGATGAGAAGGGTAAGTTTGAGGAAATCACCGGTGGCCACAGCATACGTGCTGCCGTAAAGGGCTTGTTGAATGCGTGTGACCCCAACGAAATAGAAGACCGGGCAAGCAAGTTGATAAAAAGCATTCCGAAACCGGAACGCACGCCCGAAAAAGAAGAGGCTTGCCAGCAACAGGCACAGGATGAATTAATGAAGCAGGCGGCGGCCATATTTACCGGAGAACTTAATGGGTACGTGGAAAACGTGCGCCGGGTACATGAGCAGATCATTGATACGGTTAACCTGGATAAACTGACCAAAGCGGAGTGGGACACGTCTTCGGTAGACAATGCCCGGCAGATAGTGGATAATTTTGCCAGCTATATCGCAGCCAATAAAGACGAGATTACCGCCCTGAGTATCTTTTATGACCAGCCGTACCGCAGAAAGGAGCTGACCTTCAAAATGATTAAAGAGGTAATGGAAAAGCTAAAGCAGGATAAGCCGGTACTAGCGCCCAATTACGTTTGGGAAGCATACGCCCAGTTGGAAGAGGTAAAAGGCGACAATCCTAAAAACGAACTGGTGGCCCTGGTATCGCTGATCCGCCGGGTAACGGGCATAGACGCAGAGCTTACGCCATACAAAAAGACAGTAGATAAAAACTTCCAGGATTGGGTATTTCAAAAGCAGGCCGGCCCGGTTAAGTTCTCAGAGGAACAGATGTCCTGGCTTCGGATGCTCAAAGACCACATGGCTACCAGCTTTCACCTGGAAGTAGACGACCTGGACTATACGCCATTTGATTCCAAAGGCGGCAGAGGCAAGATGTGGCAGCTCTTCGGGGAGCAAATGAATGATATAATTGAGGAGCTAAATGTATCATTAGCCTCTTGATTTTGTTTATTTGCATAAACACTACCATCATGACTATTAAAAACACACTCGATATAGGCAACGGCATATATACCCTCCGGGAAATAAGCCAGATTCTGAGATTAGATTACCAGAAAGTATACCGCTGGTTGAATAAGTACTGGGATGGTGAACTGGGAGCTGAATTTCAGCAGTCTTACTCATGGTCTGTAGATAGCTCTAAAGCTGTTGGATTTCACACGCTGATTGAATTTTATGTCATGATGCAATTGGCAGAGGCCGGTGTAAAAACGAAACAAGTTTTAAAAGCCCATGAAGCACTTGGTAAATGGAGCAACACACCTTCTCCTTTTGCCCAAAGAGAAGTTCTGGAAAATATGCGTACCGATGGTAAAAAAGTATATTTTGAAATAGGCGATCATTCTGTAGCACTAGATGGTACATGGCAGTTAAACCTGGATTTCATTAAAATATTTTTTAAAAACCTGGATTTTGGAAATGACCTTATGGCTGAACGCTTCTGGCCTTTGGGCAGAGAAAAAGCCATTTCAGTTGATCCTAAAAGAAAGTTTGGGCAACCTGTTATTAATGGTACCAATATCTATCCGGAAACTATTTTTAACCTATACAAAGGCGGTGAAAGCGAGGAATACATCGCCTTTTTGTATGAAATTAACATCCGGCAGGTACAAGATGCCATTGAATACTGTCAGGCCGAACACCGTTCAGCCGCATGATAATATACATTGATGAGAATATGCCTCCTGTACTGGCAGAGGGGTTCAACCTGTTACAGGCCCCCGAAAACCGTAGATTAAAACTGAAAGACCCCATTGAGGTAGAATCCATCAAAAGGGAATTTGGTGCTGGGGCCAAAGATGAAGACTGGATCCCCCTTGCAGGCGAGCAGGGAGCTTGTGTTATTACCCAGGACTATAACATCAACAGGATTAAGCACCAAAGGGCGCTTTGTAAAAAATACAACTTAGGCATGTTTTACTTTAGGCCACCATCCAAAGGTGGTTTTGCATATTGGGAAATGTTAAAGATTTTAGTGAAGCACTGGCCGGAAATTATGAAAGTAGCTTCTAAAAAGCCCAGACCTTTTTCTTATAAAATTACAGCGAAATCGTCCGTATTGGAGGATATGGATGGATAACAGGAGACCAAATGAGAGAAGATTGAATTGAAGCAAAACTAGGAGATGTATTATCACTTAAAAATGGATATGCATTTAAAAGCACAAAGTATAAGGAAAAAGGAATACCAATTATCAGAATATCAGATATAAAACAAGAATTAGTTAAGGCAGATCATGCAAAAAGAGTAAAGGAATCAGGAGAGTTTGATGATTACAAAGTAGAGTATGGGGACATCCTTATTGCCATGTCTGGGGCAACTACAGGTAAGTTTGGAATCTATAAGGAAATCCAAAAGGCTTACCAAAACCAACGTGTAGGTAATCTGAAACCCCATTCTGATAAATATGTTAATAAGCGCTATATCTATTATTTGCTGTACTCTTTAAGGCAAAAAATTGAAAAAGATGCTTATGGCGGTGCTCAACCAAATATTTCCGGGAAAAAGATTGAATTAATTGAATTCCAACTCCCCCCCTCCCAGAACAACGAGCCATCGTATCTAAGATAGAGCAGCTTTTTAGTGAACTGGACAATGGCATCGCTAATCTTAAAGCCGCCCAGCAAAAGCTGGAAATTTACCGGCAGGCCGTACTTAAAAAAGCCTTTGAAGGAGAACTCACCAAAGCCTGGCGGGAGCAGCAAACTAACTTACCCACCGCTGATGAACTGCTGGAGCAGATCAAAAAAGAAAGAGAAGCCTACTACCAACAGCAACTTAAAGACTGGCAGCAAAGGGTCATCGCATGGGATG
>CAZZGE010000317.1:0-4582 GCA_964653665.1 uncultured Porifericola sp. | reverse complement strand
CCATCACGTGATGGCCCGTACCATCAAGGATATTTTCTGCCGCTACAAGACCATGCAGGGCTTCCAGGTAAAACGTAAAGGCGGCTGGGATACGCACGGCCTGCCGGTAGAATTGCAGGTAGAGAAAGAACTGGGCATCACCAAGGAAGATATTGGCCGCCGGGGACCCGGCAAAAAGATCTCCGTAGAAGAGTACAACCAGAAGTGCCGCGAGGCGGTGATGAAATACAAGAGCCAGTGGAACGACCTGACCCGCAAAATGGGTTACTGGGTGGACCTGGATAATCCCTATGTGACTTTTGAGCGGGATTATATGGAGACCCTCTGGCACCTGCTCAAAAAATTCTACGATAAAGGCCTGCTCTACAAGGGATATACCATACAACCCTATTCTCCGGCTGCCGGTACCGGGCTTAGCTCCCACGAACTCAACCAGCCGGGCTGTTACCGCGACATCAAGGACACCTCCATCACAGCGCAGTTTAAGGTAAGACGAGATTCAGAATCAGAATTCCTATTCAAAGATGTTCAAAATGACGAGAACGTCTATTTCCTAGCTTGGACAACTACACCATGGACGTTGCCCGCCAATTCTGGCATCGCCGTAGGGGAGAAAATTGAGTACGTCAAGGTAAAAACCTACAACCCATACACCCACCTACCTGTCAATGTGATTCTGGCGAAAGATCGCATGGGGGAATATTTCAGCAAGAAAGCCGCCGAACTGAGCGTAGACAGCTATGAGCCGGGTGACAAACATATCCCTTACGAGATCATAGAGACTTTTTCGGGCAAAGACCTGTTAGGACTCAAATATGAGCAACTGCTGCCTTACATTCCTCTACCCGATCCGGCCTTTACGGTTGTCGCCGGCGATTTTGTAACCACTGAAGACGGTAGCGGACTGGTGCACCTGGCCAAGACCTTTGGCGCAGATGACTTTCGTACGCTGGAGCATCACGGCATCCCCGGCATCATGGTGAAAGACGAAAACGGTAACGATGTGCCCATCGTCAACCGGCAGGGCCGCTTCGTGGCCGAGATTACTGACTTTGCCGATATGCCGGTCAAAAACTATGACGACGAAGACGAAAACGATCCTGACTATAAATCTACCGACGTCAAAATCGCCATCAAGCTGAAGGAGGAGAACAAAGCTTTTAAGGTGGAAAAGTTTGTCCACTCTTACCCCCACTGCTGGCGTACTGATAAGCCGGTACTATACTATCCGCTGGATTCCTGGTTTATCAAAACCACCGAACTGAAGCAGCGCCTGATGGAACTGAACGACACTATCAACTGGAAGCCGGCTTCTACCGGCACCGGCCGCTTTGGCAACTGGCTGGAGAACCTGGTAGACTGGAACCTGAGCCGCTCCCGCTACTGGGGCACGCCCCTGCCCATCTGGCGTACCGAGGATGGACAGGAAGACAAATGTATTGGCTCGGTAGCCGAACTCAAGGCTGAGGTAGAAAAAGCTAATGCCGCTTTTGCTGATGATCAGGAGTTGGTAAAGAAGAATAACGAGGCCCTGGCCAAAGAAGACCTCCACCGTCCTTATGTGGATTACATCACACTAGTGAGCGAGAGTGGCGAGAAAATGTACCGCGAAGCCGACCTGATAGACGTATGGTTTGACTCCGGGGCCATGCCTTACGCCCAGTGGCATTATCCCTTCGAGAACGAAGATACTTTTGAAGCTAACTATCCGGCAGACTTTATCTCCGAAGGAGTAGATCAAACCCGTGGCTGGTTCTTTACGCTACACGCCATCGCCGGTATGCTCTTCGACAGCGTAGCTTTCAAAAATGTGGTTTCTACCGGCCTGGTGCTGGATAAGAATGGTAACAAAATGTCCAAACGCCTGGGAAATGCCGTAGATCCTTTTATGACGCTGGATTTGCACGGGCCGGATGCTACCCGCTGGTACATGATCTCCAACGCCAATCCCTGGGATAACCTGAAGTTTGATCTGGAAGGTGTGAAGGAGATACAGCGCCGCTACTTTGGTACGCTTCAGAATACTTATTCCTTCTTTGCGCTCTACGCCAACCTGGACGGCTTCACTTATGCCGAAGAGGATGTACCGCTGGCCGCGAGAAACGAAAGTGACCGCTGGATCATCTCCAAGCTCAACAGCCTGACACAGCAGGTAGCCTCTGCTTACGACGCCTACGAGCCGACCCGGGCTACCCGTCTTATCATGGACTTTACCATAGACGACCTGAGCAATTGGTACGTACGCCTCAACCGCAAGCGTTTCTGGCAGGGCGAGTATGGCAAAGACAAACAAGCAGCCTATCAGACACTCTATAGTTGTTTGCTTACCATCGCCAAACTTTCGGCACCGGTAGCGCCTTTCTACAGCGAGCGTCTGTACCGCGACCTGAACGGCATCACGCATAAAGAAAGCGCAGAGTCAATACACCTGGCAGATTTCCCTGAAATCAATGAAGCTGCTGTGGATAAAGAACTGGAAGCTCGTATGCAGATGGCTCAGACAGCTTCATCGCTGGCACATTCTCTGCGCAAGCAGCATACGATTAAGGTACGTCAGCCGTTATCCAAGATATTAATCCCGGTACTGAGCCAGGAATTTCGGGAAAGGGTGCAATCTGTGGAAAAACTGATCCTTTCGGAGGTAAATGTGAAGGAGATAGAGTACATTGACGATGCCTCGGGCGTACTGGTCAAGAAAATCAAGCCGAACTTCCGTAAGCTGGGCAAACAATATGGCCCCAAAATGAAAGTAATTTCAGCAGCGATCAACAAATTGGGTCAGGAGGAGATTAATCAGATAGAACGAGACCACCACTACGAACTGGCACTCGACGATCAGACCATCAGCCTAACACTGGAAGACGTGGAGATCACTTCTGAAGATATTCCCGGCTGGTCGGTAGCCCGCGAAGGTAATATTACCGTGGCGCTGGATATCACAGTCACTGGCGAACTAAAGCAGGAAGGACTGGCCCGTGACCTGGTAAACCGCATCCAGAACCTCCGGAAAGATATGGGACTGGAGGTACAGGACAAGATTCGCATCCGGGTAGAAAAAGATGGATCATTGGTCAATGAGGCAATTACGAAGCACAAAGACTATATTTGTATGGAAACCCAGGCACTGAGCCTGGATGTTGTAGATAAACTTGCTGAAGATGCCAACCATTCTGGTATGGCCATGTCGGGCGTCGCCACGCCGGGCGTCGCTACGCTGGACATGGATAATCAGCAGTTGCGTGTTAAAATAAAAGCATAACCCAGGCAGGAGGTTATCGCCTCCTCGACCTTAACTGAATCAACAGTGAAGTATTACAAATATTATCTGTTAAGTCTCGGAATCATCATACTGGACCATACGGTCAAACTGCTGGTTCATTTTAATATGGAAATGGGCATTGTCGGGCAGATTCCTGTCTTAGGTGACTGGTTCAAACTTCACTACACCCTTAATCCTGGAATGGCCTTCGGTATGCAGATTGGGTCGGAATACGGTAAACTGATTCTCACTGTGTTTCGCCTACTAGCTATGGTAGGCATTGGCTATTATCTGTACATGCTGGCTAAGAAAGGAGTTCATAAGGGCCTGCTTTGGTCGGTAGCGCTCATACTAGGCGGAGCGATCGGCAACGTGATTGACAGTGCTTTCTACGGTGTATTCCTAGAAAATGCTCCCTATGACGCTGCTACCCCCTGGTTCCACGGACAGGTGATTGATATGTTCTATGTGGATATTTGGGAAGGTCGTGTGGCGGACTGGGTGCCCGTCTGGGGAGGAAAATACATGGCCCTTTGGCCGATATTCAACATTGCAGATGCTTCTATCTTTGTAGGTGTCGCGATCATACTATTGATGCAGAACAAATTTTTTGGCGAAGAACACGCTGGCGATAAAGTGAGGGAAGTGCAGTCTTCTTCACAGCAGCATTACGAAAATCAATAAATGAAAAAGCCTTCTCCACAGAAGGCTTCGTTTTTGCTAAATTTTACTTATCTCGGCTGGCAGTCAACGGAAAGTTGCCGTTGCTCCCGGCATCTATTGTCCCCTGCATATTGTCACCGTCAACTACGCCTGCCAACTCCAGGTCAGTTCCTTGTAACCATGCGCTGGCTTTCATCTCATTACCATCAACGGTGATGTCGCTGAGGCTAACGTTGCCCATACTGGAACGAAGCTCACCACTGTAGCCATCCTCTTCCTGGCTGATGATAAGTTGTCCTTCAACATTCCCGTAGGGCGTATTTTTTACCATATAGTTCCAGCTTCCTACCGGGCTATTGGCAACATTTCGGGAGGTGGCACAGGCGGATATCATACCTGCTAATAGCAAAAACAGCACGACGCGGTGCATGATGTGTTGTGTGGTCGATTGCATATTTAAATTAATTTGGTTGTATAACTACTAATCTAGCAGATTTCTGCAGAAGGCAAAAAAAACCTCCTGTTAGGGAGGTGTAATTATGTTAATTCTTCCTCACGAGTATAATCATTGCTCTCAGGCTGGTTATAATACTCCATTGCATTAGCCTAGGCTGTACAAATAAGGAAAAAAAGTTCCCCGTATTTTTGTGTTATGACGAC
>CAZZGE010000316.1:0-4589 GCA_964653665.1 uncultured Porifericola sp. | reverse complement strand
TCCGGAACTGGATATGCCAATGCGGGAAGTACCGTGTAGGGGCGAGGGCCAATGTAGGCGGGAGATATGTGGTCATAGAAGATGAAAGCATCACGTTCGGCAGCGAAAAGATACTGCTCATACTAGTGTAATGATTTGTAAATAAGTTAACTAATTTTGGAGCTAAAAACGGTCTATTTGATCTCTAAACGCATATTATTTAGTGTACTAATATACAAATTGCTACACTAGAAAAACAAGTATTGGGCTGTTGGAACAAGCTGTCATGTATTAGTGTAGCCCGCACGAAACAGCAATTGGTAATTTTTTATCACCAAACGCTTTCAAGTTCTTAATATATATAGTACCTTGTGTAACATAGTACCACACTTTACAGCTTAAACTATCATTTTTATGGATTATCAACGTAAAATCCTAGGGCTTTTATACATTATTGGAGGTTCTATTTTTATATTGATCATGAGTCTGACGATTACTTTCATTTTTGCCTTTCCGCTAGATATTTATGCCCCTCAAGCGGTAGTCATACCGGAGTTTGTAAAGTTGGTTACCCTTACCGGATGTCTATTCTTACTTCTCATACTGGGAATACCCTCCCTCATCATAGGTGTTGCTTTGATGAAAGGCAAGAAGTGGGCTTTTGACTGGGTTTTGGTAATTGGTTGTTTCTACCTTATATTTTTTCCACTGGGTACAGTCATTGGTATCTATGCGCTGATCGTCTTCTTTGGCAATCGTAATAATCGGTCAAAAGAAAGGAATCCAGCATTATCAAATGCTGTCCAGTAACGAACATAGTTGTTCATTTTTGAACAATGAATGTTGAGAATTCACCACTTAAATCATTGAATATCAGACCACTACTGAAGTGGTACGTAATATGAAATCACTGTTCAAAAAATACCAAAACTATGAAAGCTTTATTTAGAAATCCTGTCATCTATCTTTTTACATTCGCATTCTTCATCTCTTCGTTCCCTTTTGCTGAAGCATATGATCGTGAGCCTTATCTTATTAAGTCTTTCCGTGTGGATGGCCCTGCCAATGTTCATGTAGAGACTTCAGGCGGAAGTATTTCTGTCATGGGAGGATCAGGCGACCAGGTGATTGTCAAGATGTACGTTAGTAGAAACGGTACTTCCTGGTTTAGCAGCGATGATGTTGAGGAGTATATTGATGATTACGACATCAACATTACCCGGCAGGGTAACACAGTCTACGCCACTGCAGTGAGAAGGAGCAGCGGATGGGCTAGTAACTCGCTAAATATTTCATTTCAGTTGGAGGTACCCCGTGCCGTATCATCAGACCTCAATACCAGTGGTGGCTCAATCAGCCTGACTGGCGTGGAAGGTGACCAAAAAGTAAGAACGAGCGGTGGTAGCCTTACTTTTGAAGACATTAAAGGGTATACTGTTGCCAACACTTCAGGAGGCAGCATTGATATCAGAAGTTATAAGGGAGTTATTGATGGTAAAACCAGTGGTGGCTCAATCAGAGCACTTAAGGTTGATGGTGAAATTAATCTTTTTACATCCGGCGGGAGCATTATTCTGGACGACGTTCGGGGCACTATCAGTGCCCGAACCAGTGGTGGCAGTATCAAGGCTTTTGTGTTAGATATCGGGGATTATCTCACACTAAAGACCAGCGGTGGAAGTGTAAACGCAGTGATTCCTGAAGGACTGGCAATCAATCTTGATCTGGCCGGTAACCGTGTTAATACCACTTTAAATAATTTCACCGGAGAGTCCAAAAGAAACAGCGTGGAAGGTACCATGAACGGTGGAGGCGCTCCAGTAACAATGCATACCTCCGGTGGCTCAGTGAATCTTGACTACCACCCTTTACAAGCAAGGTATTGATATCTCAGCCAGCACCAGTTGAATGAAATTGGCACTTCATTCGTTTAGTATCTGCGAAGAATAATAGCTACCATTATACATTATAGCATGAAGGGCTTGATTGCCCTTTTCTATTTCCGGTTCTTAGTTTTGATAGATAAACAGCTTTCTCAAATAAGAGAGTAACTTGTAACAAAATTTATCGGGCTAAACTGGTCTGCATTCCATAGATGTAATAAATAAACAAAAAGCTATTGGGCAGCCAAAAGCAGCAACTTATATTTGAATAGCTATATATTTTATAATAAAAATTTAAATATGAGTTTTTTATTTATTTTGCTGCGCTGCTTCACACGGAAGAAAAGTACATTTCTGTGGATGCTTTGCTTCGTACCGAATTTAGTTTGGCTTTCGTCTTGCAGAAGTCATATCATGCCTTGCCCTTCTTTTTCTCAGGTAACCAAAGAAGAAGCTTATCAGATAGGGAATGGCCCTACGATCAAATTTGACAAGCACGGAAGGGTGAAGAAATAGACTATTCGTACGTTTGACGTAGACCGAAGTGCATAAGCCAACAAAAGCAGAATCTTCAAACTTACAACAAATATATTTAGGTGCCTTTGTTATTCTTATGAGTCTAATATGGTTCTCACCTGAAAAATGCTATGCCCAATCCGAAATTATTCCTGCTATCAAAGTAGCTAAAAAAAAGAAAAAGGCAGAAAAACCCACTCCTAGCAAAAAACCAATCCGGGTCAAAGATCGCTATCGTAGACCACCATCTACCTCCGGCTCCAAAAAAGCAATAGATAGTTATAAGCCTCCCCGAAGTATGAAAACTACCCAGGGTGGTATAGATAGCTATCAACCACCAAAAACTATCCAAAAACCGGGAAGGATTTTCAATCAATATCGTCAGCCCCCCAGTCAAAGAGTAAAGTACAACAACCAACCTGGTAAGGATAATCAGTTAGAAGCACCTCTTGCTGAAGAAGGAGGAACGGTGGAGCGTCCAAGCATCTGGCAGCGACTCTTTAATAGGAAAAAAGCTACGATATATGCCGGTTCTCAAAAATATGAGTCTGCTACGCCCTCAGTGGGTATCCTTCATAGTGGTGAAATCCAGTATAAGCCAACTGACCACCAGAAAATCTCCAAAACACAACACCAACACCAGGGCAATATACGAAAGGCACCACCTAAATTGGTAGAGAAACAGTTTAGCTACAAAGCACTTTACATGTCAAATTACCAGGGTAATATGAAGGTACTAAAGCCTGATCGTCAGGAAAAACAACGATGGGCTAACGCTTCTGAACTGCAGCAGGCTGGCATATACAAAATAAAGAGAGAAAAAGACAAAGCTGCCAACTACACTACTTTTTATAAGCAACTCAAGGCACCTAAGCCTCAAGCTAAAACGCGTAATTTTGAAAAATTATCAGCCAAAGTACATCAATACGAAGGTAACTTACGAATTCGTAAGCCGGAGAAAGACATGCACCCTAGTGTGTATTACCTAAAGTCTAAAACAAAAAATTCTTACGAAGAGAAAGAGAAGTATCGGCGGTGGAGACTGGTTATCACCCACATTTTTGATAAAAGTGACCAGCCAAAACATACAAAAGAGAAACCTCGTAAACCCAGATATGATAAAGATGAAAGTGAAATCTGGTACTATTAGAAATCTATTATGAACTGGAATGCACTAGAACATCCAGATACGCTGGAAGAAATTAAAGAAATATCTAGCCACAATCCGGTATTGATTTTTAAGCACAGTTCACGCTGTGGCATCAGCAGTATGGCCCTCAACCGACTAGAGCGAGCCTGGCAAGAAGAAGAAATGTCTGATCTTGTAATGTATTTTCTTGACCTGGTGAGATTCAGGCAAGTTTCTGAAGCAGTGGCTCAGACGTTTAACATACAGCATCAATCCCCTCAGGTCTTAATAATAAAGGACGGCCAGTGTATGTATGATAACTCACACATGGGGATCAGCTACGCCGAAATTAAGCAACAGGCCAAAGCTTGATACTGCATTTGTTAAAAGTGAAAAGAAACATCTTGGTTTATTTCTGGATTTAGACTCAATGCTACCGGACAAGTAAGCGCAGCATCTTTAAGCATTTGTATTTGTTTTGCGTTAGCATTGGTATCATCTAATGTGAAACTAACCTTAATTTTTGCAATCTTGCGTGGATTGGAAGCCATCACCTTGGTAACATCTGCTGTTAAGCCCTGCAGAGAAATATCATTTTTTTTCGCTCTTATGCCCATGATCGTCATCATACAACTGACCAGTGAGGCGCAAACAAGATCAGTAGGAGAAAATGCTTCGCCTTTACCGTTGTTATCAGTAGGGGCATCCGTGATTATTTTATCAGATGATTTAAGATGTGTAGCTTCTGTTCTTAAATTCCCCTGATATATAGACTTAATTGCTATCATATTCGTTAATAGATTTGTATAAGGCGTGAATTTGATTAGATTTATTTTTATGGGTGCTAAATTAAACAAAAAAAATATAGGCTGCACACTCCTGTATTTTTGTCTTTTCTTTCCATTATATGTAACGGCTCAACAGACAGATACTTATTCTTACAGTAGGGAATTTATCTGGGGTATCAGCAAAAATACGAACTCGGGGCTGATTGCTGGAGGTGCCATTAAGTTTAGTCGTTCTAGCGGAAAAGATCTTTTCAGAACCTACGGGTTGGAGATCGTCAATGTAAAGCATCCTAA
>CAZZGE010000315.1:0-4650 GCA_964653665.1 uncultured Porifericola sp. | reverse complement strand
ATCAAAGAGATGGATGGAAAAATTGAGCAGCATGTCAAGTTCACTGCCAAAGTCAATGACGTCTGCCAGATGAAAGGCTGTTGGATGACCCTTGACCTGGGAAATGGCGATCAGGTGATGGTACGTTTCAAGGACTATGAATTTTTTGTGCCTAGAGATGCTAGCGGACAAACTGCTGTAGTAGAAGGCCGCGCTTACTACGACGAAGTGTCAGTAGAAACCCTGCGTCACTATGCCGAAGATGCTGGAAAATCCAAAGAAGAGGTAGAAGCTATTACTAAACCTAAAAAACGTCTTAGCTTCATCGCAGATGGTGTTATTCTACGAGACAAATAAAGTGCTAGTAAGCAAGACATTTCAGCCTCGGTTTACATCGGGGCTTTTTTAGGCCCTTACCTGATTCATACTTGCCTTTCTTCGTCATAAGTTTTCCCGATTTCAATGACAATTTAACGCCAGATTCAAATTATATTTGCAGCCTATTTGAAAACAACATGTAGAAAGCAAAACTTCAGAGTGATGATTGTTGGAGTGCCCAAAGAAATTAAAAATAACGAGAACCGCGTAGGACTAACCCCGGCAGGCGTGCAGGAACTGACCAAACTAGGTCACACTGTGTATGTGCAGAAGACTGCCGGAGAAGGCAGCGGCTTCCCCGATGAAATGTACGAAGAAGTAGATGCCAGCTTGCTGCCGGATATTGAATCAGTTTATGCCGAGGCTGAAATGATTGTGAAAGTGAAAGAACCTATTGCGCCGGAATACTCATTGATCAAAAAAGACCAACTGGTATTCACATATTTCCACTTCGCCTCAAGTGAGCAGTTAACCCACGCCATGATCAAGTCGGGGGCAGTTTGCCTGGCGTATGAAACCGTAGAGATGCCCGACCGTAGTTTGCCCCTGTTAGTTCCTATGTCAGAAGTAGCTGGCCGTATGTCTATTCAGCAGGGAGCTAAATATCTGGAGAAGCCGATGAAAGGAAGAGGAATCCTATTGGGCGGTGTTCCCGGCGTAAGACCTGCCAAAGTGCTGATCCTGGGCGGTGGTGTGGTCGGCACACAAGCTGCTAAGATGGCAGCCGGACTCGGGGCCGATGTCACCATCATGGATACCAACTTGAACCGGCTGCGCTATTTGGCGGATATCTTACCGGCCAATGTTGATACCATGATGTCTAATGAGTTCAACATCCGTGCTATGCTCGGACGGGTTGATCTGATCATAGGAGCAGTACTGATCCCTGGTGCCAAAGCACCTAAGCTAATTACCCACGATATGCTTCAAGACATGCAGCCCGGCACGGTGCTGGTAGATGTAGCTGTTGACCAAGGTGGTTGTATCGAAACTTGTACGCCCACTACACATCAGGATCCTACCTTCATCATTGATGATGTGGTACACTACTGCGTGGCCAATATGCCAGGGGCCGTGCCTTACACTTCTACGATTGCGTTGAATAATGCTACACTGCCTTTTACCTTGCAACTGGCTGATCACGGCTGGGAAAAAGCCTGTGCTGCATCTGAGCCGCTGAAAAAAGGGCTAAACATCATTAAGGGAGATGTTGTATACCCAAGTGTAGCCGAGGCATTTGATCTGCCCTACGTCAACGTAGATAAGTATTTTGCTTAGGTAGATTCTGATATGATTAAAAACTCAAAAGGCAGAGAAATAATCTCTGCCTTTTGAGTTTTATGGTTGCAAATCCAGATAAGCTGGTACCTCTCCCAGAAAAGTGTAGGTAGATTTCTGATGATCCAAATAGCAGCAATAATGTACCAATCCATTGGAGATAAGCAGGTAGGGAGCTCTGAGGCTGCTGTTGTAAATAGCTGACTGCTCAAACACACGATCACTCAGACTCACCTTAAAGGATTTGCACTCTGCCAGTAACAGCGGACTTCCTTCCCGCGAGTATACCACGACATCAGTGCGTTTTGCTAATTGATTATACTGTAAGCCACTTTCTACACTGATTAGGGATCTGGGATACCCTAGATGATTGATAAAATAGTTTATTAAATGCTGCCGTACCCACTCTTCAGGGGTAAGGGCTACATATTTTTTACGAATGACATCAAAGATGGTGGATTTCCCGTCAGTTTTTTGAACTTTGGGGGTAAAAGGCGGTAAATTGAGTTTCATAAGCAGGTGAAATTAACCCCATTTTCGGAGAAAGTGTATGTTTCTTTTATGTAGTTTAAGTGCCTGCTCAGCCGCACGAGCAGGCTACTGCCCAACATGTCGGAGTAATGCTGAACATACCATTCATGGCTTGACATTTGTGACCTACAGGTTCAGTAGTCCGAGGTAGCTACATGAGGTGGAGGTTTGTCTCATTGCTATTTTTATATTCATTTAAGGATTGGGATACTTCTGTGCTATTGCGTTTACCATTGTGCGTTTTAAACTGGCTGTTTTTCTTATGATCCTTCCTCTATTTTGGCAGCAGTTGATTGTTCTGGTGTGTATATGCACTTTGTTTATAGCCATTTACAGAGAATGGGTAAGGCCTTCCCTGGGTTTTATGGTGACAGTAATGGCTTTTGTGGCGCTCGGCATCCTGACACCCGAAGAAATGATCTCCGGCTTCTCTAACCAGTCTATAGCCAGCATCGTACTGCTCATTCTGATCAGTGCAGCCTTACGCAAAAATTTTCAGTTGGAAGCCATCATAGAGAGTTTTTATAAGCCCGGTAAAAAAAATGTTACGCTGAGCTACCGTTCCTTTCTGCTGAGAATGATGTTTCAGGCAGCCGCCTTATCATCATTTATTAACAATACGCCTATCGTAGCGATCATGACGCCTACCGTTTTCAACTGGGGAAAGCGAAATAACATCTCTCCCTCCAAATTATTGATCCCTCTCTCTTACGCTACCATCATGGGCGGTATGCTAACGATTATCGGAACTTCCACTACACTGGTACTTAGTGGCTTTATGATGGACTTTCAGATTGCCACTCTACCGGCGACCGATCTGTTGATCATCGGGGCAGCTGTATGCTTATCCGGTATTCTACTGATTGCTCTACTGGTACATAAGTTACTGCCTAACAATCGGGACATTCTGGAAAGCTTCAACAGAAAAAGGCGTGAGTATCTTCTGGAAACTGTGCTCGACAACAAATCACCCCTGGCCGGAAAAACAGTTATAGATGCAGGCTTAAGGAGTCTGAAAGGCGTGTACCTGGTAGAGATCATTCGGGAGCAGGAAACCATTTCTCCGGTAGATCCTACAGAGAAAATCCACCAGCAGGATGCACTCCTCTTTGCCGGAGATACGGATAATATCATGGAGTTACTGGACAATGGTCGAGGGTTGGTACTTCCGAAACCCGCTGATACGAGAAATGAAGACAAGGTAAACGTGATGGAAGCCGTAGTGGGCGCCAACTCCAGCCTGATTGGTCGTACGCCCAAGGAGATTGAATTTCGTACGCGTTATGATGCAGCGATTATTGCGATTCACAGAAACGGCGAACGCCTTAGTGGAAAAATTGGAGACATCAAATTAAGCCAGGGTGACTTATTACTTTTACATGCCGGGCAGCAGTTCCAGGATAAAGTGGATTTCCTGCGCGATCTATTTATCATATCACAGGTAAAAGAGATGCTACGCCCCAACAAAAAGAAAATTGTTTCTTTCCTGATCGTAGCCCTGACGGCTATCATCATGTTAATCCTGGGCTACTTCACGCTTTTCATATCCTTGCTGATCATATTTGCAATCATGGTGGCCCTCCGGATGATCTCCATGCAGGATATCAAGAGAGAAATTGACTTGAACATGATCTCTATCCTGGTTTTCTCTCTGGCACTGGGTCAGGCCATGATCAAAACTGGCAGTGGTGACTTACTGGCGAGCGGTTTGCTCAGCCTCACACAAGATATAGGTACCTGGGCGATCATGCTAGGACTTCTCCTGATTACTACTCTACTCACCTCCTTTGTAACCAATGTAGGAGCAGTATCCATAACCTTTCCACTGGCCTATTCAGTTAGCAATAGCCTGAGTATAGACGGGATGCCCTTTTACCTTGCCATTGCATATGCAGCCTCAGCTGCCTTTCTAACCCCCATTGGATACCAGACCAACCTGATCGTATACGGCCCGGGTGGATATACATTTCGTGACTTTCTGAAAGTAGGGCTGCCGGTTACGCTGGTGTACCTATGTACTGTCTACATCATGCTTAGAGTTCTTTATCCCCAGGTTTTTTGATAAGGTTTACTTCTGTCTTCCTTAAACAAAAAAAGCCATTCTACGATGGCTAAGTTATTTTGGTGCGAGGAGATTGAACCTAAAGAATTTCTTCCAGTAACCTCATTAACTCTTCCAGATAGCGTTTATCTGTTTCATCAAAGTTTTTCATCTTGTGGCTGTTGACGTTGAAGATCAAAGCTACATCTCCTTTATGAAAAGCAGGCAGTGAGATTTCAGACTTATCCATTTCACAGCAGGGTACATAGCCAGAAAACTGCTCTACATCGTCTACTATGATAGTACACTCACTGGCCAGCGAGGCACCACAAACCCCCTGTCCCATAGCAATACGAGAGATAGCCGGAGGTCCCTGAAAAGGGCCCAGTACGAGTTCATCGTTTTGTACCAGATAAAAACCTGTCCAGTCAAATCCCATCGTA
>CAZZGE010000314.1:0-4652 GCA_964653665.1 uncultured Porifericola sp. | reverse complement strand
AGAAGATGTGATTGAAGTTTTAGAAGAAAATTGGAAATCTAATCAGAGAGTAGCGATAAAAATGAGTTCTGAATTATTGAAATATGGGAAAGAAGTTGTGTCAAGTAAAGACGATAAAACGAAACGGCACAAGAAAAGAATTAAAGAAGCAATAAGAGTGCTCAATGAGTTGCAACAATTTTATGAAATAAAGGGAATCAAGGAAATCTTTAAATCCAGAATTGAAGACAAAGATAAAGACCTTCAATTTTTTGCACTTTACGGATTGGAGATTTATTACGCACATGAAACTGCGGATGAATTGACAAAAGAAGAAGAAAGAAAATTGGAGGAAATAATAGAAACAACCAAAACAAGAGAAACAGCTTCAACTTGTTGCCAAATATTGATTAGTGCCGAAAAAATTGATGAGTTTGGAGCGATGATGAGAATAGATGATTGGAAAGATAGAAATTGGAATTAATGAAAAAGAAGCCTGCTGCCAACAAATGCTAAAACGTCCATCCGCCCTGAACGGGCTCACGGTGTTTAGCCGAACCGTTATCTTCAGCAGATACTCAAGGCATGTTCGCTCTTAGCCATCATCAGCGCTTCAATCTGTTTAGCCAGGCGGTGGATATGCGGAAAGGCTTTGGCAGATTAAGCGGTTCGGTACAGCCGGGTGCCGGCCACAGCAGTAGGGCAGGGATGTACCTGACGTTATCAACGAAATTAGGTGGCAAATCTTTACTGGTTTATCCATACGAAGGCTTTCTGGTGAGGTTCATTCTTTGAAAAATGGATGTAATTGTTTTAATTTCTATAGTATTTAAAAAACAAAATATGGTGGTACAACGAACCGCAAATGAGGTCATTGGATCTGGGTACATTTTACTGTAAAACAATGTCGGATACCATAGCTATACATTTCATGTACTGCTCAAAGTGACTTTTTAAAACCCTGGCTTCAGTTTCATAATTCCAATAAAACACCGTAAAATATGAGAATTGCTTGACAGCCAGCCACATTATTTCCTTTCTTACTGCTCATTAGCTACTAATGCTTATCCTATGCTTATGAAACACCGGAAAATCATTTACCTCGTTGCGCCCTTATTGTTCATCGCTTCAGTGTTGCTGGCACAGGAATCGTCTTTAGACTCAGCGACGCATACTTTGCTCAAACAATCCACCCCTTCACACTACTCCCCAGAGGCAGCTACACTTAACATGGATCTGGAGCGGGGCTTACCGCTCTCGACATTGAGGTCAAAATATCCATTAGCCCGCTATTCTGGGGAAAATTATATTCCTGCCTTAATAAAAGTTTCCGAGAATTTCAATCCGGCCAGCCTGGCAGCCCATCAGGTAAAAGTAAATACCGACCTGGGAACCCTGTATTCAGTTCATATTCCGGCCGGTCGTTACCGGGAGTTTACCGCTGTTCCGGGAATCACCTATATTGAGTTATCAAGAAAGGTTTTTCCCCGACTGGATAAGGCCCTGGAAACTACCGGCGTAAAAAAGATACACCAGGGAGAAAACCTTGACCAGGCTTACAGCGGTAAAGATGTCGTTATCGGGATCATTGACTTTGGCTTCGACTATACACACCCGACCTTTTTCAACACGGAAACGGGGGAATACAGGATCAAAAGAGCTTGGGAACAAAATGCCCTCTCGGGGAGCCCTCCCGCGGGCTTTACTTACGGGCATGAGCTTAGCACTGAGCAGGCTCTGCTAGATGCCCAGACAGATATGGACCTAACGGGGCACGGTACACACATAGCAGGGATTGCTGCTGGCAGCGGAGGTGCATTACAAGCTCAGTACCGGGGCGTTGCCTATGACAGTGAGCTGGTCTTGGTTTCGTTGAATGCTGTAGATGGGGTCAGCGGAAAAAATACGGGTGTCATAGACGGGATCAATTATATTTTCCAATACGCCGAATCAGTAGGCAAAGCCGCAGTGGTTAACCTCAGCCAGGGGCATCATACCGGCCCGCATGATGGCACTTCGCTTACTGACCAGGCGATAGATGCGCTATCGGGTCCCGGCAGGATCATTGTCGGTGCGGTGGGCAATGAGGGAGACCCTGACGGATTCTATCTGCATTTCCATCATCATTTTGATGAAGAAAACAAAATCCTCAGCTATTTGGTCTGGCCGGATGGGATCAGCGCCGGTATCACCCTGGTGGATATCTGGGGGGAGGTAGGCGAGGATTTCCAGCTAGGAATAGAACTCTTCAATCCGAAGACGAAAACCAGGGAAGCCGTCGGTGAGATTTTACGCTCAGAAAATCCGGTTTCATTCGTTAGTGGTAGCCTAGTGGATGATGAAGGTGACACACTTTACTACGAAGGAGGGATAGAGATCAGCCCGCTGAATAACCGGCCCCATGCGCAATTATATATCGACAATAGCGGACAGTTAACGGGGGATAATGTCAATTTTAATGACCTTTTGAATAATGATTTCGTGCAACTGAGATTTCAAGCTGACCGGGGGACGGTCCATGCCTATGCAGCCAATAATTCGGGCGAAGCATTCTTTACGGATCTCTCTGGGATCGGAGCAGAGGAGTTTATCGAGGATGTACGGGTACTCGGTGGCAACCCCAATTCTACTATGGGTGAGCTAGGAGGTACTGCCCGATCCATCATATCGGTGGGGGGCTATACCACCAAAAATTCATTTATCAATACCGAAGGTAATGAGGTGTCCGTTGCCAATACTGTTGGTGATGCTTACTTCAGGAGCAGCCGGGGCCCCACCCTGGACGGAAGGATTAAACCCGATATCAGTGCGCCGGCTAATTTGATCGCTTCCGCTGAAAACTCTTTTTTTACAGACTTTGATCCCCTGACAGAAGTCGCTACCATAGAAAATGAAGGCGGAAATTCCTGGGGTTTTAGTATCAGAAGGGGTACTTCCGCAGCAGCTCCCTTAGTGGCAGGCATCGCTGCGCTCATGCTGGAAGCAAATGCGGAATTAAGTCCGGAGTTGATCAAAGAATTACTGTTCGACCATGGTATTGAAGATACCTTTACTGGCACGCTGCCCAATCAACTTTGGGGCCACGGGAAAGTTGATGCCTACGGGGCAATAGCCAGCATGAGACTGACCAGTATTTTTGAACCGGAGCCGCCTGCTGGGACATTAACCGTTTTTCCAAACCCCACACAAGGCCAGTTTTCTTTAGATTCGGATCTCAGGGGGCCAGTCCAGCTTCGTGTTTTGGATTATACCGGACGACCCGTATTTACAGATAGGTACCTCAAGTCAGGCGATATTTTGACGATCCGGCTTCCAAATGATCTAAGTGGGATGTATATCCTGAATCTGGAACACCAGGAGGGTACCTTTCAGGGGAAACTGGTTGTTTTGGAATAAATCTCTCGTTTCCGATGAGGGTCGCTACAGATAGAACCTACACTACTCATAGTGACTTTTTACAATGCAAGTTTCACTTGATAAGCTTCATCAAAAAAATACATATGTATAGGATTATGCGTCTCTACAATCTGGGATAGCGCAACTTAAATCCCTTAAATATTCACCGATCCTTTCGTATATTACGGTTATATGGGATCTAGACGCGGGGCGTCCCACGCATGATTGAACTGTCCAGATTTTAGCAAAAAAAAATGAAGAAAGCGATACCATTTGTTTTACTCATAGCATCTATGTTCCTCCTATCCTGTAAAAGGGACGAAACTGTTGAATTAAACTCTACAGAATGGACCAGAGAGGTAAATCCTGTATTGAGGGACTCAATCTTAAATGAGAATTACCAAGCAGCTAGTGACGCTCATGTATTTTTAGATGGTGATACTGTCCGAATGATATATACAGGTGATTATAATGGAAAGCCAGCTATCAAACTTGCTCATTTCAATGATATAAATGATTGGAGCCCATCCATCACCTTACTTGGCTCAATAGGGCCTTCTGGCCTGGACTCTCATAAAGAGACGGGGTTTTACAGGGAAACTTCAAATGGTAGACACCAAATTTTTTATATTGGTTACGATCGTGAAGCAACTTACGAAGCTCAAATTTTTTTAGCAGAAGCTGACTCTATTGAAGGGCCATACACTCAAATGAATGCTCCAGTTGTTCCTAAAGGTACCATTGCAGGTAAGAATGTTTATTGTATGACATCACCAAGCGTTGTGGAACATCAAGGCACATTGTATCTGACATTTATCGGATGGGATAACTCACCAAATAATGTCTCGGAAGTTTGGGTAATTGGAGCAACCTCCAATGACAAAGGATATACGTGGAGTAACTTCCAGATTGTAGATACCAGAATTGGTATGGAAGGCCAAGTAACTAAAATTGACAATGATAAATATGTTGCTGTAAGAACAGGCAAATGGGGGAATAAGGAAGCGATATTTTACTCAACTGCTTCACACCCTTTCGGTCCTTGGACAGAAAATGAAAATCCAATTCTCATTCAGGCAGGTCCGCCACTTGAGAAAGACGAAATAATTGCTCCTCAGATTTTTATTGAGCCAATAAGCGGAGAAGAAATATTATTTTACACTGGTGCCGATCATTCAATTGGTTGGTGGATCATGATGGCGAGAAAATAAAAGTTGCTATAACTTAGCCCTCTCTTATGGCAAGGATAGTGAGTTACTTTACCTGGTTGGAACAAC
>CAZZGE010000313.1:0-4672 GCA_964653665.1 uncultured Porifericola sp. | reverse complement strand
TTGGCATCTTTGCTTCCCTAACTGGAGGGGTCTTCAACGAAGTTTTACGGCTTCCTGTCGCTAATTTATTAATTGGTATACTACTCTTTGTCATGGCACTGGCCACGGTAGATTTGTTGCATCTTCCTTTTTTTGGCGGACAAGTGGACAGCAAACAGTATGGTCTCGCCGGAAGCTTCCTGATGGGTTCGGGTGCAGGAGTTTTGTCTTCTGCCTGTGTAGGTCCTATTGTGGTTAGCATTCTTTTAGCGATTGCAAGTTCTTCTTCAACGGTCACGCTTAGCATGACCCTTAGTGCAGCGATTAAGATGTTGTTATTTGGCATGGGCGTAGGCCTGCCGGTACTGCTGCTGGGTGTGTTTGGTTTGAGTTTGCCTAAAAGCGGCAAATGGATGCTGTACATACAGTGGATATTTGCTATACTCATTGGCTACTTTGCCTTCGGTTACCTGGTAAAAGCGCTCAACATCTGGGGCTTTGAAGATACTACCGCTTCATACCTGCTACTAAGCGCGCTGCTTTTTGTCTGGGCAGTTTACAGGTTACAATCTGATGAAGTGTTAAAGCAACTTAGAATGCAGAAGTCATTATTTGCACTAGCTGCCGTACTTGGTTTTTTCCTTATGGGTACCCAGCTATTAGTATTGCCTGCTGCTGCAAACAGGGTTGCAAATAACACAGAAACGAATCCTACCAACGCATCTATTCAGCAAAAAGGAGAGCTTAGCTGGTATCTGGACAAAGAACTTGCCTATCAGCAGGCTGCCCAGAGTGGTAAGCTGGTGTTTGTAGATTTTCATGGTGACTGGTGTACTAACTGTAAAGCTTTTCAAAAAAAGACGCAGGAAGACCAGGACCTCAACGAGGCGCTACAAAACGCAGTACTGTACAAAGTATATGACACTTCTGCTGAGTTTGAAAAATACCGTAACGATGAGCGTTTTCCTGAGCTCAAAATTGGAATACCGTTTTTTCTGATTACCGATGCGGAAGGCAATGTGATTTACAAAACTAGTGATTATACCAAAACCGATGAGATGATGCTTTTTCTGGAAAGTAGTTAATGGATGAATTGACCCTTATGAAAACAAAGCAAAGTATCACCCGGGCCAGGCTTACCAAACTATCCCTGCCCTATAAGTTACCTACCCTACTGATCTTACCAGCTAAGCCTACAAGTGTAGCTGCGGGCAAGCTGGCCTGCGGATTCAGAAAAAGGGGGTATGGTGTGAAATACTCTGAAGCCTGAACTGTATGGAAAACTACGAGGTGATCGTCATCGGGGGAGGGCAAAGTGCTTTGGCAGTGGGCTATTACCTGCGGAGAAGCGGTCTGAAGTACCTGATCCTGGACAAGGCAGAAAAGGCGGGTGGAAGCTGGCAGCATTACTGGCACTCGCTGCGCCTCTTTTCTCCGGCTTCCTTTAGCAGCCTGCCCGGTACGCTGATGCCCGGAGGCAGCGATTATTATCCCAGCCGGGAGGACACCCTTAACTATCTGCGCACCTACGAAGAGAAGTACCAACTGACGATACAAAGGTCTACCCAGGTGGAAAGGGTGCGAAAGGAAGGTGATGTTTTTCGGCTTGAGACTAATCAGGGCATCTTCAGGGCAAAAGCCTTGGTAAGTGCTACGGGAAGTTTTGCCAAACCTTTCATTCCTGAAATCAAGGGCATGGAGCATTTTACCGGTGAAATTTTACATTCTGCCGATTACCGTTCGCCCGAAGCTTTCAAAAATCAGCAGGTCATCATCGTGGGCGAAGGAAATTCAGGTGCGCAAATCCTTGCCGAAGTCAGCCGGCATGCGCAGACCACCTGGCTTACCTCCAAAGAACCTTCCTTTTTGCCCGATGAGGTAGATGGCCGGGTACTCTTTGACCGCGCCTCAGCGATGTATGCTGCCAGGCAGCAGGGCCAGGACTACCGTCCGCCTTCTTTGGGAGATATTGTCATGGTGCCACCGGTCAAAGAAGCCAGGGAAAGAGGAGTACTCAAAGCCAAACCTGCGATTGAGCACTTTGAAAAAGATGGAGCAGGACTTCGGAACGGAGAGTTCTTTACGGCAGATGCGGTCATATTCTGCACGGGATTTCGACCTGCGCTGGAGCATCTCAACCCCCTTGACATTATAGAAAACAATGGCCAGCTACTCACCAAAAATACCAAAGCATTAAATGTAGAAGGTTTGTGGTTGGTTGGCTACGGCAGTTGGACAGGCTTTGCATCGGCTACCCTTATTGGAGTAGGAAGAAGTGCCCGGCAAACTGTGCAGGAAATTGAGCAGTATTTATCTACACCAACTTAAATTATGGCTGATATTTTCATCATCGGAGGCAGTGACGCGGGTGTAAGTGCTGCTTTGCGTATCAAAGAACTCGCGCCTTCTTTTCAGGTTCATATGTTGGTCAAAGACGGATATCCGAATTACAGCATTTGTGGTATTCCTTTTTACCTGAGCAAGGAAGTGAAGCAGCCGGACCAGTTGGCACACCGCTCCCTGGAAGAATTAAAAAACGCAGGCATTGATGTACTTCTACATCATGAAGTAGAACAGATATATCCTGAAGAAAAAAAGATAGTTGTCACGCATAACCAGCAAAGAACCTCCTTTTCTTATGCTAAGCTGCTTATTGCTACCGGGGCACAAGCGGTGTCACCTCCTACAGAAGGGGTTAGTTTGCCCGGGGTTTTTAGCTTACGCTGGATGGATGACATGCTTAACATAGAGGCTTACCTGAATGCACATGCTGCCAGGGAAGTAGTCATCATCGGAGCTGGTTATATAGGTGTGGAAATGGCCGAAGCATTCAGCCTCAGAGGTCTGAGAGTCAATCTGATTGAAACCACTGCTTATCCACTGCAAACTTTTGACACAGAAGTGGGAATAGCCATTGGTAATCATTTGACTTCAAAGGATATCCAGCTCAAGCTTAATCAAATGGTTAGGAAGATAAGTCAAAGAGACGGATACCTGGAGGTGGTGACCAATCAATCAAAGGTCAGAGGACAACTTGTATTGGTAGTGACAGGTGCGACACCAAATACTGCACTTGCCCGGCAGGGTGGAGCACATACAGGCATTAAGGGTGCCATTCAGGTAAACGAACGCATGCAAACCAATTTGGAGGATGTGTATGCAGCCGGAGATTGCTGTGAAACCTATCACAGAATTTTACAGAAGTACGATTATCTTCCCCTGGGAACGACTGCGCATAAACAAGGTAGAATAGCAGGGGAAAACATAGCTGGTGGCAAACGCTACTATGGAGGCTCATTGGGGACTCAAGTAGTCAAAGTGTTTGATCATGTAGCGGCAAGAACAGGCCTGAGAGAAGATGAAGCCAAAAAAGCAAGTATCCCCTGTTTTTCTGTGACCTATGTAGCCTATGACCATAAAGTTTATTACCCTGAAGCGTCTTCTATCCTGATCAAGCTCACAGCAAGAAGTGACAACCAACAGATTTTGGGGGTACAAATGTGGGGAGCACAAAAGGCAGAAGTGGCCAAACGTATAGATGTTGTAGCAACTGCCATTCATCAATTCTCTACAGTAGAACAGCTCAATGATCTGGATCTAAGTTACAGCCCACCATTAGGAACACCCTGGGATGCATTACAAATGAGTGCTCAACATTGGCTTAAAGCCTACAATAATACTCTACATGTATAGCTGGAAGATCATCATAGTACTATGCTTAGGGCTTTTTCATCATACCAGTTTCGCTCAGGAAATCCTGGAACTGCGCTACTGCGTGCTTTTTGATACTTTTCAGGAGAAGTAGGTCTTTGATGACTGGCACAAAGGTGAAAAGACAGACTTACTCTCCCCACTTACTACCTACAATCCCGGTGTGGATTAACAAATGCTTCAGGGTTTTGCCCAAGAATTGAAACAAACGATTCTCGGGCTCCAAAAGCTAAAGGAGAAGAACGCGCATTCGTCAGGCTGAATAAAACCAACGTTTTATCGTCTGCACCGAAAATTTCTTAAACACTATGAGCCATAGGCAAGCCTTGCTGAGCAGCTCAAAAAAGGCAGGAAATCAACCCTTTTTCCGGCAGCTGTGCCCATAGGCTGGTCAGAAGCCATAGGATACAGTACTTCAACCTGGGGTTTGAATACTTTGAAAGAGCGGCATACCTTGATGCCCTACGGTCTCTGAGGAAAGCCCGGTTTTTTTATCCTGATTCTGAGCGCATCAAAAGCCATATCACCTATGTCTTTCAGCTCTACTAACAACATGATTGGCTAAGCATAAATAATTAATTTTTTTTCGTCTTTTCACTAGCCTCGAGTCCACCATTCCTTTGAAGGCACGGCTTGCCTGGCTCTTGTGCACATTAAAGTGGCCGGTAAGATCAGCTGAATAGATGATGTGCCATACATTGACAGAGTAGTTCAGCCGCAAATAGAAGTACATCTTAAAGCCCAGTGAAGTGAGGTCCGCGTTGCTGAGTTTTGGGTTCATCTACACAAATGGGCCACCCTGACGGGGTGAAATTCTCGGCGGCCGACGCTCGGTAGGATTGAATTAATATGCGAATCGCTATTTAAAGATAGGTAAACAAAGTAAGATCATGGCAGCCGTAAGTCGTCCAAATACATGCACCAGCAGTAGGGCTATTTTACCAAAAACAAAGGTTTGAGGACTTCGGTGAGGAACTCATTG
>CAZZGE010000312.1:0-4687 GCA_964653665.1 uncultured Porifericola sp. | reverse complement strand
TTCATCCTATCCAGACGCTTTCCCAGAAAAATATACACATCGCCAGAGCAGGCATCTCTGCCCATCTCTTGCTGCACTATACCGCTCAATCCATCAAACCCCTTGCGCATATCCACCGTCTGGCTAAAAAGAAAGAAGCGCTGATGATGGCTCAGACCGAACATACCTTGAGCATTTGCTGCAAATAACCTATCGGTACAGCACTGGCAAAGCGGATCACCACCCCTGTAGGCAAGATAACCTCCATACCGCTGGTCACCCCCTTATCAGTAGATACCGGTATAAAGTGTCCAGAAGATGGTAGAGAGACTTGTTCCGATGAGTTAGTTTTTTCTTTACGATATCTACCTACCCAATAATGCATGATATGAAGGGCTAATTGATGACGCTGGCTATATTCTTTTTGAGTCAATCCACTCTGTAGCCAGTCCTCTACCATAGGAAACATTTCTGCTGATGTGCGCATAAATCTTTTTCCTGCTATATTAACTTGAACAGGAGATAAAAGACAAGGCTACTCTACGGGACGGATACTTACTTCGAGACCTTTAAGCGTAGCGTAAGCGGTCTTCATAGATTTGAAGCCCAGGGTGGGTTTAGCAAGACGTTTAAGCTTTCCATGATCAGCTTCTATAACATTATTCAAGTATTTGCGCTTCCGATGGATGCGCCCTTCATTACACTTGCATTCGTCTTTCATTTTTTGGATAGCCACCCCATAGGCGGGATTCTGATCTGTATTGATTTTGGTAGGTTGTTCCCAAGTCTTCAGCCCCTTAAAAGTCTTTTGTAAAAATCGCTTAAAATATCATAAAAAGTAGTCCACCAAAGATCACTAAAAGGATACCACTTTGTAAATGTTAAACTTGCCCTGAACCAAACTCAGGGCTTATGTACAAAGTGGATATGTATATCACGATAAAAACTTTATTAGCCGCAGGCAAAAGCCAGCGAAGCATTGCCAAAGAACTTGGCATAAGCGCTCGGCGCCCGATCGCAAGACTGTCAAAAGGATTAAAGCTCAGATAGATGCTGGTCTGTCTTTTCCCGCTCCTCAGCAGCGTCCTAAAAAGTTAGAGGCCTATCATGAGGAGATAGTTCAGGAATTAGAAAAAGGCAAAACAGCAGTGCTTATACATGAGCACCTCCAGGGAAAATATAACCTTGAAGTCTCTTATCCATCAGTAGTGCGTTATGCCCGCAAATTACAGCAGAAGGAAGTGTATATACCCCTGGTCTGTAATCCGGGCGAAGAAGCCCAGGTCTACGCGACCCGGTAGATTTTGGGTATATGGGTTGGTTCATCAAGGATGGACATAGCGTGAAGGTATGGGTATTCTGTATGGTGTTGTCGCATAGCCGTTATGCCTACTACGGGTTCCGCTACATAAAGGGACGGAATTCTCAATAGAAATGGGTTAGTAAATTGAATATCAATCACTTAGCATAACAGGTATTCAGACGGAAAACTTCATAATTCTCAATAAATCAAATTGACTCTCCTTTTCTCGCAGATTTTTGCTCAGAAAATCATACTCTCCCTGCATGTTGATGTGCTGCCAACTGACAATAGAACTGTTCTTGATGGTCTCTAAGCACTCACTGATTTCTACCAGATCGTTCATCCTGGTCAACTTCTGGCTTAGGTACAAGTAATTCCATAACACAATGGCATTCTGAATCAACTGTTTGCAACCGGCGACCACTTCCTGCTCTTCTTTGGTTTCTGCACTAAATTCCTGATTGTCGGCGAAAAATACCGCTTTAGAGAATCGGTGAATCAGCTCTACAATGTTGAGCTGTCGCTCAATGGCTTGACGTAGCTCCACGTCATCCATATACCGAAGCAGAAATTGGGTCTTAATCAACCGGCCGTATTCTTTCAGGGCTTGATAGAGCAGGTGCTGAAGGGAATACGAACTCAATCGTTTAAATATCTGAGAGGCAGTGGTTTCCCGTAGGGCAATCGTAGCGATCAGACGTAGAATGTTATCCCATTGTGACAGAATGAGTTCTTCGCTAGTCATCCGATCCGGAAAGATAGGGAACCCCTGCGCCTGGTACACGCTCCGAGACTGAGGGCTATAGAGTACGGACTTTTTGAAGTTCTTGATACGCGGAGCGAAGGTGTATCCTAATAAATGAGCTAAACCAAACACAATCTCGCTAAAGCCATGGGTATCGGTGGAATGAATGGTGCTTTTGACTACTTCGTTATGCAGCAATCCGTCAATTACGTAGGCAGCTTCTCGTTCGGAAGAACTAATCACCGTAGAGTGAAACGTAGTACTACGTTCATTAGCAAAGCTGTAGACCGAAACGCCTTTGCCGCTGCCAAAGTATTTAAAGGAGTAGTTGGCGTTGAGCGAATGGCCATGAATTCCAAACTTCTGGCCGTCACTAGCCGTATGCATTTCGTTCGCTTTCTTCCGGTAGATGTCTGACAAGGGCACCTGGCGGTCGCCGCGCGATCAATCATTTCTACCAGCCGTTGGTTAGCGGCCTGAATGTTTTCAACGGTAAAATACCAGTGGGCCACGTTTTCTAGCTGGTTAGAAGCAATACCTTTGGAAATGCGCGCCACTTTGCGAATACCCACGTTGCAGCCGTAGCCAATAATAGCAGCGATGAATAGTTCATCAGGAGGCCGCTGCTTTTTGTACTTAAGATTATAGTATTGAAAGCAATCTAGGTAGCCTACCGTTTGGTGAACTTCATAGAGCACTTCCAGCACCGAAGTATACCTTCGGTCAGCAAACAAGCTGGATAGCGAGTTCGTATCGATCTTTTCCACCGCAGGCGTATGCAAGACGATATTCTGATGAATCAATGGCTTTCCCTGGGTAAACCGAAGGTGGGTGTTCTGCTCTGCCAGAATGTGAGCGTTTGTAACCTGAAACTGCTCGTGTAGTTGTCCATAAATTCGCTCCACCCAAGCTTTTCCATCTTTTGCCTCACTCAATCCGCTTTGAGCGAGTAGCTGCTCGTGGTTGTTGTGCCAGTTAGCAGCCAGTAAGAAATAATCGACCACGGCCCGATGGTGGTAAGAACATGAAGCGTTCAGGCGACCGGCTTTGATGCTATGAGCAATATAGAAGAATAATAGCATCCTGTAGAGTGCCGGTCGTAAACTTCCCTCTTCGGTGTAGACGTAGCGTCGCTCTTCCTCCGTTAGAAACCTCATTGGCGGATGGGCACCTATTTTACCCTGTTTGGCAACATAGTATCGCCAAGCTTCAAACATAGTAGGATCAGACGACGACTGATCAAAGACGATAAGTTGGAGTAACTGCCCTATTCGGCCATTGAGTTTGCGGAAGTTTCCCTCCACAATATCGTAGTACTCTCGCTGCTGGGTAACTGGGCTGATTTCCTTTTCCAAAGCCTCAGCGTCCTGATCGGTTTGAAGATCGTTATCCAGCTCTTGTTCTGCATCAACGAGTTGCTGAAGCAGGATCATCTTTTCATCGTCGGCTAATTCCTCGGACTTGATAATTTCCTTCGCTTCTTCCCACTGTTCTTTGTAGCGACGGCGGGAACGGGTCACGCTACGGATCGCACTGTTTTTCGCACGACGAGAGGCAAAGTATCGTTCCTTCTGTTCCTTTGCAGCTTGATTCAAGCTAGACTGTACTGCGGATTTCAGTACCTCAATGAGACTGTCCTGATAGGTATAAAACTGAAAGTGAATGAAAGACAGCAAGTGTAGGTATTGCATATAGGGGTCGCTGATCTGCTGAAGCTGAAAAGACGTAGCCCTGATGGTCCACTGGGCGTGGTAGTGGCCGGCACCCGGTGAATGACATCCTGGCTCATAGCTCCATCCGGAGAACGGAGCCGCTCTACGATGGAAAGCAGTCGAAAGAATAGCTCCTTTATATAGGTAAAATCTTCCAGGCTTGCCCGGATACGAGAGGGCTGTATGTTTTAATTGATTCGTTTCAGCCGACTGATCTGATAGATGCGCGTAGTTTCCGAAGTCATATCCGCTAGCAACTTATTTAGCAAAGTGGTATCATCTTCCGAAAGATTTTCGCGAAGATTGTCCCGCAGCCGATCCTCAAAGTGCCGAAAAGCATACGTGATGGAGTTGATTAGGAAGTGAGCTGAAGGAAGCACAATACGGTGGGCTTTGAGATACCGAACGATCTGGTAGAAGATCTGCTTGGGCCGAAGGCGCTTAGCAACGAGTCGCCCAAGCTCGTAGTTGAATTCTATCTTTTTACTATCAAAATCGTGGTAACCCAGCTCCTCCAAAATAATGGCTCGGTGATAGTAGACAATAGAGCTTTCGTAAGCAGCCCGGAAGTCAGATACCGAAAGGTCAGCTTTTAATAGCCGAATGACATATTGAATATCTTCATTCTGGAAACGGTCTACCGAGAAGAAACGAGTCTTATAGTGGAAATAGCCCCATTGTATGACAAACCCAACCTGGGTGTATGGCTTGCGAAGCGGCTGTAGCAACTTCTTGACTGACTCGGTGATCACAAAGTATTTCCCCCGCTGCACCTGGTTAAATGCTGGAGGCTGATCGAAGCGGTTGGCTTCAGCATCGGAAAGGACGTGAAGTGGGCCCCACCGGGACGGGGCATGATGGTGAAAGAAAAAGAGCGTTTGAACTAATTATTTATTGATTATATCAATATACTATTAAATTAAGCTATAACTGTATATTTTTACTATT
>CAZZGE010000311.1:0-4687 GCA_964653665.1 uncultured Porifericola sp. | reverse complement strand
AGCGTCTTGAATAATGAGCTCTCTACTTCTCTGAGTTTCTCTACTTCTTTTTGAGAAGCATCCAACTTGTATCGCATTTCTTTATTCTCTTCCAGTATGCGTTCCCATTCCTGAGACAAAGTCTGAAGAAAAGCATTTACATCGTCTTTGTCATAACCACGAAAATTCTTCTCAAAATCTTTTTGGCGTATTTCTAGTGGTGTGATTTTCATGCTTTCAGAGTCGTTTATTATTGATTGGCGTTATATAAGTAGACCTACACTGAAACTACAGGGGATTTGTGCAGGATAACGGCCTGTATTCAGCTTAATTACCAATTTTTACTTATAATCGTTCTTTTTTTCTTGTAAATCAACCTGCCAAACTGAAATACTCCGGTCATCACTGGCAGAAATCAGCGGATTGATTCCCTTTTCATTCTCATATTGGCTCCAAAGTAATCGGTTTACAGATGTGGCGTGTCCGGCATGCCGGGCTTTGTCTATCACTTTGAGCAATTTGAAATATTCTGCATCCCATATCTTCACTGATTTATCCATGCTGCAGGTAGCGAAGTACTTTCCATCAGGTCGGTAGTCTATGTGATTGATGCAGTACATATGAGCTACAATTGATTTGTGTGATTGATAATGTTCATTCACGTACCAGATTTTGAGATGCGCATCCCGGCTACCCGATAACAGCCAGAGATAGTCAGGACTGTACCTTAACGTAAACACAGAATTATCATGAGCAGCTATTTGATATTTTAGCTGATGCGTCTCCAGATCAATAATACGTATCTTGTTGTCACTATATCCTACAGCCATCTCACCTGCTAGATGGTGGATAGCTATACTACGTGCGCTCTCACTACTCAGATGTATACGTTTTATTATTTTCAGGGTACGGTAATTAATCACAGTAATGACCCCATCTGCGGTAGCTACCAGTATTTGTTCTTTATATACTTTGATATCAAAAATAGCAGAGCCGGTTAGCTTTAGTGAGCCTGCTTCCTCGTTTTCATTCAGGTCAATGATGTGTATTCCTTCATAGTTTTGGCCTACTATAAGTTTGTTTCTTTCTGGTTCATAATGTAGAGCATAAATAGAGGCAGGTACCTTGGCAATGATCCTTCCTTTTTCCAGATCGTTAAAGTTCCATTGCACTACCATACCATCCCCTGCACCCGAGAAAAAATTAGTGGATTCAGGGGAATGTGATAAGGAATAGATGCAGTCTTTGTGCCCTTTGAGGACGTATTTTTTTTCTACCTGTATATTTGTACTACGAACCATATTGAATTAATTAGCCAACTATCTTTTAAAAAAATACCTTTGCATTTACAATGGCTTTAACAAAATTAGTAAAGATAAACGACAAACTAGGGTGGGCACTTTGGAAAATAGACACAGATTGGCAACAGCTTCTTTCCTGTAGTAATTTTCAGCCAGAAGATATGCAGGCTATCGATACCATTTCTCATCCTCAGAAAAAAGCTGAGTACTTGGCTAGCCGTCTTGCACTGCATCAACTGCTAAAGGCTTATCACATACCACAGACCTCTACTATTAAGGATACTTACGGCAAACCATACGCTAAGCATGGTAGCTATCATATTTCTTTGGCCAACTCTTTTCCCTATGGCGTTGCAGTGCTTAACCTGGATCAAGTTACCGGGATTGATATAGAAAGGCCTTCTGATAAACTACTCAGGGTTCAGCATAAGTTTTTACATGAACACGAGGCCCATCTTCGGCATCAGGAAGAAAATTTGTGCTTAGCCTGGTGTACCAAAGAATGCCTCTATAAACTTCACGGTAGGAGGAATCTTAGCTTTAAAAATCATATACGTATTACCAAAGTGCAGTATCCTCATGAACCCTATATTTATGCTAAAATTCACTTTAACCAAGATTATGTTGCTTATAAACTTTTGGTAGAACAGATAGAGAATTATTTCATTGTCATGAGCCTTTAATCTGTACCAAGCATTCAGCTTGAATTTTTAGCGAATCTTACTCTATTCTTACACGTAGTGATATTACCAGCCTTATTATTGTTATATTTATAATAGATAATAACCAGTATTTACATGGCAATATTCATATTTTCTCTTTTCTTATCATTGCTCGACCCCGGCGTTCAGTCTATTTCTGAGGTCCAGGATTTTACGCTCACTAATGCTAGCGATGGCAAACAATTCTCATTTATCAGCTTAAAAGATGAGCAAGCTGTTGTGGTAATTTTTACCAGTAATGACTGTCCGTATGATAAACTTTATAGCAAGCGCGTTGAGATGCTGCTGGACAAGTACAGAAAGCAGGATGTTGCTTTCGTCCTGATTAACTCAAATGATCCTGCCCGCAGTCCGGAGGATGCTCCCGGTATGATGACTCAAAAGATTAAAGAGTTAAAATGGAACGTCCCTTACCTGATTGACCACAGTCAGGATGTAGCTGAGTTGTTTGGTGCACAAAAGACTCCAGAGACTTACTTATTACAGTACAGGCAAGGAAGTTTTCAGATCTTGTACAGTGGGTCAATTGATGATAACCCGCAGGTAGCTTCAGACGTCACTCACCACTACCTTGAACAAGCCATTGAAGCCACACTCCAGGGAGAGCCCATTTTAGTTGACCAAACTTACCCGGCTGGTTGCATGATCAAATAAGATCACTTACTTGTCTTGGTTCTCATAAGCCTCTACTTTTGCTTTAATATATTCATAAAAAGGCTGGGCAAATTCATTTCTTTTAAGAGCAAACTCAACCGTAGTTTTTAGGAAATCAAGTTTATTTCCGATGTCGTATCGCTTTCCTTCTATCGTATTTGCCATGATCATCTCTTTTTTCATCAGAATGTGCAATGAATCCGTAAGCTGAATTTCATTGCCTTTTCCTTTGTTAGTTTGCTCTATCGCTGTAAATATTTCGGGGGTAAGAATATAGCGTCCAGCAATAGCTAAATTAGAAGGAGCTTTGTCAGGTTTGGGTTTTTCTACCAACTCGCTTACTTCCATAGTCTTGTCATCAATCTTTTTTCCACCGGCAATACCGTACCTGGATACTTTATCCATAGGTACTTTTTCTACAGCTATGACTGTACTCCTGTACTGCTCATAGGTATCAATCAGTTGCTGAGTAACTGGTATAATTGAGTCTACTATTGTATCACCAAGAAGTACTGCGAAAGGCTCGTTACCAACGTGTTGTCTAGCATGGTAAATTGCATCTCCGAGCCCGTTCATTTCTTTTTGCCGGATGAAGTGAATGTTGGCCATATCAGCAATCCTGATAATTTCGTTGTAGAAACCTTCATCTTCTTTTTCTGCTAACCTAGACTCTAGCTCAAAGTTTCTATCAAAGTGATCTTCTATTGTCCTTTTACCTTTTCCAGAGATAATCAGGATATCATCAATACCAGAGTCAACAGCTTCTTGTACCACGTACTGAATTGTCGGGGTATCAATGATAGGTAGCATTTCTTTTGGTTGTGCTTTGGTAGCTGGTAAGAATCTAGTACCTAAGCCTGCTGCCGGAATGATTGCCTTTTTTACCATATTTATACTGTATAAGGTTTGACTACTCTCGCATTTATTTTTTTGAGTTCCACTACTAGTTTGTTTAGCACTTCGTCGTTCTCGTAGATGCCAATGATGGAACCTCCTGATCCTGTAAACTTGGCCGAAGCACCGCATTTTCTTGCAGTTTGCACAAGCTCTATATTGCTTTGACTTATATTCATAATTTTACACCTTAGATCAAAGTTCTTATTTATCAAATGTCCTAGTTTTTTATAATCCTGCGCTACAATTACATCTTTCCCTATCAGAGCTAGTTCAGCAATTTCTTTCAGTGTTTGTATTACTTTTTGGTCGCCTTTGTCATATTTGGATCTAATATCATTCAGTACAGTACCGGAAACCTTACTTAAATCTGTACGATACGCTAGATAAAGATTAGGTAAGAAAGAAGGGTTTATGCGTTCATACTGACCGTGGCCTTTTTTTTCTAGAAACTTTTCATCAAAGTCCATGTAAACACATCCTTCATAAACTTGTGCTACACGATCCTGCAGGCCAGCATTAATACCTAATTCGTCTACTTCAGCAGATAAGATGATACTTGGCAGGATTTCAAAAGGAATATCTACATTATAATACTTCATGAGTGCTCTCATCGTAGCTGTCACAATAGCACTTGATCCGGCCAATCCAACTTGTCTAGGTATTGAGGAATGATAACGGACAGTAAAGTTTTTGTTAGCAACTTTAAGATTGTTGCTTTCGCAGTATTCCCCAAATTTTTTTACAGCAGCTTTTATAAGTCTCGAGCCACCATAATATCCTGTAAGATTTATTGAATCAATTAAATGATAAATGTTTCTATATACGTTTACGTCTTGTTCCTGAGCTTCTATATTCAGCTCTGGGGATGGGTATAGTAAGATTCGTGCACCAAAATTTCTTACTATAATTGAAAGTGTCTTACCGTTATAACCATCGGTTGGGTTACCTAGCAGTCCTGCCCTCGCATATGCACTTGTTTCTATGATTGCATTGTCCATTATTCTCTTGGGTGGGCGTGTTTTAAAGTTATATTCTGTCGCCAAAATAGAAAAAACTTCTTTTGCAACAGTTGCAGTTTTTAGAAAAGCGTAATGACAGATTAAAGTAAAAAAAAAGCCTCAACTGAACAGGGTT
>CAZZGE010000310.1:1850-4774 GCA_964653665.1 uncultured Porifericola sp. | reverse complement strand
AGAGTATAATTCCCAGCCAGTCCAATGTTACTTATCTCTGGGACTTTGGCGACGGTACCCAGTCGCCTGAAGCAACTCCTTCTCACCGTTATACTGAGCCTGGCACCTATAACTTAAGTCTTACTTTATCGCTGGATGCAGGAGTTTGCAGCAGCACTTCTACGCAACGTTTGACAGTCACCCCTTTACCCGAGGCAGAGATCGTAAGCTCTGCTGACTATTTATGCCCAGGAGATACGATCAGTCTGGATATCCGGGGCGATCTCAGCGCTGTTGTCTGGGAAGATAGTAGCCAGCGTAACCTCAGGTTCATCTCAGAAGCAGGTACGTATTCTGCTACAGTATTCAATACCCAGGGATGTGATTCAATCTACAGCATTACGATTGAGCAAATCACGCCTCCCGAAGTTAATGTTGAGGTGATCGGCGACACCCAGATTATCCGGGGAGATTCTGTTCAATTGTTAGCTAGCGGCGCTGATTACTATGAGTGGTCCCCTACTACTAGCCTCAGTGATGCAACAGTTGCCAATCCGTATGCCCAACCCATAGCAACGACTACGTATCGGGTGACTAGCTACGAGACCAATGGCTGTGCCACTACCGAAGAGATCACCATTTCGGTAGATATCGGACAGATACAACTGGAAGCCCTGGATATTTTTTCACCCAACGGAGACGGCACTGACGATACCTGGGTGGTCAACAACATAGACCTCTACCCCGATTGCTATTTCGTGGTATTTGACCTTAATGGTCAGCAAGTTTTTCGTTCGCAAATGCCATATCAGAACGATTGGGCCGGGTTCGGAAACAATGGCATCCCCTTACCCGCCGGATCTTACTATTATGTAGTAAGATGCCAGGACCGCCAAAACAAAGGCAGCGGTAGCGTCACAATTTTAAGATAGGCCAGTCCATGCAAGTTCTAGGGAAAAATTATTATCCAATTTGCTCAGAATACTACATTGTAATCTAAGCATATATTACGAATCCCAGAAGCTATTACCCTTTCTTTATTTTGCTTCAGCTTAAACCTGAAGTAAAATGTCAAATTTCAAATCTAAGATTATACTGGCCACAGTATTATCTTTCTTTTCTATTACGGCTGTAGCTCAGTTTGAAGACTGTAATAACGGCATAGACGACGACGGCGATGGCGACATTGATTGCTTTGATGCCAACTGTGCATCTTCACCCTTTTGCCAGAGTTTTGAAAGCAACTGTACTGATGGTATAGATAATGACGGAGACGGACTCCCCGACTGCCTGGATTCTGACTGTCGGTTTTCCGGGGACTGCCCGGTAGAAAGCGACTGCAACAACGGCATTGATGATGATGGTGATGGCTTTTTTGATTATTACGACGGCGACTGCCTCAATGACCCTTCCAATCCAAATACCTACATTACCAGCGTGGCCGACTGCGAGGTAAGACCCCAGGGAAATGTTTTTGATATTGAAGTGGAATGGCAGTCAGATGCACGAACCAGTGGTGTATATTCAGTACCCACAGTAGCCGATCTAGACCAGGATGGTATCCCTGAAATTATTTCCACAAACGAAAGGGGGCGTAGTATGACAATTCTAAGGGGTAGTGATGGTTCAACTATTAACAGTATTTCATTTTCCCAACAAGTATTTGTCTATCCTGCAGTAGCTGATGTAGACGGAGATGGCTTTGGTGAGATTTTCGTTTTTGATCGGCGAGGAAGACTTCGTGCCTATAATCACAACCTCACACCTTTCTGGTCAGGTAGTAGGCAAGCGCCAATCAATGACTCCAGGATGGTTAACATCGCTGACTTTAACCAAGACGGTAATCCTGAAGTGTATTTCGTCAACGAAATACGGGATGCCCAAAGCGGAGACTTGATTATCAAAGGAAGCCATAACCAGGGCAGTAAAAACCGACAGTGGCAGGATCATGTCAATGGTGTTTCGGTAGCAGTAGACATACTACCTGATAGTTACTGTACCGACTGCCAGGGTCTAGAACTTGTTTTAGGACATTTGATCTATTCTGTAGATATTGACAACCAACAGCTTACTGAAGTCCTGAATCTGGATGATGCCGCTACCAAAACGTTGGTCAATTCATTTGGCGGCTTTAACTATGATGCTACAGACAATTATCGGCCGAAAAAAGCACAATTTGGAACACAAAATTTTAGCTCAACCAGCGTCGTTGACTTTAATGAGGATGGTTACCTGGATGTAGTACTAAGCGGAACCTTAAATAGTAGCCGCAATGGGCCTAGTATGGTGTTTTTCTGGGACATTACAAATAATAGTGTTTTAGCGCGTATTATCACCAGACCCTATAGTCAAATCCCTGGCTCAATCCGTGGTACTTACCGGGATGTGAATGGAGGAGGATGCAATCCCAGCGACGGAGAATGTACCTGGCGTCGGGGAATGGGCACGCTTAATATTGCTAATATTGACGCTGATCCTGAACTTGAGATCACTTTTATGTCAGGATCCAGTTTATATGCACTGGATAATCAACTTAATGAGGAATGGGCCAATCATAATGATTTTTGGGAAACATCATCTGGTTTTACCGGCACTACAGTATTTGATTTTGATGGTGATGGTTCTTCAGAGGTTGTGTATCGAGATGAGATTGATCTGTACATTATTGATGGCACTACAGGCCTCCCCCTTAATAATCAGGTTTCAGGGGTGTTTTGCAGCTCTCAAACGCAGGCCGAGTATCCAGTAGTAGCCGATGTGGATGGAGATGGGGAGACTGAGATTGTAGTATCTTGTGGCTGCCGAAAGAATACCCGAAGCTCACTAGGAACTAACAATACTCGAGACTGTGGCTTTGTAAGGGCCTACAAAGCAGCCAATAACAACTACTGGGTACCGTCACGTAGGCTGTGGAACCAGTTCGCCTACTTCAACGTCAACGTCAA
>CAZZGE010000310.1:0-1750 GCA_964653665.1 uncultured Porifericola sp. | reverse complement strand
GCCCACGTAGCCGGTGATACCGTAGGGTTTGTTTTTCGTTGGTACAGTGGTTCTAATACCTCCGGGGCACCGGTGTTTATCGGCGCTACCCAAAAAGGGCTTTCCGGAGGTACTTATACGGTAGAAGCTTTTCACCCGGTAGCCAACTGTACCGGCTCCTCTGCTACAGTAGAAGTACGAGATCTGGCAGCGCCCCCGGTCGTCAATGCCGAAGTAGTGGCTGAACAAACCTCCTGCAACGCATCGGCACCCAACGGGGCCCTCAATGCTTATGTGCTGGAAGGCGGTACACCGGTTACGGCGGGGGACAACTTTTTCTGGTACCGGGGCGAAAATACCATTACCCCAGCCCGACCGGGTTACACCGGCGGAGCTGAAGTGGACGGCCTGCCAGCCGGCACCTACCGCCTGGTCGTAGAAAACGCTACCACCGGATGTACCGCTACCCTGGATCTGGATATTCCGGAGAATATTGTTTATCCAGTGCTCAGCCTGGACGCACAACAGGACCAGACCAACTGTGATCCCACCAGCTACGATGGAGGCGCTTCCGTTTCGGTAGGTGGCAATACAACGGACTATGATTTTTACTGGTTTTCCGGTAACGTATTCTCTCCTGACACCACAGCAGGTGTGATAGCAAACAGCCCGGCCATCACCGGTTTAGCAGCCGGAAATTATACTGCCTTTGCGGCTAACAAAGTGACCCGATGCCTCTCTGATCCCATACGCGTCACAATAGATGATCAAACCTGGGATCCTGTCGTCAATGCTCAGCTTATCAATCCTCAGGAGGCTTGTGATCCGGCACTGGCAAACGGAGCCCTGGAAGCCTCCGTGGATGAAAGTAGCCGAGGCGGTGGCAGTAACGTTACAGCAGGCTATACATTCAACTGGTACTTGGGAACTTTTACTGCTGCCAACTTGCCGGGCAGCCCCACCGCTAGCGGTAGCTCCGTTACCAACTTGCAGGAGGGCAGCTATACCCTTGTGACCCGTAATAATATCACCGGCTGTCAGACACTTACCAATATCAATCTACCGGCTCAAAGAAACAGACCAGTACTTGATGCAGACTACAGCGTCACCCACGCCAATAACTGTACTGATCCCTGGGGTAGTGAAATCACAGTAACCACCAATGGTGGTGAGACCGCTGCTGACGGTTACACTTTTCAGTGGAGAAACCTGGATACGGGTACTACCCTTGCTGAGACCAGCCATGTACTCAGCAATGTTCCTCCTGGCCGGTACGGCGTTACGGTCACTAATACACTGGCCTGTACCTCGGTCAACGAACTAGAAATTACCATCCGGGATGAAGCGCCCAAACCACAGGTAAATCTGCAGACAGTCGCCAATGCCAGTTGTGACCCGACACAGCCTAACGGTATGCTGATCGCTACCGGCTTTACCGGCAGTGCTACTGACTACTCTTTTGAATGGTTTTACAACAGTGTAGGCGGCACGCCGGTGGAAGCTGCTAAAATTATCAGCAGTGGGGATACCGTTCGTACCCTGCCCGGTGGTAACTATGCCCTGAGGATCGTCAACAATACCACCCAGTGCGCCAGCCTCGCTTTTGCCAGCGTCAGCAACCGCGGTGGGATAGTGCCCAGCCTGGACACACTCTACACTCAGGCGACTACCGACTGCCGTCCGGCTTTTGCCAACGGAGAAGTTGCCTTTTACCTACCCGCCGGGGTGGCCCAGCTCCCGCCGGACAATACCCAGGACCGCACCTACACCT
>CAZZGE010000309.1:0-4774 GCA_964653665.1 uncultured Porifericola sp. | reverse complement strand
TTTGAAGCAGCTGCTGTCTTCCAATATTACGTTGGCGAAGCTGCTAAATGCACCCCTACATTTTTCTGGTCAATCAGTTGAATAGAGGACACTTTATTAGAAAGCCCCTTGATGGTGACCTGAAGCTCATCAGTGGTAGGGTTCGGTAGTGCGGTGACGGTAATGCTTCGGTTCGGGAAAAAAGTAGAAACAATTGGTCCACATTGCAGCAGGAAATAAGACACTTCCCGTACACAATCGCCACAGGAAGCCTCGAAGGTCAAGATGGCACCCCCATCCTACATTTCGTAATACAAATAGGAGTCATCCCAAAAAATTTGGGATGACTCCTGTATTTAAATCTTAATTACCTGCTTTTCACAAAACGTATTCTGTCAACCTTTCCGGTACGCTCATTATGAACCATGAGGCAATACGCTCCTGGAGGATATGCACTGATATTGAGCACTTCGGGTATATCTGATTGGACATTTCGCCTGAAACCAGCTTTATGATCACCCCGCATATCGAAAATCGAGACGGTATACTGACCTTCTTCGGGTATGGTATACGCTAAGGTTCTAGTGGCAGGTATAGGAAATGCTCTGACACTTTTGACCCTCCTAGTCACGTACTCCTCGTCGGGTGGACAATCAATGTTGACAGACTGCTCAAAAGCTGCGGTTAAGCCGTCATAGCATACCTGATTGCTCTCATCTCGCCGCTCTGCCTGCATTCTTATCAGATAATTACCGGGTAAGGAAAATTCATAATAGGCTGAATTGTTACCAAAGGTCTCCGTAAAGATAGGCTGATCCATTCCTGGGCCCTGCATTTGCCAGATAATCTTATCACAACTATCAAAACTTCCCACAGGGTTCAAGCTCATCTGACTTATTACACAAGAATGATCAAAGAGGAAGCCCTGATTGACCAGGCTCTGAAAAGTATCGTACTCTCCGCAGGAGCATACCCCCGGAGAACCTGTACAATCCTCCAGGAACATGCTAAACCCATCGAGGTGACAACACCAACCCGTACTGTCAAACAGTATAGCTTTGAACTCAATTTCCATATTGCCCGGCAAGGGGCTCCCATCCAGGCTGCTTATATTTACCGTTCCGTCGTAACTTTCTCCATCTTCCAAATCCACCTCTATAGCTGCCGGTTCGAAAGCCACATTTGGAGTTTGGCACTCAAACACGATCAATGTAGATGCCTGGCCTGCATTATTGGCAATGGTGTAATTGTAGCTGTGCTCCTCCTCAACGCATTCTGTATCACCATCCAGCAGCAGGCAGGGTTCGCAAAAAAACTCTAGGGTATCACTACACACGATGAAGCCTTCTCCTCCCGGCCCAGCGCTCAACCAGTGAACAGCAATTTGCTGTGGAATTTGATCCATACTGAAAATACTGTCCAGGCAGAAACTTAAGTCGTTGAGTGGCCCAATTGGAATATTCCCCTCCTGTCTCCAGTTGATAACTGTTTCTTCGGCATTGATTGAAGTATCCCAGCCTTCTCCATCATAATCAGTAAAAGTAACTCCCGGGGTCAAAATTTCAGTCTGAATCGCTGTGAAGTAGTTATCACAATAGTCATTCACTAATCCAAGCTCGTAGCAGCATTGCTCCTCTGACTCCATAGGCTCAACGCTTACGAGCCTACATGGGTCAATAGGCTCTATAGTTACACAATGCTCATAGTGGCAGCATTCGTAATTGTCCGTCAGATATATCACCTGGAAGCATATTTCCAAAGGTTCGACCGGTACTTCCGTCAACTGAATTTCCATCTCTACCGTCTGTGAAGTCGCTCCCGGAGCAATTGGGTTTTGATAGAAATTGAAGTATGGGCTACTAAGGGTCACTCCCTCCGGAGTAGCAGCATACAGTACTACCGAAGTTACTTCAAATTCAGTATTATTCTCAAAAGCAAATGTGTACTGATAGCTCAGCCCGGGTTTGCTACAAGCAAAGGCCAGTGTGTCTTCAATCAAGGCACCACAGTCGCTGGGTTCTCTACAACCACCGCAATCAATAGCTTCTACATCACCAATAAATGTTTTATTATAGGAATTCGAGCCATCAAAATCAATTAAATAAGAGCTAGAATTGCTGATGCTCTCGTCTTCCAAAGCAAATCCCTGCATACCATATATTAGGGAACTGGTATCTAACTGGTGAAGGAAATCTCCGGTCACCCATACGGTAGAATCACAAGAGCCTTCCTCCTTAATGCTAAAGCCATTGCCAAAAGTTACTCCCCCAGCACTATTGTTAGCAGTTGTCAAATCAGCATCTGAAGGGATACTACCAATTTCTATCTGCCTGGAATACATCCAGTCACCGTCTTCTCGTATATATTCCAGTACGCGTGAATTATGCGCCCATCTGTAGGCAATATTATCAGGGTTAGCCCGTAAATCACCATGCATGGATCGTTCCGCCAGCAGCATTACTTCGCCATCTTCTGAGAAGGCAATATCCGCGACCGGACAAGATAATTGTGGGTCAGGGTACTCACAATTTCCTCCTGAAATAGCATGATCCAGATACGGTAGTACAATCACTTCTTCATCCGTTGATGCATCTATCAGTCCGGCAGCATCCAGGTTGACCCGGCGGATAGTGTTGTGCACGCCGGATGAACCGGTATCCTTATTTCTCATATCGGTAGCCCAAACAGCATAATAGACCTCTACTTCCTCTGACTCATTTACGAATGCGGCGATTCCCCAAATTCGCTTACCCAGGGGCGCAAAGCCCGGATTGCCATCATCAGGTGTTCCGTCCAGCATTGGGTCATAAGTTTGCAGAATTGTACCACTGGAGGGTTCAACGATGTAAATTTTTCCATCTTCAAAATTGGTAGTCAGCAACTGATCATTCTTTTCGTCATAACAAATATTGCCCAGCCCCGGCTCTACCCCTTCAATCGCTATAGGCGTTCCGCACCCGCTATTCTGCAGTGAAGTAGCTTCTCCAGGCGCATTGGGCAGAGACACATTCCAGCTTTGATCTATCCCCAGGCTAAATCCGTCTACTTTATATATACCTCCCGGCCCCAGCGGGCCAAAATTGTTGTTGGCGTTTCCGTATACGGAAGTCGCCGTGAAATACAAATTCCCTTCTTTATCGTAAGCGATACCAAATACTTCCCCCATTTCTTCTTTGGTCCAGGAAGCGGTAGTAGAAACAGCTGTGGATATATCTACACCCAGAGGTTGCCCAAATACCTGCGAGAGATCTTTTACTGCCGCTACCACACCATCACTTGCACCGCCAGAATAGCAGCTTACAGCCGCTTGATCGCAAAGCATACTGCTTCTACAACTGTCACTTGATATTACAGTGGCTTTCCACTCACACTCTACAGTGCTTCCTGTTAGTGTATTTGTAGCTACGGCTGTTATTCCTGTGCTGCCTTCCGGCCAGGGTGCATTTATGTCGTTGCCATCAGTACGCATATAGTTTATTTCGATCAGGTTATCCAGTATCCCACATTCAGAAGCCGTGAGTTGTGGTAAATAAACATCATTCGCACAATCAGAGAAATTGGTGACTATCAAATTGGTATCCGGTGGACAGTTATCAAATTGTAGTGGTAAGCCGGCTTCAACACTTACCTGCTGGCAGTATTCAGCCGTACAAGGGATATCATCCTGGCTGGCAGTTACACACACCTCATAGTCACCACTCTCAGAATAAGTATGGCTGGGAATATTACCTGTCGTGCCATCTCCATAATCGAAGGTGATGAGAGGTGGAAAATCGAAACCACTTACCTGTATTGGCAGTTCGACTGTCAAACCGCAAAAGACGGAAGCCCAGCCAATACTTCCACTCGGCTCTACATTACAATCCACAGTTAAGCAATCTTCTTCTACCCCGTTATCCGAACAAATCCAGTTAGAGAACGGGCTGTTAAGAGTAAAACCAGACAAGTCTCCATCATTTGCAGTGTTAGTCAGGTCTATGGCCATATTTTCATTAAGGTTATTTCCTTCCGGAATTCCCTGGTTGAGGTCGTAGTAAGTTATCAGACCTGGTTCTGTGCCAGAAAGTTCACACAGATAGTTGCCCGTGATCTCTGCGTCGGAGCGAACGTGATCCCAAATTCGGATATCATCAATTTTTCCATCCCACGTCTTCCCTATGGTACCGGTACCACTGCTGCCAATACGGAAGGTACCGGAAAGGTCATAGCTATCTTCTCCAAAATTGGTGAAGTGTACGCCGTCTACCAGAATCCTGATACTCCCGTTGCCTTTAGCCAGGGCGACGTGATGCCATTCCCCATCGCTAATCGGATAGTCGTCCAGGCCAGAGCATAGCGGGTTTCCCAAAGAACATGCCGGATCGTAGATGACGCCCAGGTTGCCATTACAATCTCCGAGGCCAAAATTGTTGTCATCCCAAGAAAAAAGCCACTTAAAATCTGCCAGGTTGTTGTTTGTACAAATTCCTCCAGTGGCAGCTTCCGTGATAAACCACATTTCTATGGTCATCGGGGCATTTCCGGAAAGGGGTGAGTTGGATTGGATATAATCATTTGCACCGTCAAAATCAAGACAGCGGTTGTCGCAAACTGTTTGAGCACCGATGGTTCCTAGTATCATTAGTAATACGGAAACTGTCAATAGTAGTAATCTCATGGTTTAATATTTTGGGTAAATAAATAGCTTGCCATGTTTAGCGACGTGTAGAAGCTAAAATTGGCTTGTAATGATTCTTGTAAATAATGGCCGGGGATAATGAACACCGATCTTAAACGGAGGCCTACATTTACAGGC
>CAZZGE010000308.1:0-4806 GCA_964653665.1 uncultured Porifericola sp. | reverse complement strand
CATGGATCATATTGCTGTCGTAAGGTTCGTGCATATCAGGAAAACGAGTACCGAACTGAGATAGATTTGGTCCGGTAAGAGGATTAGCAGTCTGTAAATTAATATGATCGTCAATAATTACTAGGTCACCAGTATGATATTGAAGGTTCACGGCCCCTGATACATTGGAGATGAAAAGCTTTTCCACGCCCAGCATTTTCATCACCCGGATCGGCAGGGTAATTTGCTGCATGCTGTAACCTTCATAATAATGAAAACGGCCTTGCATAGCAATTACATATTTACTACCTAATTGACCGATAATCAGCTTGCCGTCGTGTGACTCTACCGTACTTACCGGAAAATTAGGAATGTCGGCATAAGAGATGGTGTGTTCAGCTTCAATCTGGCTGGCTAACTTGCCCAGCCCAGTGCCTAATACAATACCTACATCTGGTTTCTGACTGACGTATTTTGCTAAAAAATCACGGGTTTCAGTGAGTTGTTCTGTCATCATTTTCAATTTCAACGCTGCCTAAAACTGGGAACATTACGCATGAATTACAAACGGTGGTCTACGAATCTACGAATTGATTTTGTTGGAGACGTGTACTTGCTCATCAGAGATGAAGCCAAGCCAGGCCAGTCATGTTCTATACTGATGATACTGAACTCGGCAAAAAGCTCTTCGGTATACCAGTTATACTGGTGGGTTCTCTTGATGATATCGCGGTGCTTCTGTCCCTTGTATGCATAGTTGACCATACTATTTCTGTTTTCCCAAATACTAAACGTTGCCTGTTCCAACAAAGGTAATTCTCCCACCCCTTTAGAAAAAATAAGCCCATTGATCTGTTGAAGCCTTCGGCTTACCGAGGGGACTCTCTTCCAGAAAGAGAAAAGTTTATTTCTGGCAATACTGGCCCGGGTGATCACTGCGATGGGATCACTGGCACGGTGTTCTGTACTGGTGATGAAAGGCTGCTGTTGATTCCAGGTACCCTTTGCCTTCGTAGCATGCATGAACACATCCATTTGATGATCGGACCGCGACTTCATGCGAAGATATACCGGGTTAGTAGTAACAGCTTTTTTAGCGGCGTTATACGAATCCCAAACACAAAGGATCGCATAAACTGAAAAGTCTGGCCAAATACTAAAGCCATTGCCGCCGCCACTGCCCAATAATTTAAAAAAGCTATTAGAAGAAATGCTTTTAATGGCCGGACGAGCCTCTCTCATTTGTTTGAAGGCCCACCATTGATTCTTGAATGTAGAGTACTTAAAAAAGGTAATGGTTACTACCTGATCCTGCGCCACTTTAAAAATATGGTTAAAAGATTAAGCTATTTGAAAAACTAGTTTTTTAACCAACGCTTGTCATAACTGTTCATCTATTTTTCGTAATGTAGCATGGTTTGTTCAATGATAGTACAACATTCTTCTAACTGCTCTTCAGTAATGACCAGGGGAGGAGCGAAGCGGATGATATTGCCGTGGGTAGGTTTTGCCAGGAGACCGTTCTCTTTGAGCTGTAAACAGATATTCCAGGCAGTCTCACTTGCTTCGGTATCGTTGATCATAATGGCATTGAGTAATCCTTTGCCACGGACCAGGCTAACCGAAGAACTTTTTTCTACCAGGTGATTCATCCGGTTGCGGAATAGCTGACCCAGTTCTTCTGCATTTTCGCAAAGCTTTTCATCCAATACGACTTGTAGGGCCGACATGGCGACACTACATGCCAGCGGATTACCACCGTAGGTAGACCCATGCTCACCCGGTTTGATAGATAGCATGACTTCATCGTCGGCCAGCACTGCTGACACAGGAAGTACGCCTCCTGAGAGGGCTTTTCCTAAAATTAGGATATCGGGACGAAAGTCTTCGTGCTGGCACGCGTAAAGCTTACCAGTACGGGCAATGCCAGTTTGTACTTCGTCAGCAATAAATAATACATTTCTTTGCTGACATAGCTCGTAGGCTTGCTTGAGATAATTCGCATCGGGTACTACCACTCCTGCTTCCCCTTGTATGGGCTCCACCATGAAGCCTGCTACATTCGGATCTTGTAGTGCCTGCTCCAGCGCAGTGAGGTCGTTGTAAGGAATAAGTTCGTACCCAGGCATAAAAGGACCAAAGCCTACCCGACTGGAAGGATCGGTGGAGGATGATATAGCACCCAGTGTTCGTCCCCAGAAGTTACCAGTTACAAACAAGATTTTGGCCTGATTTTCAGGCACTTTTTTGACAGTGTAAGCCCATTTCCGGCAGAGTTTGATAGCGGTTTCTCCACCTTCCACGCCGGTATTCATAGGTAAGACCTTATCATAACCAAATAACTCAGTTATGAACTTTTCATAAATACCAAGAACATCGTTATGGAATGCCCTGGAAGTAAGCGTTAGCTTTTGGGCTTGTTCGGTAAGTGCACTGATAATGCGGGGGTGGCAGTGGCCCTGGTTGACCGCACTATATGCAGAGAGAAAATCGTAGTATCTCTTTCCTTCTACATCCCAGAGGTAGACCCCTTCCCCCCTGGATAACACAACTGGTAAGGGGTGGTAATTATGGGCTCCATATTGGTTTTCAAGCTGTATAGCCTCTTGGCTGGTTAGGATCTGATCAATCATACAATAGATAATTTACGTACAGTTTATTCTGAAATATCGTTACTTTTAAATATGTATACGTCCTTCACGTTAGCTTTCTGGAAGTCGCAAAAAATGTAAGCAGATTGTGCAAGAAGACAAAAAACCTAAGGAAAAAATAGACTTTTATTTCAATGAAGAAGGGCTAATGGTTTTTACACGGACTTACCTTCTAAAAAGGGGTTACTGTTGCCGGTGTGGCTGTAAGCATTGTCCATATGGGTACTCAAAAAACTTGAGTAGCTTTTTAAAATGATTTATATTTCACATATTTGCGAACTTAAATACAAAGAGCAGAAATCCTAAGATAATATGTCTAAAGTTTGTCAGATATCCGGTAAGCGACCTCAGGTTGGAAACAATGTTTCTAAATCTAATAACAAGACGAAGCGTAAATTTTATCCCAACCTTCAGCGCAAGCGTTTTTTTCTTCCAGAAGAAGATCGTTGGGTGACTATCAAGGTTTCCACCTCAGTACTCAGAACGATCAATAAACGGGGTATTACGTCCGTACTAAAAGAGGCCAGAGTAAAAGGAACAGCTTTGATTTAATTTCGGTTAATATTGTGTGATCTTTCGATCTACTAAAATATTTTTCAAAAATGGCTAAGAAAGCAAAAGGAAACAGAGTACAGGTAATCTTAGAGTGTACTGAGCACAAAAACAGCGGTGTTGCAGGTACTTCTCGTTACATTACGACCAAAAACCGTAAAAATACTACGGAGCGGCTAGAGCGGAAGAAATACAATCCTATTTTAAAGAAATATACTGTTCACAGAGAAATTAAATAACTATGGCTAAAAAAGCAGTAGCATCAATGAGAAAAGAGGGTGGTAAGTCTGTTGCTAAGGTCATTAAGGCCGTGAAGTCACCCAAAACCGGTGCATACACCTTCCGAGAAGAGATGGTTCCGGTTGATTCTGTAAAGGAATATCTGTCAAAAAAGTAAATCATTTTATTCCTTTGATACCTATTCACAAGCCCGGCAAGGGCTTTTTTTTATTACACATCTACAATTATATCTCATTCCAAATGGCGTTGTTCGGTTTTTTCTCTAAAGATAAGAAAGAGTCCCTGGATAAAGGACTTGAGAAGTCAAAAGACAGCTTCTTTTCTAAGATGGGCAAAGCCCTTGCCGGAAAATCCACCGTTGACGATGAGGTTCTGGACGAACTTGAAGGAATTTTGGCTACCAGTGATGTTGGAGTAGATACTATCATTAAGATTATTGACCGAATTGAAGCTCGCGTTGCCCGCGATAAGTATCTTAGTACTTCCGAACTGGACAGAATTTTACGCGAAGAGATTGCTGCCTTACTTACCGAGAATGAAGAAGAAGATACCACCAAGGGAGCAACCGATTTTTCTGTCCCTGATACACACAAGCCGCATGTCATTCTGGTAGTTGGGGTGAATGGAGTCGGTAAGACTACCACCATCGGAAAGCTCGCCTATCAGTTCAAAAAGCAGGGAAAAAGTGTTCTGCTGGGCGCCGCCGATACTTTTAGAGCTGCTGCAGTAGACCAGATCAAGCTTTGGGGAGAGCGGGTAGGTGTACCTGTCGTGTCTCATGGCATGAATACGGACCCTGCCTCAGTAGCCTTTGATACCGCCAAGCAGGGTAAAGAAAACGGCGTAGATGTAGTCATCATTGATACGGCAGGTCGTTTGCATACGAAGGTAAACCTGATGAACGAACTATCTAAAATCAAGCGCGTTGTCCAGAAGTTTATCCCTCAAGCTCCTCACGAAGTCATGCTGGTATTGGATGGTAGCACCGGTCAAAATGCTTTTATTCAGGCTAAGGAGTTTACCCGGGCGACAGAAGTCACCTCCCTGGCCATTACCAAACTAGACGGCACAGCTAAGGGTGGCGTCGTAATTGGTATTTCCGATCAATTTAAAATCCCGGTCAAGTACATTGGCGTTGGTGAGAAAATTGATGATCTGCAGGTCTTTAATAAGATGGAATTTGTAGATTCTCTCTTTAGAAAGTTCTCTAGTAGCTAAATACTAATATTGAGGTGAGGCTTACGCTAAACCCCAGAATACTTCCGACCAAAACATCTACCGGCTTGTGGGTATCAAGATAAAGCCGGGCCGACATAACTAAACCTCCCAGAATCAGAATGAGTATAAGCGGCCAGAGTATTTTGCTCTGGGGAAATTTGAACCC
>CAZZGE010000307.1:0-4839 GCA_964653665.1 uncultured Porifericola sp. | reverse complement strand
GCTTTCTCCGGAAGTACCTTTCTTACTAAATTACAAGTGACCTAAATAGTTACTACGTAATAATAATTGATCCAGGGTACTTTATCCCTGCTCAGTAACTGCTTTTCTCTAAGTAAGGAGGAAGGGACATGCAAATAGCCTTTTGAATAATCCGAAGGTAAGTAGAAAGGAACAGGGTCTGATTCGGCAATGGTAAGCCACCCTGAAGAAGGCAGGTAAAGATCATGCTCTTTAATCACTTGATTGTCTACCAATAGTTTTGCTCTGAAGTATCCGGGATAGAAATAAGTAGTTGTATACGTATCCTGATCTTTTGCGACTGAGGCCCGCAAACGTTCATCCCAGGATTGTTGGATAGCAATATCTTGAGCGGTCACCGAAGATACATCATAGTGAAATACTACTGTATTAGGTAATCCTTCAGTTACCGGTTCACTGCTAAAGGTAACCTTGGAAGGATCAACTGAACTTCCAAAGCTAATCCATTGCGTAAGTACAAAAGGTATGAAAAGTAGCAAAGGAATACCCAGCAGCAGGGCCGTTTTTCGTTTTGCCCAATTGTTTCCTGACTTCTTTTCAGATTCATGCGCTACAGAATAATTCTGTGCCGTTGATTGATTCAAAGGACCTTTTTCTTTAGCATCTAATTCGCCTAGATATCCCAACCAGTGTGGATAGCCCGCAAATCTGGTCAGTGCGTTCAGTGTATTTGTAGTAGGCTGACTTTTGTATTCTACTTTTCCCCAAAGCCGTTTCAGTGTAGTAGCACTGAGTTTTGTTCCGGTTTTTTCCCAGATGAGTTCACTGAGTCGATCAAAGGCCTGGTGTGTCCACTGCGCACTACTTCCCCATGAGAGATTGTTTTCTATCGTTTGTTTCAGACGCTCAATCTGCGGTGCTTTTTCCTGGTCTCTCTTCATCATAATGCATGCTTGTACCACGAAGATAATTAACTCAACAACAACTAATTTATCAAGATAGTAAGAATCAAAAAATTACTATAAACATTGCTGTAAATATCATTGATCCTCTTTTTTGAACGGTTTTGGACAGACTTGTACAAACTTGCTAAGGCATTTCACAGGACGGATTTGCTGATTCGTCGTATCTATCGCTAAAACTAAACCCATAACATTATTGATATGAATAGCAGAATAATCTACTTGGCCAGCATCCTTTTCAGTATTGCTTTTTTTACTTTTATTGATTCAGTCCAGGCTCAAGATACCATAACGATACTCTTTACATCTGAGCAATGGATAGTACCTGATGGGACAAGCTCTCGAATAGAGAAGCATCTAGGCCAGGAAAGCGTCTACCTGGATGGACATGCTTATTTGAAAGAGGCTTCCTTTCAAAATGGAGTTATTGAAGTGGACATTGCCCCTAATACCGACCGAGGGTTTGCCGGGATCACTTTCCGTGACCACGGAGGAGGCAACTACGAAGAGGTGTATCTCAGGATGCATAAGTCTGGATTACCAGATGCTGTCCAGTACAGCCCCTTTTACAATGGCGAGGCCAACTGGCAATTATATCCACAGCACCAAACAAGTGCGGAATTCAAAACTACCCATTGGAATCACCTGAAGTTAGTAGTGAACGGCGCCCAGCTTGAAGTTTTCCTCAACGGAATAGCACACCCCAGTATGGTAGTAGATAACCTGAGGCATGATCTAGAAGCAGGCACCCTGGGCATCCGGGCGCTTTTTGGTAATCATTTCGCTAATTTCCGCTATACTCCGCAAGATATACCCAACCCAGTCTCCGCTCCTACAATGGAAACACCTGCTGGGATGATCACCAAGTGGCAGTTATCTCCGGCTTTCAGGATCGGACAAACGGATATGAAAACCTATCCTCAAACCGAAGAGTGGGTTTGGGAGACCGTCTCCACTGAAGCAACTGGCTTATTAACGATTTCAAAGTTTCGTAAAAAGGCTAATGGTGGAAACTTTGAAGCTAATCTTGAAGATGTTGTTTGGGCCAGGCTTACCATCATCGCCGATCAAAAAGGACCTCGTAAACTTTTCTTTGACTACAGCGATCGTGTACAGGTATATCTAAACGAGCAACCTGTTTTTGCGGGTAACAACGCCTTCCGCTACAAAGGCCTATTATTCCGGGAAGACATTGCAGTTCAAGGCAATGCCTTGTTTTTGGATTTAAAAAAAGGAAAAAATGAGTTGCTCATTGCGGTCGCCAAACGTGCCAACGGTTGGGGACTGATCGGAAAATGGGAGGATGCTACCGGTTTAAGGGTAGAATAGAATCAATATTCATTTTAAAAGTTAACTCAGTTCATTGTTTCAATGTCCGGTAGGGGTAAACAATACGAATTACACCGTTAGCGATAAGCTACCGGTATAGGTCCATCGTCAGAAGGGAGGGAAGCCTGGGCCTTACTTCATTCCTGCTTTACCCCTATCAGCCCAGTAAAGCAAAAAAAGGAGCCGAAGCTCCTCAAAGGCTCAGCGCCCTCTAGTGATATAGTCGGCAGCGGCCTGTGCCTGGACGCTTCTACGACCGGGCGTTTGTCGTTTTTCAGCGCCCTGAGCCAGCCCTGGATGTAAGCGGCAGAGTCTTGGATGATCTCATCGCTGGAGAGTCCTCTTTCCTGCATCAGAAAGGTGCTGCCTAGCTCGGCTAAAAGCTCTTCCTTTAAATAAATCCAGTTTCCAAAAGGCTGAGGATCAGTGATGGCTTCTCTAGCCAATCTGCTGCTATGGCCGGAACTATGCACTAATTCATGATAAAATACGTGCAGTTAGCTTTTCACGGATTCAAAGCTATTAATGTCCGGCAGGTTGATATAGTCCTGTACCGGGTGGTAGTAGGCCTGCTGCACCTGGCTTCTCAGTTCCGGCGGATTGGGCATGTACTGGTAGAGGTGCCAGCCGTGCTCCAGCATGCGCTTCTCGGGTAGATGCAGCGGAAAGTCCTCGGCAATCTCGAAGTCTATGCCTTGTACGTCTGTGTAATGGAAGACCCTGTAGTAGCGCAGCAGGGAACGAGAGATCACTTCCGAGGATGGATGCAGCCGGGCTTCTTCTTCTGTGAGTTCCGCCCGGGTAGTTTTGCGTGTGCACGCCGCATCGTAATAAGCCTTGAGCCAATAAGTGACGATGAAGCTCGTGGCACCTTTGCGCACCGAGCCGCCTAACTTTTTGGCCTGGTTAAATGTCAGTAAGCAGGGCTTTGCATACCCTAGGGAGTTGAGTAGCAGGCTGTTGATGCCGCGGTAAACAGTTTTGGAAGCGTAATTCTGGGCAGGTACTGTGCTCCAGCTGGGCGGCATCCCACTTTTGCGCCAGGGAATTTGTCCTTGTTCCAGGAGCTTGATGATCTGGTCAGTGACGACATCATAGACTGATGTGCGGGATGCGGTTTTTGAATAGGACATAATGATTGGAATTTGTGCAGCCTGTTTGAGTGGATGAGACTGCGGTGAAACATAAGAATGGCTATGTTCCAGCCCTGCCGGGGGAGCGGCATGCAATGCGTGTAAGGCAAATCGCGTGAAGAAGCTGAACCAAAACGCAAGCGAATAAACTTGCCCTGGCCTTGCGAGAGTGATTTATGCAGAACGGTTTTGGGGCTTGTCAACCGGCAGGGCTAAATTGCCGATGCGCTTGTGCTTTACCTTCGTGCGGTAGGAAGAATAGATGAATACGTAGCAGATTTTAATTTCTATTTTCCAACTGAGTGACTTTACTCTATATATTCTCAAAAAAACATTGTATTAGTTTTGTATTATCGCTGGTAAATATCTTCACAAATGGATTTATATATTCCTTCCATTTCTTTACTACTGCTTATCTCTTCAATGGCAGCCTCTGTCGTATCGGTTATCCTGTTCAACCGATCAGAGGGCTACATCCATAGCTTTGCCCTACTGATGATCGCTGTAGCACTTTGGGCATTCGGATACGGCATGGAGCTTTCAGTAAAAACACTAAACTCTGCGCTTTGGTGGATAAGGCTTGAATATGTTGGCATTGCACTAATTCCAGCCATATGGTTGGTTTTTATTTTAAAATTCAGCAGCCTTATGCTGAATATCAAGCCAAAGGTTTATGCTGCTGTATACCTGATACCGATCCTGACTTTGATAAGTGCCTGGACTACTCCATTGCATAAACTCCTGTACCAAGAAGTGAGTATGGTAGAAGAGGGTGGTGCTTATTTACTCAGTATCCAACCCGGTATCTGGTACCATGTTCATACGGTATATTTTTATTCATCACTGGTTATTGGGATAGGGCTTTTATTCAAAAATCGTCAAGGTGGATTACTCTACCGCAAACAAAGAAAAGCGATTGCTATGGCAGTAGGCTTACCCTGGTTGATCAATATGTTTTATCAAAGCAGATTCCGACCTTTTGATCATCTTGATCTTACCCCCCTGGCTTTTCTCATGACGATTACAATTATTGGTTATGGTTTGTATCGTTATCGTCTGATGAACCTCTTACCACTGGCCAGGAATAAAGTAATGCAGGCCATGCAGGAGGGCGTTCTGATCCTGGATCATCAGCTGCGAGTTTCTGATTTTAACCCAGCAGCTAAGCGCATGCTAGAAGTTCAATATTCCTTTACTCATGGGTTACAACTCAACGGAAATGACCTTTTATCATGTAAGGTTAAAGCGTTCAAAGCTAGCAACGAAAATGACCCTGACTACACACCTTCAAGTCAGGCAGTAGAAATGCATGTCCCTGACAGCAGGGGCCTATATAAGTGGCTTAATTTTTCAGTGTCGGCAATCAATCAAGAGGGTGAAACAGAGGGCTACCTGGTTTTAATAAGAGATATCAATAAGGAAAAGGATTACTTAGA
>CAZZGE010000306.1:0-4874 GCA_964653665.1 uncultured Porifericola sp. | reverse complement strand
GTGTGGTGTCCACTGGTCAAACAGCGTTTCTTCTGGGTCAAACCAGTGTAAAATTTTAAGAGGAATCGTTGCGGTGATGATTTCTTGTTGGGGGGCGATCGCGATCGGTAAAACGGCTAAATTCGGAATCGGCGATCGCAACAGCAAATGAGCAAATCCGGGTTGAAAGGATTTAATCTCTCCGGGCGCCGTTAAATTAACCATTGGCTGTGCGCCTTCGGGAAACGGCATCCACACTGGGAATATTAGCAGACTCTAGTCCTCCTGCTTCCATGGCAAGTCGCTTCTCTTGCTCCTGAAACACAAATATTTCAAACATGTCCCAGGTGGTTTCGGTACTAGCCATCCAAAAAGGATCAACCGTTACCTTTTTCTGGGGGCCTTCATTGTCTTTACGATCTACTTCATCTTCGGGACTACCCAACTGAAATTCACCGCCAGGTATTGGGAGCATGGTAAACTCAATGTCACTGCCGGGCACAACTTTGGTGTAAGGTTTAAAGTCATCGGCAAGTGGTTCAATGTGCCAAAGACTGGAAAAAGTATGGGCAGGAAGAATAAGCAGACTCAGTAGGGAGAGTGCGAGTAATTTATTAAGTAGGTTGATTTGCGAAAAAGAGGCTCGTACAGACTGAACGATAAACGAGCCACTGAATTTACATCTGTTTTCCATCCAATGCTTATCCTTTAAAATTGCTAATTAAATCAGATAATTTTTTTATAAAAACTTCTCAAAATTTAACTAAAGTAGGACAAGCTGACAAGTTTTGTTTATGAAATCACTCAATTTTTATCTGCTGTACAACTTTATCACCCGAAAGCTTAAATTTGGCTTTGGCAAATGATGGTAAACTGATCGTTGGGCGGTAATTATTTGAAAAACCGTAAGGTTCCTTTGGTATTCCGGCAAAATTGGTGTCCAGTATACCGTTTTCATTCAGATCTTGATATACGGCAATGGCATATTCTCCTGGTTCTACACTTTCAAAAGTAAGACTGGCGCCTGACTGTCCGGTTTTTAATTTTTGGCTGAGCGTTTTGTAGGGATTATCCGTAAAGTCTTCAGCAGTACGGTACAGTGCTACGTTGACGCTACCTTTACCGCGCTTCAGGTTGCTGAGCTGCACCACCAAATCTACTTTTTGAGTTGAAAATGACATTTCAAAAAGGAGTAATGATAAAAATAGTAATGAATTCATATTCATTTTACCAAAAAAGAGCTGCAGTTTAATACTGCAGTTCAATGGTTTTACCCGTTTTGAACGATTCGTCAGCAGCCAGTACTACGCGCATGCTATTGATCGCATCCTGGTGGTGCTGACTTAGATCTATGTCCTCAAGGATTGCTTTCAGGAAAAGCTGTTGTTCCAACTCGCACAGCCCCTGATGATCGGGCTCGTCGGCAGTAGAGATGACTTCATCAGGCTTCGTAAAGTTACCTTTAGAATCCCGGTCTGCTTTATGCAATTTTAACGAATTGGTCTTGGTATGTGAATCCACGTCATCAGAAGCACTTTGCGAATCCATGATATTTACACAGCCCCCAGGGCCAATGACATCCTTCACAAAAAATGCAGTTTCACTCATCATAGGTCCCCAACCAGCTTCGTACCAGCCTACCGAACCATCGTCAAAAGTGACCTGAAGTTGCCCGTAATTATACATACCCGGTTGAAGCTCTTCAGTCAACCTGGCACCGATTGCGCTGACCCTAACCGGCTTAGCTTGGGTCATCAGGCACATAACGTCAACGTAGTGCACACCACAGTCAACAATAGGGGACATTGATTGCATGAGGTTTTTGTGGGTTTCCCAGGTATTACCGCTGCTTTGCTGGTTTAGGTTCATACGCATGACCAAAGGCTTACCCAGCGTTTTAGCAATCTCAATAAACTTTTTCCAGGCAGGGTGCACTCTAACGATATATCCAATCAAAAGCTTCTTGTTATATTCTTTAGCAGCATTTGCCAGTAACTGGCACTTTTCAACCGTCTCAGCCAGTGGTTTTTCTACAAAAACGTGGGCGCCCGCTTTAAAGCTTTTGATCACATACTCATAATGAGTATCAGGGTAGGTGCAGATAGAAACCGCATCTGGTGAACTTACTTCTACCGCTGTATCAAAATTATCGTAAAGGGGGATGCCTCCTCCAATTTCTTCATTTAGTTTTTCCCGGCTGGAAGCACCCCGGCTTACTAAACCTACAATTTCAAAATCAGGCATTTTGTAATAGGCTTTTGCATGGGAAGCACCCATATTACCGCAGCCAACGACCAGCACTTTAATAGTCTTACTCATAGTCTTTTGGTTGTTTTTGAATCAGAATTATGAAATAGAATTGTAATAATAATCAAATTTAAGGGATTGGCATGAGCCTGCTAGTACTGGTTAAATTGTGAAGAGATAAACTAAGGACATCGTTCTACCCGGCGGGTATCTGTGATTTGCAAAATCTTCCATCCCTGATAGCTTTTATAAAGCTGAAATGCATTGACCCCACAATGACTAAATACGTCACCCAAGTAAAATTGGTAGGTAGTCCAGACACTGGTAAGTCGGTCATCTACTTTTATTTCGTAAGACTCTAATCTTTCATCTAGTACGTTACTACGAGGGAGGCTTACGGTCTGGAGAAAATCTTCGGCCTTTACCTCAGGTAGCATAACGGCCCCTTTTTGTTCTATTACCGTAAGAAAACGTACGTCTTTGGCTAGCACTTCACGTATTTTCCCGGGATCATTCTGACGCATTCCATCAAAAAATTGATGTATGGTATTCATAATCAATGTTTTATCACTTTGAGCTTTGAGAACATGTATGGGAAAAGTGAGTAGAAAAATAGCAAGAAGAGTGTTGAATAATTTTTTGTACATCCGATAAATTGTAGTTTCGTAACCAACTATATAAGGCTAAATAATGAAAAGTATAGCAGTATTTTGTGCTTCCCGGTCAGGAATTGATCAGATATATAAAACAGTTGCCTTTGAAGTAGGTACAATGCTTGCTAATCAAGGGTTTCGTATCATTTACGGAGGAGGTAAAGTCGGACTGATGGGTATAATGGCAGATGCTGCACTGGCTGCTGGGGGAGAAGTAATAGGGGTGATACCCCATTTTTTAGATAAGAAAGAGGTAGGCCATAAAGGATTGTCTGAGCTGATCATGGTAGAATCCATGCATGAACGTAAGCTTAAAATGTCTGAACTTTCGCAGTCGGTACTCACGCTACCGGGAGGTTTTGGTACGCTGGAAGAACTGACAGAAATGCTTACTTGGTCACAGTTAGCCTTGCACCAAAAACCCATAGGTATACTGAACGTAAATGGATACTACAATTTCTTAGAGCAACTATTTGATCATATGCAACATCAAGGGTTTTTGACGAAAAATGTACGTCGGATTTCCATATTTGACGACAACCTAGAAAATCTTTTGGAGAAAATGGATAAATTTGAGCCTAAGCATAGAGGCGATTGGCTTGATATAGGTAAGATATAAAAAAAGCTCAAGAACACCTGCTCTTGAGCTTTCTGCTAAACTAACCAAACCAAACTATGCTGCATGAGACGCTTGGTCTCTTCTTCAAAGCCTTATGAGCAATAATAGACTGCCATTACTAATAAGTAGTTACTAGTTAAACGAAGAATTCAATTAAATAGTGCATTTCTGAATGTCTACTATTTTTTAAAAAACTGAAATTCAGTCTGTTACGTAATAATTACAAAACTTATTATAAAGTTCCTGATTCAATTTAATTGTCCATAATTTACATAAACCCTACTCATTTTGGAGAAATACATGTGCATTTGTGATAAAGGACAAATTAGTATCTGCTATCATCACCCTTTAAAATTTTTAGAAAATATTTGCTCTTCTTATAGTATTTTACGCACTTAGTATTTCAAAAATGAGTTAGTTTATCAGTATATCGTATATTCAAGAGTCTTGCATTACAATTAACTTCATTATTATGCTACAATCATTATTATTTATCGGTGGTCTAGGAGGATGGGAAATCATGGTGATCCTTTTGGTAGTATTGGTCTTCTTTGGAGCAAACAAAATCCCTGAAATTGCACGTGGCATGGGAAAAGGTATCCGAGAATTTAAAGACGCTACCCAAGATATTAAAAAAGAAGTTGAAAGTGGCGTTAATCTGGAAGACACCAAGAAATAACCACAATGCAAGTCTGGTTCAGAAAGCTGTTCATTTGAACAGCTTTCTTTACAATAGCTGTTTATAAACTCCATTAGGTTATACCCTGAAATTACTTCACAGATTTAAGGTTGATTTACGGTATTTTTTTCCTTTGGCCAGTTGCATTTTTTTGAGATTTGTTATTTTCCTCATACCCAGACTTTTGGTATTTGACCTGCCAAGTTTTTAGCACCCACAGGGTACATCCTATTGATGTTCCGGTGTGACCTTTCAGTGTTGAAATCCGTGCTGCCGCCTTATTATTTGAGAATACTGTTTATTTGTTATGCGATCGGATTTTCGTTCGATTCCTTAGCTATGCTTATATTCACTTGATGTTTTTCCAAAAGACATACATACTTCCGACAGCAGTATTGAGTACCACGATTTGACGGGGACGCCCGGCGATGGTTCAATCGGGTAGGGGAGACTGCTCTGATGCGCCTGGCAATGGTAAATAAAGCCATTTTGATCGCTTACAAAGGTCGCTCAGGTCGTAAACTCGGTTGCAACGACCAGCCATGAACTTGTGCGAGTGAGCATTTGTAATGAGGCTTAAGTAACTCTATATGTTGCCAGTCCGGATATAAGTTATATCACTACACCAAATGGGGTTAGGTCTTAAGACCTCCAGATCCTTCATTAGGTTAGGATATTTATAGAAATGATGCTTGGA
>CAZZGE010000305.1:0-4910 GCA_964653665.1 uncultured Porifericola sp. | reverse complement strand
CTAAATAGTTACTATAAAAAAACATATACCCTTGTTCCCGTCCCGATAAGGAAAAAGCAATGCCCTGTGGAAGATGAACGAGTGTTAGCCATATCCGTGTACAAATTCATAGTTGATATGGATCAACAAGTTCGCTTATGAATCAAGAAGTGCTTTACCAACTCTTTGAGGAAGCTACCACAGCTATTATTATTTACCAGCAACAAAGAGGTATACGCTACATGAATCCTCGTGCACGCAGTCTGCTCAGTACTAACCAAGGTAGTTTACTATCATATTCGCTGCATGACCTTTTTCAGCTTCACAGTAACCGGGAATTGCTGGACCGTCTGAAAAACAAGCCAAAATCCTTTACCTATCAGAATGCCACTATCTCTGTCCGTGGTATGCCTAGTATCACGACTGATATAAGTGTTTATGCACTCAATCGCTCCGAAGAGGGTCAGTATACCTTTCAGCTTAACTTATATCCAAAAAACACGACCAAGACAATAAACCATAAGCCTGATACTAACTACGCGCTCGTGACAAGTAAGCTGCTGGAAGTCATGCGCCAACAGACAGAAATGCCCCTCAGCGCTCTGGATAACCTGTTGCACCGGCTGTTAGAAGAGAGCCCGCGCGAAGACCAGTTGCCCATTATAAACAGTATGCTTGAATCGGGCGAACAACTCCGAAGGATTGTACAGAATATACTGCTGTACGCCAGGCTTACTTCCGGCAAGTACAGTCCGAAAATTGAGATATTCAGTCCTCTGAAAATAGTTGAAGAGCTGAAGGTAAACTTCCGGCCTGAATTGCAAAAGCAGGGTAGCCAATTACTTGTATCAGCCGACATCTCTCAATCCGATTGCTACCGAGGAGATTTGGTGGCTTTCAGGGAGATGCTATCTCAATTACTGGACAATGCTGTACGTTTTACCCAACACGGGCAGGTACAGCTATCAATAAGCTGCGCGTCTGGCGATACCAATCAGATACGGTTACACGTCGCTGTAACAGATAACGGGCCGGGAATTCCGACGAATCTTCGGGATAAGGTGATATCGCCTTTTGTTAGCGACAAGCCTTCCTGGGAGCAGGAAAATCAGCACAGCGGTCTGGGACTTAGTATTGTGCGCCTGCTTGCGGAGCAAAGTAGCGGCAGGCTTAACCTTCAGCATGAGCCTACTGGCACTCGGGCAGCGTTGTCTTTACCGTACCTGGCAGTGAAGGACTCCGAAAGCCGGCTTTCGCCCGGTGAGAATAAGCCAGGCGACGCATTAGAAGGGCTCAGGGTTTTGTACGCGGAAGACTTACTGCCCAATCATTTTCTGATGGAAGGACTGTGTGCTATATGGGGCGTCACGCTGGATACCGCCTACAATGGACGAGAGGCCGTCGACAAATTCTTTAATAATCCGTACGACGTTATTTTAATGGATCTGAATATGCCTGTGATGAGTGGCCTTGATGCCAGCCAGCAAATTCGTAGCACTACCGATCCCCGGAAACGCTCTGTACCTATCATCGCAGTATCCGGATCTGCCAGTCCCCAGGTCAGGCAACATATTCAGGAAAATGGTATTAACGATATACTTTCAAAACCCATACAGCCTAATGAACTCTACCAAAAACTTTCAAATTATGCGAATGTCTAACATCAGGAAACACTTGTTTTGCTTGGCAAAGCAAGCTTAATTTCATGCATAATTCAGGTATATTTACAATAAGCTTGTATTAAATTGCTTTTTTAGTTGTTAAATTTACATTTATATACTAAATTTTACAAAAAAAATTACATTTGTGATATGATTATTCATACATTTGTGTAGAACCATGTGTGCATGATAATGGATAAAGGCAGACTTAACGAAATATTCAATGATGCTTCTGAAGCTGTTATTGTTTTTGACGAACGATATACATTAATATATTCTAATATTGCAGCACAAAACCTTTTTCAGTATACCCCCTCAGAGTTTGAAAAAAACAGCCTACTTGAGCTTTTGAGCCCGGATATGCACGATGAGATGCTTTCTTTTCTAAAGAAAGCTTCAGATAAACAAAAGCATATACTGGAGCGTGAAGGTCTGATTATACCAAAAGACCGGCAGAAAATTCCGGCAAATCTTCTGTTAAGCACCATTACTCGTGAGCAGGGAAACATCCAAATGATGGTCGTTGAACCTCTGAAAATTGAGAATAACCCGCTTATGCCCGACTATCAACTTTTAGCTGAAAGCTTGCCCGATGTCGTATCCCTGTATGATGCTCAAAATCGTTGCCTGTCTGTTAACCCGGCGGCACGCCATTTTTATGGCCATGAGCCATCGGCATACCAGGACAGGGGAGGGTTTCTGGGATTAATTACGCCCGATAAAAAAGACAGCCTCAGACAGCAGATTGAAGACGATACCCGCCAGAAAGTATCTGTTGCAGCCTACACTTACCCGGCATACCACAGTGATGGTTCTGTCCTTCAGGTACAGGCCACTGTCAGAAGATTCTTTGATGAAACGGGCGCACTGTACAGGTTGATTGCTTTTGAAAAAGCAGCTGAAGCACAGTCGCCCCAGCGCGAGGAAGCCCCAGCAATAGCCATGTTACTTCTCAACAGGCAATGGCAGGTAACGTATTTCAACGACGAAGCTGGGGAGATGCTGGATAATCCAGCTACCAATACATACTTTACTGATCTCCTGCATCCTGAAGATACCGCTAAGGTAGAGCAGGAGCAGGGAGGCTCTATTCGCAATGGTATCGTCAGTACGCAACGTAAGCTTAGGCTACGTAGCAAAAAATTCCAGCACTTTCAGGTTACTTTTGATAAGTTTTTTGATGAAAACGGACTGGTAAGCTATATTATCATTCGCCTAAGCCCTGCCGATGAAGATAACCATTCACCCCAGGCAGGTCGCAGCCAGTTTCTGAAATTGCTGGCCGAGCACGTCGACGAGGTCGTATGTTTCTTCTACCAGGACTTCAGCTTTAAATATGTAAGTCCGTCAGTCACTCAGGCACTGGGTTACAGCGAAGAAGAACTGCAGGGAAGAAGCATCTTTGAGTTAATACATCCAGACGAACGTACTGATGTCGAGGCTCGTTTTCAGCAAAATCTGAATGCCGTTCCCCAGAACTTCAGTTGCCGATTCCAGTCAAAAGACGGAAGCTACGTACAACTGGAACTGGACTTCAGAATACTGGAAAGCCTGCCTGCCGAGCAGAAGATTTTGCCTTTTCTGGCACTACTTAAGCACGTACCCCAATTGCGGGACGTAGCCACCCCTGAAACCATCTTTACAGAGCTATCGGATCACATCACTGATGCTCTGGCTATGGTAGAGCTGCCTTCTCTGACGATAAGTAAGGTAAATCAGCACTTGCTTACTGCTTTCTCGGCCGAGAGGGCTACCCTGGAGGGTAAAACTTTGTCATCGCTTTTTAAAGAATCTGACGCGCTTACCCAACTTGAGCAAAGCCTTCTTCAGGGTGAAGAATCCTTCCAAGAGGACATTCAATGTCTTGATTGGCAGCAAACGCATTTCTGGGCAAACGTAGCGGTTTCATTCTTCATTTGTAATGAAAAAAAGTACGCTCTGATCCGCCTCACCGATATCAGTGAGCGCAAGGCCCGGGAAGAACAGCTACAGCAAGCCCGTCAGGAAGCGGAGACCATACTCAAAAGCCGTGAGGAGTTTTTGTCTACCATGAGCCACGAAATCCGTACACCGCTTAATGCGATCCTGGGGATGACGCACCTCATGCTGCAGGGACAACCTCGCCAAGACCAGGTAAAGCTCCTGCAGACGCTAAAGTTCTCAGGCGACAGCCTGACTACGCTTATCAACGATATCTTGGACTTTTCAAAAATTGAGGCGGGTCAGCTGGAGCTTGCTCAGGATGATTTTAACCTGCGTAAGTTTTTGCATAACATCAAATTAAGCTACAAAAATCTGGCACAGGACAAAGGTCTGATATTCAGGACCTTGCTGGAAGAAGAACTGCCCGAAGTGGTAAACGGCGATGTACATCGACTGGGACAGATATTCAATAACCTGCTTAACAACGCTATCAAATTTACTGAAGATGGCTATATTATTCTAAGCATCTATGTAGATTCAGAAGAGGAAGATCATTACCAGTTGCTGTTCGAGGTAGCCGATACAGGTATCGGGATTCCTGAAGAAAAACAGGCAGTTATCTTTGATCCCTACCAGCAGGCTAGTCAACGTACCTCGCGTTACTTTGGTGGCACTGGGCTGGGCCTTTCTATTGTCAAAAAACTTGTAGAACAGGCACAGGGTAAGATACAACTAGAAAGTAAGGAGGGCCAGGGTACTACTTTTAAAATCAAACTACGGTTTGCCAAACCTGATGCCGCTGATGGTACTACCGGGGACAGCGATCGTAGTTTCATCCATGAATTTCAGCCTCTGGACGGACTCAAAGTACTGTACGTAGAAGATGTGATCCCCAATCAGTTTCTCATGGAAGGTCTGTGCGATACCTGGCATATCCAGCTGGATACCGCGCTGGATGGTCTTGAAGCTTTGGAAAAAGTTAAAAATAACCACTATGACCTTATCCTGATGGATATTTATATGCCCGGTATGGATGGCTTTGAAGCTGCCCAGGAAATCAGGAACCTGCGCGATCCACACTACAGCCATGTACCAATTCTAGCGCTTTCGGCCTCTATTTCTGATAAAACCAGGAATCGCATACTGGAAAGAGGGATGGACGATTACATTGCTAAGCCCATCAATCCTCAGGCCCTGCACCAAAAGCTATGGCAGTACGCAAAAGCCACTAGCTCAATTACTCTGGAAGCCCCTGATCGCTCCCGGGAAGAAAAGCCTTTGCCGAAAGTTAACACGGATACTCCTGACTTCTCACAACTCAGGGATCTGTATACAGGGGATAAAGAG
>CAZZGE010000304.1:0-4913 GCA_964653665.1 uncultured Porifericola sp. | reverse complement strand
AAATAGTAATTTAGCAGGAGGTAAGCCTCGGAGAATTAAACCCTACTTAGATTAAAAATGCAATCTAAATAGTGACCCCATTGATAGGTGGGCGTGTAAGCATATAATTTAATATTACCATTTCATGCTTTATTCATCTAGAGTTAAAATCCCTAACTGTAACTTCATACAAAATTAACTCACAGTTAACCACTAAATCTTACACCCTACCTAAGTTCGCACTTTCTTCTAACAGAATAAAATCTTACTACTATGAGAAACTTTTTACGGAGAGGCTGCTTAGGGCTAAGCCTTTTATTACTCAATGTTTTACACTACGCCGTCGCACAGGATCAAAGCATCAGCGGTACAGTTAGTGATGAAAATGGTGATCCTGTACCTGGTGTGAATGTTATCGTTAAAGGTACCTCATCAGGTACAGTTACCGATGTTTCTGGAGAGTATCGCATGAACGTACCTGAAACAGCCGAAGCTTTGATTTTTTCTTTTGTAGGATATACCTCCCAGGAAATTGAGATAGGTAACCGTTCTACATTGGACGTACAACTCGCCACTGATGCCCATCAGCTTTCCGAAGTTATCGTAACGGGTTATACCACTCAGAAGAAGAAAGACCTTACCGGGGCCGTGGGCATCGTGGAAATTGAAGATGTCCAGAGCTTTCCGGTTGCCGGGGCCGACGAAATGCTGGAAGGCAGGGTAGCTGGCGTGGATGTAATTAGCAACAACGAGCCAGGGGCCAATACTGCCGTACGGATCCGCGGATTTAGTACCATTCGTAACAATGACCCGCTCTATATTATTGATGGTGTTCCCACTACCGATGGAATCAATTTAATCAATCCCAATGATATTGAGTCCATGCAGGTGCTCAAAGATGCTTCCTCGGCTTCCATCTACGGCTCCAGGGCGGCCAACGGTGTCATCATCATCACCACCAAAAAAGGTAGGTCTGAGGAACCGAGTTTTAATCTCCGTTCTTATGCAGGTGTGCAACAGGTGACAAATTTGACCAAAATGCTAGGTGCCCAGGAATATGCCGACCAGTTGTGGAACTCATTCCGCAATGATGGTAAAACTCCTGAAAATGACTTACTGGGTAGTGGTGCCAACCCGGTGATTCCTGCTTTCCTGGATCAGGAGCAGACTATTCCGGCTGGCAATACCCAGTGGCCCGATCAGATTTTTGAGCCGGCCATGATACAGTCTCACTATATTGACTTTGGCAAAAGTAGCGAAAAATCCAGTTCATTCCTTTCCCTGGGTTATTTTGATCAAGAAGGGATACTTAAACATACCGACTTTCAGCGTGTAACTGCACGGGTGAACAGCGACTTTCAGCCTGTCAGGGGGCTGACGATCGGCGAAAACATCTCGCTGGCCCATTCATGGCAAACGGCGACTGAGACGAATGCTGTGCTGGGAAGTGTTGTTTACGACAGCTACCGCTTTCCTTCGCTGGTGCCCGTCCGGGATATTAACGGTGACTTTGCCGGCAACCCCCTCAATGATGTGCAGAACCCGCTGGGCAAACTGTACCGCAACCGGGATAACCAGCGGCTGACCCTAAGGATTTTTGGAAACATATACGCCAATTATGAAATCATTGAAGATCTGAACTTTAGAACAAACTTCGGCCTGAGCTATACTAACTTTAATTACCGCGCTTTCTCGCCGGAATACGACGATATTCTTTCTCAAAACCGGGCCAGCAGCCTCAGTACACAAAACCGCTTAAATACCGACTGGGTGTGGACCAATACGCTGAACTATGTCAAGGATTTTGGTCTTCATACCGTGGATGTACTGGCCGGGATAGAAGCTGTCAATGCTTACACCGAAGGTTTTTCTGCTTCGCGGGTAGGATTTCCCTACGGCGACCCTAATTTCCAGTACCTGGACGGTGGTGACGGCAGCGAACAGCGCAACAGCGGTGATGCCCTGGAATGGTCCCTATTCTCTTATTTTGGTAAAATTAATTATGACTTTGACCAACGTTATTTGCTTTCATTTACACTGCGGAGAGATGGCTCGTCCCGACTGGGGAAAAATAAATGGGGTAGTTTTCCGGCTCTATCAGCTGGATGGAGAATTTCTGAAGAAGCATTTTTCAGTAAGGGTATTATTTCCGAGCTCAAGCTAAGAGCAGGTTGGGGCCAAAATGGTAACCAAGATATACCTCCATTCTCTACCATTTCTAGTTTTGCTACTAACCCTTTTTATTCTAACTATGCAATGGATGGAGCACAGGCGGCAGTTTACCAAGGATTTACCGAAACCCGCAACGCTAACGCTGGCCTACTTTGGGAGACCAGTACTCAGACCAATATCGGACTAGATATGTCACTTTTTAAAAGCCAGTTGATACTTTCGGCTGATTACTTTAGTAAGCAAACCAAAGATTTACTCGTAGAGCGCCCCTTACCACCGCTAGTAGGAGGAACTAACCAGACTGTTTGGGACAATGTGGGTGAGATGAAAAATTCCGGCTTTGAATTAATGCTTTCTTATCTGGGTGAAATCAACCGGGATCTTTCCTTCCGTGCTGATCTCAACCTTGCAGCTATCCGCAATGAACTGACTAGCTTACCTGATGACATTGACTTCCTTACCATACCTGGTTCGGTCTTGCATGTAACCAACTTTGACCAAGAGGTATCTCGATCTGATGTAGGACAACCCATTGCTTCTTTCTACGGACACGATGCTATTGGAATATTTCAGCAACAGCAGGATATTGACAATCATGCAGAACAACCAGGAGCCCAGCCTGGTGACCTAATCTTCCGAGACGTGGATGGTGACGGAGTTATTACAGCTGACGATCGTACTTTCATTGGCTCACCACACCCTGATCTAACCTACGGCCTTACTGTAGGTATGAACTATAAAGCCCTCGATTTCTCTCTCTTTTTCTTTGGATCTCAGGGTAATCAAGTTTATGATTTGACTCGCTATTATGGTGACTTTTTTAACCTTGCCCTCTACAACAAGAATGCCCGTACACTAGATGCTTGGACGCCTGAAAATACAAATACGGATGTCCCCCGGTTGTCGCAGGATGATATTAACCGTAATGCACGACCTTCATCTTACTATGTACACGATGCCTCTTTTGTGCGGCTGAAAAACTTCCAAATTGGTTATACACTTCCTGCTTCGGTAAGCGAGAAACTTAATTTGAGAGTTTACCTTCAGGCACAAAACCTTTTCACCATTACCAATTACGAGGGTATGGATCCTGAAGTGGGTTTGCAGAATTACTCTTCTGATAATCGGAACCTGGATATTGGAGTTGATCGGGGTATCTATCCTCCGTCACGTACTTTCCAGATTGGTCTCAACTTAGGCCTGTAATCTTTTTAAAGCATTAAGAATAATAATCATGAAAAAAATATTATTGATAACCTTTGTAATTTTTAGCCTTGCTTGCTCCGAAGATGATTTTCTAAACGAAGAGCCAATCGGTGAACTAAGTCCCAGCCAGGTGTTGGAACAGGAAAATCTGGAATCGGTAATTGTCTCTACATATAGCATCTTAAATGGTCAAATGGATCAAGCCTCCAATGCTTATAATTCTCCAGCTTCAAACTGGAGCTTTGGTGATGTACTCTCTGACGACGCCTACAAGGGAGGCGGGGGTACAGGTGACCAGAACCAGATTCACCAGATGGAAATTTTTAATATAGATCCTACTATTATCGATGTAGAGCGAAAATGGCTGGTGCTTTACGAAGGGGTAAAGCGGGCTAACCAGGCCATCCGACTCCTCAACCAGTCTGACGATTTTGAAGAAAGCCTGAAAAACCAGCGCATTGCCGAGATGCGTTTTTTAAGGGGACATTTTTACTTTGAGCTTAAAAAAATATATAACAAAATTCCCTACATAGATGAAAATGCTACGTCTGCAGAAGACTATTACGTATCAAATACTAACTTGAGTGATGACCAGCTTTGGCAAAGGATAGAAGCAGATTTTACGGCAGCTTACAGTGTTCTACCTGAAGATCAGGAAGAGCCTGCTCGGCCCACCAAAATAGCTGCTATGGCTTATCTTACCAAGGTTTATGTTTTTCAGGAAAAATGGAATGAGGCAAATAGTTCGGCTGATGAAGTGATCAATAGTGGCAAATACGAACTGGTGAATAATTTTCAGGATGTATTTTTGCCTGAAAACGACAATGGTCCCGAAGTAATTTTCGCTGTGCAACATTCTATAAACGATGGTTCACCCAGAAATTACAACGGTTCTATAGGAGATAGACTTACTGCTCCTGGTGGTCCTTATCCTCAGTATGGTTTTCATCGCCCTACCCAGAATTTAGTCAATGCTTATAAAACTGATGATCGAGGATTACCGCTGTTGGATAATGTTAACGTTGAGAGTAATACTCCATTAGATGTTCGTATCGATCATACACTGGCTCGTCCTGGAGTGCCTTACCTTGACCTGAGTATCAACTACGAAGCCAGTTGGGCACGTGAAGCGGCGGTCTATGGTCCATATAGCCCTAAGAAAAGAGTGGTTTCGGCTAATTCCTCTCATTATCTGCAGGTGTGGCCTTATGTAAATGCTTTGAACTATTATGTGATTCGTTACGCCGATCTACTGCTCTGGAAAGCAGAAGCGTCAATTGAGCTGGGTGACCTGGAAACTGGTAGGCAGTATGTCAACATGGTAAGGGAAAGAGCGATGAACAGTCAAACGGTGAAAACTCTGGACGGATCTACTGATGCAGCCTATTATGCAATGAGTACATATCAACAACCTTTTGCCAATTATCAGGAAGCTATGATGGCATTACAGACCGAGAGAAGGTTAGAATTGGCCCATGAAGGCCATCGTTTCTTCGACCTGGTTCGCTGGGGTATCGCTGCTGAAGTGATGAATGAATACCTGGAGGTGGAAAGGG
>CAZZGE010000303.1:0-4943 GCA_964653665.1 uncultured Porifericola sp. | reverse complement strand
CGTAAATGATTCACAATTCTCCCCACTGTTCAATAGGTTCACTGGAGCTGTGGGAACATCTACCAGAGTAGCTTCTTCAGTGTTGGAAGATGCAGAAATACCGCAGGTGGTTTCTACCCTGACACGGTAGTAGTAAGTAATACCTGGAGTAAGCCCGGTAATGTTATAAGTGCTGACTAAGCCAGCGTCAAGGTCATCGTAAGCAGGCAAAATATCAGCAGCATCAAAACTACTGCTGGTCGCTACATCTATGAAGTATTTGTTAGCGCCGGTCACGTCGTTCCAGTTTGCAGTAAACTGGTCACAGACCACGCCGCTGGGGTTTTGAGCTACGGGAGCAGTTACCGGATCTGTAGAAGCTGATTCTACATTAGAGTACTCCGACCAACCGCATCCGTCTTCAGCTCTTACACGGTAATAGTAGCTTGTAGCAGCAGAAATCCCTGTATTTACGGTTAAACTGGTACTACCATCATTGATTAGGTAGGGGTCAAGACCGGTCACCAGGTTGGTAAATGTGTTATCGGTAGCTACTTGTACTTCGTAGTTGGTTACGCTTTCATCACTCCAGCTGATGGTAAATGCATTACAACTTACCGAAGTCGCAGTATTGGCCACCGGACCTGTTGAGGGTGCGGGTTCCGAGATTGTGTACACAGTAGAAGTAAAGCTACAGCCACCACCATAGGTGATGTCAATGTAATAATCACCAGCAGTTAATCCGGTCGGGTCTTCGTTAGTACTAACTTCAGTGTCAGAGGCATCTTTCCAGCTAAAGCTCAAGGGCGTAATACCTCCGGACACGTCCATCGTAATGCTACCGTCATTTGCACCGGGACAACTCAAATCATTGACAGCCACACTGGTCAATGTTACAGGAGCAGGTTCAGTGATCAGCACTTCTCTGGCTGTTACACAACCCAGACCAGCATCTTCTACTTCCACAAAATATGTACTGGCGGCCAGACCAGTCAGAATCTCTGTGTCCCCTCCCAGGCGGGAGGCGGTGTGAATCACATTTCTTCCTTCATCATAAATGGTCACATTATAATCATTAATGTACTCAACATGGATTTCACCATCTGATGAGCCTGAGCAACTGTTATCTATTGCTGTGGTCGTGAGGTTACCATCAATCTGGTTGTTAGCTATCGCATATACATCGTAAGTGCTACAGCCAGTGACATCGTCGGTAACATCCAGTCGATAAACACCGCCCGGGACACCTGAAAAATCGTCATTATCAAGCCACAGGTCAGTCTCTCCGGTAGGCATCCATACTTGGCTGTAGGAACCGCTTCCCCCTGCAATGGAGACATTCCATGCCGTCCAGATGCTACAGTTAAAGGCTGGATTCGTACTAAGAGGAATGATATCGAGTTCATCTGAAAAAATGACTTCCACTATGTCAGTATCTGTACAACCGCCATTAGTTACTTCCCACTGGAATTGATACGTTCCACTCGCGGATACCTGTACATCGGAGTTAGGATCATTGGGATTTGTAATAAAAGAGGTCTCTGAACCACTAGGTGTAGAGATCATCGTCCAGGTACCCGTACCGCTGACTGGTATAGCAGCTGCAAAAGTATAGTCGTAGTTACAGGATAAGCCATCAGTGCCGGCATCAGCCGTGACCGCACTGTTCAATATAATACTTAGCGTACTGCTGCTGACACATCCCCCAGGCGAAGTACCGGGTGTAGTGTAAGTTACATCATAAGTACCTGCAGTACTGGCAGCCAGATCAATTTCACCGCTACCTGCGTCCACCACCAGGTTTGCAGGATCACTACTTGTAAAGCTTCCTCCGGCTAAGCCTGAAATTGTAGCTACCGGGTTGGCATCGGAAAGACAGAAGTCTGTTGCCGCATAGCTAAAGCTGGCGTCTTCTACCTCATACAGATTAACGCTCACAGTAGTACTCTGTGGGCATGTACCCGAGGTAGTGTAGATCACATCGTAGGCTCCCGCAGTACTGGCTGCCAGGTCTATTTCACCGCTAGTTGCGTCCACCACCAGGTTTGCAGGATTGCTGCTTGTAAAGCTTCCCCCGGCTAAGCCTGAAATTGTAGCTACCGGGTTAGTATCAGAGAGACAGAAGTCTGTTGTTGCATAGCTGAAGCTAGCATCATCTGATGCTAAAATTTCTACCAATTCATTGTGAACATCAGCGGAGCATGAGCCAACTGCAGCAATAGTATTGGTAATGGTGTAAGTACCCGGTAAACTAGCATCCAGATCAATGACACCCGTTGCCGGGTCAATGATCAGGTCAGAAGATGAAGCCGAAAATACACCTACGGATGCCCCCGCACCCAGAACCGGGGCAGGATCGGTATCCGTCTGACAGTAGCTCAATTGGCTATGATTGAAGGTCGCATCCGGAGTCCCCGTTATGCTTACATCAAAGTTAAAGCTGTCATTACAGGCTACTCCATTGATCGTATAAGTTACAGTATAGGTATCCCCTGCTGTACCTGCTGAAGGATCAATCTCACCAGTCGCGGCATCTATCAGGAAACCTGCCGGACCAGTACAGGTAAAGATGCCTCCCGCCTGGTTTACCGTAGGTAATTGATTCCCAGCGGTCAGACAGTAGGAAGCTGAAGCAAAGCTAAATGCAGCATCCGGAGCCGCCTCTATCGTCACATCAAAAGTAGCACTGGCCGGGCAGATACCAGAAGTAGTGTAGGTAATTGTGTAATTGCCCGGCGTGCTAGAAGCCAAATCTATCTCTCCGGTGGCTGCATTGGCAAGTACCAATCCCGCTGGAGCCGTGAAAGCACCAGAGTCTCCAGTTATCGTTGCAGACGGATTAGGATCACTCTGGCAGTAGGTCGCACTTCCATAAGTGAATGAGGGGTCGTCTTCAGCATTGATGTTGACTAATACATCCGAACTAGTAGGGCAGCTACCAGCAGTGGTGTAAGTCACGGTATATGACCCTGCCGTACTGGCAGCGATATTTATCTCACCGGTAGCCGCATCTACGATCAGCCCGGCAGGTAAAGCACTGAAAGTTCCGCCCGCTGTGTTGATAGAGACCGGCAACTGATTGGGACCACTTGGACAATAATCGGTAGTACTGTAAGCAAAACCAGAATCATCGGCCGAGTTGACCGTAATATAATCTGCTTTGGTTTCCGTGGTAGGACCATCTACTGTTAAGCTTACAGTGTAAGAACCAACCCCGGTATAGGTAACCGCATGAGGACCTGGCCCAGTAGCAGTTGTCGGTGTAGCCCCTGCCCCAAAATCCCAGGTGTAAGTGGTAATAGTACCAGACGACTGATCGGTGAAGGTAACCACGTCGCCATCGCAAATACTGGTTACATCAGCTATAAAATTAGGAGATGACGGTAGCGTACAATCGTTGACAATCACTGACTGACTGCTCTGGTTGGTACAACCGTTTCCGTCTGTAAAACTATAGTTGAGGGAGAATGTACCCTGACCTGCTATCGCCGGATCAAAAGTAGCGGTACCATCTCCATTATCAGTGATGCCTGGACCGGAGAAAGTGCCTCCTGGAGCCTGGTTACCAGTGAGCAAGATAGCAGCATCCGTTTCGCAATAGGGAGAAGCAAGGCCGGTGAAACTCACCGTAGGTAAATTATTGACTGTGTAGGTAACGCTGGCTACATCGCTGCAACTTCCGTCGCTGACACTGGCAAAGAAATCATCACTATCATTCACACTTACATTTGCGGGGTCTGCTACAGCAGTAGTTAATCCTGCGTCCTGGTACCAGGTAAAGGTCAAACCATTACCTCCATCAATCGCTGCTTCCAAGGACGTAAGATCAACCGTAGCGGCACCACTTCCAGCAGCATCTTCACAAACAGCCGGGGCCTGGTCAATCAGTACTGGTAAGCTATTGACGGTAAAAGTCGCTTGGCCTACCGACTGGCAATTACCATCATCCACCTGTACATAGTAGATATCTGCGTTGCTTACATTAACATTAGTAGGGTCAGCTACTGCCGAAGTCAGGGCAGCATCAGCATACCAACTGAAAGTAAGTCCCACGCCACCATTGACGGCACTTTCCAGGCTGGTAAGATCAAAGATAGCCGTACCGCTGCCAGATACATCTTCACATACTACCAATGTCTGATCTGTAGCGCCGGGTGCATCATAAATATCCAAAGAGACAGTAGAGGTGGCAAGACAACTGCCTGGAGTAGTGTAGGTAATGTCATGATTACCGACAGGCGTCGCGGTAAGGTCAATCTCGCCAGTAAACTGGTTGACAAAGACCGCGCCAGTACCCGAACTAAAAGTTCCCCCACCCGTACCGGTGATGGTAGCGGCAGGATTGATTTCATTTCGGCAATAAGCAAGGCTTGCGTAGGTGAATGTAGCATCATCCACAGCGTTAATCGTTACAGACACATCCGATGAAGCCGGGCAAGCCCCTGAAGTGGTATAAGTCACGGTGTAACTACCCTGTGTAGATGCTGTCAGGTCTATCTCTCCCGTACTAGTATCTATCACCAGGCCGGCTCCTGATGAAAAACTACCTCCGAGTGTCCCGATAATAGTAGCTATCGGATTTACCTCATCCTGACAGTACGCTGTCTGGCTATAGCTGAAGGTAGCTTCGTCAGGAGTTAAAATCTCTATTACCTCATCATGGCTGGCTTCAGCACAGGAGCCAACCGCTGCAATGGTATTAGTTACAGTGTAGGTTCCCGGAGTACTTACCGATAGGTCTATCGCTCCTGTGCTGCTATTGATGGACAAGCCCGCTGGGCTGGCCGTAAAACTGCCTGCACTGGCACCAACACCGTATGCCGGCGAAGGATCAGCATCCGTTGGACAGTAAGGACTGCCACTGTAGCTGAACGTAGCATCCGGGGCCGTGGTAATCGACACATCAAAAGTAGCACTGCTCGGACAAGCTCCACCAAAGGCGTAAGTAACCGTATAACCACCCA
>CAZZGE010000302.1:0-4978 GCA_964653665.1 uncultured Porifericola sp. | reverse complement strand
CCATGTCTATGGTGGACAAGCGGTTGCCTTGCGTCAGGATGTAGAAGGTCTGTGCGGCACAAAATGGACTGGAAATCAAGAACAAGGATAGTGCAACTAGTATAGGTTTAGCGGAGGTTACTTTCCATTGACATAGTCCTAAATGCAGCATATAGCTCATAAGTTGATCCTTTGTAACACCTAATGATGAAGGTTCAGAATATAACGTAAAAAGCAAAAATAAGATGCATAAGCATAAGATATGATTTGGTCACCCTTTGGCAGAGAAACAGTTGGTTTTGGCAGCCTTTTCCCACTCAGGCGACAGCTGCCAGTGGATAAGGCTAACAATATCCGGTTTGGGAATCGGGTATGATGATTTCAGGCCTGGCACCACTGTTGGCGCCAAGCCTGAAGACTATCGGTATAGGTATTAGCAGGTTGGTTGCATCATTTGAGCATGAGTCCTATAGTACCGAGAAGACTGTTGTTTTGGCTAAGTGCCAGCTGGTAGTATCCCGCCGGCAAATTGGTGGGCTGCCAAGTTAGTCGGGGGCCGGATTGCTCCAGTGCTGAAACAAGCTGACCTAACTGATTGCGAACTTCGATTTGCACTGGCGCTTCCAAGTTGGGTAAGCCGTCTATATCAATATACACGAACTCTTGTGCTGGATTTGGATAGCAATTGAGCTTGAGATCGGCTCTTACAGGTTCTACCACATCAACGATAACAAAATTTTCTCCGACACGGTGAAAGGCTTGCCAGCCATCGCTAATATATTCATCAAAGTCAGTTTGTAAACGGAACTCACTAATAATATTAGTTCCCAATGGCAGATCAGGCAACTGCTTAAATTGTACGACAACAAACCCTTTGGTATCCGCTGCGTCTTCGCTGAGGTCAAAGTATAAGTGGATGCTTCCCGAGGGATCTATTGAAAGCTGATACTCATGAGTAGCTTGAAGTACTTGCCAGTTTACAGAAGATAAGCTCGGGGCAGGTTGAATAGTAAGCCGAAATCGGGTAGCCCCGTCCATATCTTCCAACCTAAACGGCAGCACGTAGGCGATATCGGTATTGGGGGAGACCCAATGCTCGGCGTCATAACCATTAGGAACACTCAAGGTCTGCCCTGTATGAAGTTCCGTGGCGGCTGGCAGGTAGCTGATATCGGTATTTTGGTATCCATCTTGTATAGGAAACTGATTAGTGAATCCGTAGAGTAAGTCCGAGACAAATTCATCAAAGCACCCCTCGATAGCGGTGCTCACCAAGTTAGCCCCGGGGGCACCGGGTTCCTGTGGGATAGCAAGATAATAAGTGGTGCCGTTAGTAGGGAACGACAGATTGAGTTCATCTCCAGAGCCGAGTTGTACGGGCATGGTTTCGAGTAAAACGGCATCCTCAATTACCACGTAGTCGTGAGCCGCATTCATTGCACCCGTGCCAATATTTTTGATGGTAAGGTTAACATCATCTTCCCCGCAATTGGCACTGACATCCAAAAAAGCGCCACTGTAATCGGGCGGGGGCTGAAAGCATAGCGTATCGGGGAATACGCTAGTTTCTAATAAAAAAGCTTGCTCTTCATTTGCGTCGCAACTGACATCTACGGTAAGCACTATTTGCCCCTGTTCATTGACCGAGACCGTATCTAACTGGAAAAGGAACTCATGATCGTCGATCTGGGTAAAGGGTTGGCTACTTCCGGTTATCGTCAAAAGGGGGTCAAGCGTGAGGGTGAGATAGGCCGAGTCTGCATTTTGTGTGCCGGCGTTTTGATAGTTGACATACACCTTCTTATTGCTCGTACAGGGATCCAGAAAAAAGGCATTTACCTCTGAAGTTAGAAATGGGCAAGCAGTCACATCTTGCTGTGGATGCTCCAAGAAGATACTTTGACCTTCCCCGGTCATAAAAACCGATTGTTGACCCAGACAATCTTCCCAGTAAGCAACCGGCGCAAAAACATCAACCGTATACTGCGCTGAATCGAGGGGGATTGCGTAGTGGCCGTCCCCTTGAGTCAGCGCATAGGAACTGGTAAAAGGGCCGTTGACACGGACTAGCCATTCGTTCAACCGAAGTTCATCCGAATCTAGCGAGCAGTTGTCATTGGTATCAAAGCCTACCGTGCCTGTTAGCATGCCCGAACTTATTTGCCCCTGATGGTCCGTGAGCAGCAGGTAAATATCCCTTTCTCCCTGCCCAAAACTTTCGGTCCAACCCAGTATAGCCAGCGTACCATCGGACACTACTTGCATCGTACTCCCCTGTTCATTGTTCAGCCCTCCGTATTGCTCCTCCCAGTTGACAAACAGATCAAAGCCCCAGTGCGAAAGGGAAAGGTCATAGTCGCCATTAGGAGTGCCATTATCATAGCCAACCATATAAAAGCCAGGCTCTCCATCCACTTGGTGTAGGCTGCTGACCAATTGCCGGCCGAGCTTACTTTCTACCTGGAAGTAGTCGACATTGCCACTTGTCGGTTCAATGATTGCGAAAAACAGATCTATCTCCTGATAAGTAGCTAGATCCTGATGAATACCCGTCACTAAATAACGACCGTCAGGCCCTACTATGATGTCGGAAATATAATTGGTAAAGTTCAAATCGTCAAATACATACTGCTCCCATAACACAGTGCCTGTCGCTGAAAATTTAAGCAACAAACCATCCGAGCCGATTTGAACACCCGGACGATAAGAAATCCCACCTACCAAAATATTCCCCATCTCATCTTCCATAGCTGTCCAGGCATAGTCATTCTCATTACGCCCGTAGCAGCCGGACCAAAGCACTTCGCCTTCGGGCGAGACCCTAGCAACGAATGCACAACCATCTGTATTGATTGATGTTTGTCCGGCTACCAAGAAGTCCCCATTTTCTAACGCTAGAAGGCTTCTTGCGTCAAACCTTGCTAAGTAAATGCTATCGATCATTTCTCCATCAGCGGACAACCTTACTAGGTAGACACTGTCTGAACTCATGCCTAAGCCTGCAGTAGTCATTTTCATGAGCGTCACCAAGTCGCCAGAACTTTCCATGGCTAAGCCTACTGCGGATCTGAATTGATCATAAGCTTTGAACCAGATCATATTCCCAAAAGAGTCGACCCGGGTCAACGCCGCCCGCCCATCACTGTAACTGTTAGTATAAGCGGACATCACCAAATCCCCATCTGGCAGGCGTACAATCCCACTAGAAATTTCTCCGCCCGGCCCACCGTAGCTGAACTCGGAGCGCTGTGCACTCAAAACCAATACTGTAAAAAGTAATATTGCCGATAACCAAGTATATTTCATAGCGAAGATGTTTTTTGATGTTCCTAAATTATCACTAACCCAGCCTAGTGTGCAAGTTAATTTTCCGTAATTTGTGGATGTAGAAAGCCCTGTAAATGGCATAAAAAAATGATAACCAATACTATAAATGCATTAATTGTGGATCAAAATCGACACAAAAAACTCTTGTCACTATGGCTTGCGCTTAGCAAAACAGAGAAAAGAGCCCTGCAGGCTTGGCTTGATTCCCCGTATGTAACCCGGCGAATTGACTTAAAACGAGCATACAGCTTCTTACGCAAATGGGACCGGCGAGCCAGCCAGTTGATTGATGATCAGGAGCTGTATCAGCATGTATTTGAAAACGAGGACTACGATGATGTAAAGCTGCGTGGTTCCCTGAGCGACCTCGGGGAGTCCATCCAAGACATGATTCTACACAGGCAAGCTCAGGAAAGTCATTACGAACGTTATTTAAAACTCCTAAACCTATATCGGGAACGAGGGCTTTCCAAACACTACCGTTGGATGCATCGGAAGATCGGTCGAGAGCTAGAAAAGCACCCTTGGGGCAATGAGGAATACTATTCCATCCGCCTCAGCTGGCATCGAGCTACTATGGAGCACAACAGCCAAAGGCTAAGATCAGGGGATCTTAACTTGCAAGCTGTTGCAGATGATTTAGACCATGTGTATATCATACAGAAGCTTCGCCAAGCTTGCACTCAACGGACACACCAAGCGGTCTATCAAACGCCTTACGATTACGGGTTGCTCCCTTTCTGGATAGATGAGCTACCGGATATGTCGGCCTTCCAGATTAGTGCAATACGTATTTATTATTATTGTTACCGCTTCCTTACCGATAATTATAACTTGGTTTACTTTCAGAAATTTACGGATATATTCTACAAGGAGTCAAATGTCTTCCCACCGGCTGAGCGGAAGAATATTTATTTGTTAGCACTCAACTTTTGTATACGGTGGCACAACAGAGGTGATGATAACTTTACCCTTGAAACTTGGCGACTGTATCGTTTTGCCCTCGATCAAGGGTTGCTGATTATGGATGGGAAGCTATCTCGTTTTACATTCAATAATATTGTCGGAATCGCGATTAAGTTGCGGGAGTTTGAGTGGATTGAGGATTTCATCGCAGAAAACCAAGAGTACATCGACGCCTCCTACCGTAACAGTTGTGTCTGCTTAAACAAAGCAAGACTTATGTTTGCACAGGGGCATTTCGCACAGGCGCTCCCTTACCTTCAGAATGCAGACCGTAAAGACCGTATCAACAATTTGATTGCTCGCACTTTGCTCATCAAAATATTTTACGAAACAGGAGCAGAGGAAGCCCTGTTTGCCCAACTGGATAACCTCGAACAATTTTTGCGTCGGGAAAAGTTAAGTAGCTATCACCGGGATAATTTCGGTAACTTTCTCAAATTCACTCGCCAGATTTTAATGCTGCCGCCTCATAGGCGCGCCCAAGAAGAGGCCCTTAAACATGCGATCGCATCGTGTGATCCACTGAGTGAAAAGGAGTGGCTCATAAAACAACTGTAAAATTATGGACATTTACAGTGCTCCGTTCCGTCGAGCACTCATTTTTTTTGATACTTTAGCCTCTCCCCAATTAGAGCCTGCGTGTAGAACTTAAAAGATGAAGATACAATGTATTTCAACGCTAAAGGCCAAGCATCGGCCACTTACG
>CAZZGE010000301.1:0-4995 GCA_964653665.1 uncultured Porifericola sp. | reverse complement strand
TTCTCAATATTGCTGTAAATGTAAACCGGTTCATAAAAGGGGTTAATCTCATCAGTTTCATCTACCTGGTTCATAGCCTCTATGACACTAGATTTTAGATAGAAATCCATCGTGCTGCTTACACTGATGACATTTACATAAATCTTTTGCACACTATCTTCTGGTATATCAGTCAATGAAGTTCCAAAAGGGCTTTCAATCAGGAATTCAAACTCAAGCTTGTTTGGGTCACAGTATCTATGTATAATATTATTAACATATAACGTGCTAGGCATTTTAGTGTTTATTGGCTCAATGAGCTCAATAATCACACTATCATCTTCCACAAAATCCGTATCGAGTTGATTGTAATGAAGATTTTCACTGTTGATAGGGCCGACAACAATCGTCTGCGTCGGATTATAGACAAATAGTTCAGCTTCGGGGGCTAGTTGAAGGCGACTAAACATCACACCAAGTGTATAAGCATCTTCTGAAGTCACCATCACCTGCCAAATCTTTTTATCTTTAAATGTTGTCCAATTTCCATCTTTAAAGGATATAGAAGTGGGTAGTGGTTGACCATACCGAAATGGCTTACCTTGCTGGAGACGTACTTCATCTTCTTGCATCCTATCTTCAAACGAACCATGTTGAATGGTGATCGTTTTATACGACTTTGAAGGGTGAATATTAGTGAATTTACCTGCCATCTCTGGTTCGTAAAAATTAGTGGCAATCTGTCCGTTGGACATAGTAGGGGTGAGAAGCCATAGGCTGATGCCTATTGCAAACCATCGTAAGCGAGTACACATTGGGAGTTGGAATTAGAAGTTAAAAATAGTTATTGTACTAAAAATTGAAATGAAACTGGAACTGAAAAGATTTGCTCAGTCTCTTCACCAGCAAACCTAAAAATATAATTATTAGTAAAAGATGAGTGATATTTACCTGGCTTTAATGTTGGTAGACCTTCCGGAGAGGAAACTTGATACTCACCCCTTCCAACTTTTTTGTGCCCCTTAGCCCCAGAAACATTTTCGTAGGACATATGTAAGCGGTAGCTACCATTAGCAGGGATGTCGAAATGACTAGGATAAATAAAAGGGAAGTCTTTTGCTAGTTCTACAACTGTTTGACCTTGCGAATTTTTAATATGGAGGAAATCAGGGTTGCCTTGAAAAACATCTTCGTTTTTGAGCGTCAATTCCCTTTCGGAGAGATTTTGTATCTCAAAGCTAAAAACGATATTTTCACCTTCTTGGAATACACTTTGGAATGTCTCTTCCTCGGACTGAGTTTCGTAAATAAAACATACTGGAAAGTCATCTAAGCATACCTTTTCCTGTGTCGGTGGTGGAACTTCTTCTGGAAAACGGGCTTCCTCAAGCGGCTCCTGAAACTCACAGGCAAAACAAACAATTGACCCGAAAAATAATGTTAAAAAATGGTTACGCGTCATGGCTTTTTATTTTATAGACCCTTTATAATGAGTTTAGGTTGCAATCAAATCGTTAACACATATAAATAGTTGCTATAGTTTATAAATTTCACTCTGTGAACAAGCTTGCAAGATAACGAGTGTTAATAATGCAGTTATATTGTATGATATTGACTGTCTCTTAAGACAATTTTTCATTTTGATTTTTGATTTAATGTTGATTAATCATAAACCCAATATACTCGGGGGGTAATTTCCTAGTTAATTTTTTATTGACTCACAAAATAAGCATATATGACTAGTAGGTTAGGCATAAGATTCTACAGCATCAACAATATTTATTCGCCGAATATATGATATCCATACCAATGAATGGCTTAACTCTTCTTCCGAAGATACCTTTTACTTATTATGCTGTGATGAAACTTCCGCCGCTAACTGGCTTAGATCAGCCTTGCGCTTCACCCCACGTATTCGGATGACTTGTGGTGTTTGGGACTTTATCACGTAATGCTCATCCCGCATCGGAAGAACAGAAACCGGATTGGAGTAATCAAACAAAAGATGTGGGTGTTTGACATAAGTTACTTCTTCTATATACTTTTTCATCTTAGTTACAATCGTAGGAATTTCAAAGCCCCACATTTTTACAAATCCCTGCAGATCATGTTCTGCACTTTCAGTGATATAGGTAAAAACCTCATTTTCTAGTAGTATGCGGTCAATCTGCTCAGGTTCGGCAAATATGTAAATAGAATCGTTTTTTACTACCTCAAATTCAGACGTGAGAATATTGAATCGGAGGGGAAGGTAGGAAACGTCGTTAAAACCGTTATAATAAACTGTACCAATCTCAAATTCATCCTGGAGGTAGGGAGAACCCTTAACTACGTCTATCTGAGTTACTTTACTATAATCGACATTTTGAAAAGTACTGATTTCAAGAAACCCTTCATCAGGGTGATACACCCATTGTCCCGGACTGCTGGGGTACGGCTGGAGCATCTGTGCATAAGTAGCTAAAGATGCAAAAAATACCAGCAAAAATGATAGTGGCCTCGCGTAATTCATAAAACCAGATATTGATGTTATAAGTAGTAAGTTACTGAATTAAACCCGTATTTCTAAGTAATTACTATCAATACTCACTGTATAAATATTCATTGGGCTTTATCCATGACCTCAAGATCTTATGGTTTCTTTGTGTACATTTTTGACAACGTAGCTGTAGCATAATTTTTAGCTCCCTACAGGTAGCTCTACACAGTATTTAAGTGCATCCAATTTAAATAAAGGATGCTTTTCTGTTGTAGAAGCTGAAGCCAAAAAAAGAACTGCCAGAACTACTAAAAAGGAAACTGAGCTTTTATAACACCTGTGTTTATTGATTAAAAATATTTAAAGCATGATCAGTAAAAAAGTAACATTCCAGGTACAGCCTGGGTATTGTGCTTATGGCTTTTTATGCCCTGTACTTATTGTTTTTCATTCAAATTTTACTCGTAACCATCGGATAGATCAATCTCGCCCTTTTCCTCAGTGCTATAATTAGGCTGATCTTTGAGAATCAATGCCCATTTATATCTCTCTATTCCCCAGTAGTTTCTCTATTTCACCCTGCACTTTTCCGGAAGAAGGCCTGGTTGCATTGGCGTCCACGATTTTCCCCTCCTGATCAATGAGTATATAGTGCGGTATGCCGCTTAACATGTATGCCTGATAGATATCTGATTTACCAGATTCATTCTCTAGCTCATTGATATGAGTCCCCTTCAAATCCTGGTCATTTTCAAGGAAAGCTCTCCATTTTTCTTCATCATTATCTACCGAAACATAGAGAAAGGCAATTTCTTCTTTGTCTTCAAACTGCCTTTTGAGTGCTTTTGAATGAGGAAACTCTGCTATACAGGGGCCGCACCAGGTCGCCCAAACATCGACATACACGACCTTTCCTTTCAGATCACTCAGAGATAGCTTATCACCAGCAGGTGTTAAACCGTGTATATCCGGTGCTGCCTGCCCCTTGGCCAATTGCAGCCATCGCTTGTAGCGCTTCTCAATGGGTGCGATGTATCTTGATCCAGGGTATTGGGTTTTAAATTCAGAAAAGATGGTATCAACTTCGGGAGTAATTCCCAGATTGGCCAGCCAATCGTCCAGGTTTTTTGCGACAAGGTATTGTTTAATATCACTGGGAAACCTTTCCCCCTTTATCCGCTGATCTATGGTCCTGGGTGCCTGCTGTTTGAAAGATTCTATATCCTCCATGCCGAGTTTATCGTGAAGAGGCCATACCATATTCAGATCAACATACCACTTAAGTGCCAGGCCGTAAGTCCAATTCAGCATTCCGTCCTGTAGTAATACCGGGTCCATAGGGAAATCGTAGGCTGAGTCACCAGTGCTCACCGGGTTCAACTTCTCCATCATTACCGTATCTTCTTTCAGCTCTTTATAATGTGCCAAGGCATAGTTTTGCTTCAGGGTAAGTAGGTCAAGCCTGTTCTTCATCTCCAGGGATGCTCTCATCTTATCAGGAAACCTTACGGTGTCAGTATAACTTTGGTGGAATAGACGATATGCCTTTTGTATGGAATCCAGGCGGTTTAGAAAAGCAGATGGTTCAAGCCCCCAAATGGGAGATTCATTCATCATCACATACTCTTTTCTGATGAGTGTCGTGTGCGTTAAATATTGATTAGCTTTAGTTCCGATTCCGGAAAACTGTAGCGTATCATCAAGCCTGATTTCCAGATCATAGCCAGCTGCTAAATAGACCTGATGGCTTTGGTTATCAATTTCCAGATAAGCCAGTACCGGTTCAGATATGTCAAAGTTCATATGCGCATACCCACTTGAATCAAGCACCGCTTCCGCTAGTGTAGAATCCTGAAAGCTCATATAATTAAAGAATCCAACCCTAATATTAGATGAAGCATTTTCTGGTGCGGTCACCCTAATATCCACCTGCGTTGGGTTTTCTTTTTTACCGCAACTACTCATAGTGAACAGATAAAGTAGGGGGGTAATGGCTAAAAGTGATTTGTTCATAGTTTAGAATCTTTATTATTAGGCATAGCGGCTAGAGTAGACATGGCTCCCAGCGCAGCAAAGAGTCTGGCTTGCTTGATGTTGCCTACTATACTTTTGCTTTTTTTGCTATGTGCCTCCATTTTTAAAGAGTTTTTCTATTTCACCTTGCACTTTTCCAGAGGAGAGCCGGAAGCGCAAGCCAGATACTCATTCTTTTAGATTATCATATAGTACCGTCATCAGTTGTTCCAACCCTGATTTTCCTGTACCTATATACATAACTTCTCTGTCTGGGCCAATCAATATGGTAGTAGGATATACATCTATACCGTACTGATAAATGAGCGAGTTCTCTGCATCAGCATTTGATTTGTTTTCAATAGTATGCGTCCAGTTCATCTCTTTTTTTGTAATGAATGATTTCACTTTACGAGATACCTTTGTTTCATCATCGCCTACTTCACAAGCAATACTGATAAGTTCAAAAGATTTATTTTTATACCCGGAATAAATCTGTCTCAGTTCAGGTATAGCCTCGATAC
>CAZZGE010000300.1:0-5015 GCA_964653665.1 uncultured Porifericola sp. | reverse complement strand
TGGTGGTTGTATGCATACCATAACGGTATTGCCCATCAAAAAAAAGTATCAATGTCCCCAGATTGTAGGTAAAACCTCCCCCCGCTAGCAGACCAAAGTGAGACTTGATGTATAAACGGCTTACGTCACTGGATTGCGTGCTAAACGCAAAGTCTACTTCGCTTCCCGAAGCTCTGTCCAGACCTCGTGTACGAACATTTTTTTGTGCATTGAACAGCCGGTCGTAATGTACACCAATTTGTACATAAGGACGAAATTTTTTGCGTAGGGGCGTATAGCGGATGAGTAGCGGAAGAGATACGTAATGTAGCCTTTGAGAATGTTCATGATTAAACTCGAGGTAATTGGTTTCATTCTCAGCATCCTGCCATACAAACTGACTTTCGTATTTGTACTGGGTGACCTGGTAGGCAGGAGATATAGCCAACGAAAGGCCCATTTTTGAGGTAAATGCAGCGGAAATACCAAACTGAGCCCCGGTGTTGTCAAGTAGTGAGCCGTATTCTTTCTGGTCGTTAATAGACACGGGGTCAGTACTACTGATCATGCTAAAATCAGAAAAGCGCTCGCTCATATATGGCTGGGAAAAATTACTGCCTCCAAATAACCCTATGTAGCCTTGTGTTGAGCGGAACGCATCGCGCGCTGTGTTGTTTTTGAATGACTGTGCCCATGTGTCGTGGTCGAAAAGAAGTAACAGTAAGCAAGCAGAAAAAACAAATTTTTTCAAGACCGTCTTATTTTGGTGAAGCCAGCGCTACAAGCTGGTAGGGCGGCAACTCACCTCTATCGGCATAAACTGTCACGCAGGACTGTACATACGATGAGGATTGGTAAATTGCTTGCTGAAATAATGCCAAAATCATAAGAAAAGTACCAAAAAGAATAATGATATAGATATAAAGTTACTCCAGCTCGTTTTTCATTCTTGCCAGGTCGGCTTCAGCGGCAATGTAACCAAAGGCCGCCCAGTGACGTCCCTCTACGATATCTTCCATTATTTTTACGCCATCCGCCTGTTTACCATTGACAATGTAAAAATTTCCTACACCATAGCCTTCAGTCGCCATAGTGAGATCACGGTCAGCCAGCGGTACATTTTCATCCACCTGAAGCAGTTGATTGGGCTCTACCATACCTTTATACATCAGGAGTCTTTCAAAGTAGCCCTCGTTTTCCCGAATATCCATCTCCTCTTTTATCATACCGAGTGTTTCTTCAGCCACCTCGTCTTCTCCCAGCCGACGGTACGACATGTAAAGCCAGTCGGCAGTAGCGGCAATCTCATCGTCTGTTTCGGAGAAAGTGAGACACTGCTCATAAGCCTGAGCTGCTTTACCGTAGTCTCCCTTCAAGTAGTAAGACAGACCCAGGTGATAGAAAATGTTAAACTGAAGAGTCGTTGGCCGGTTGTTCTCCGGTAGTGGAATAGGGATACCGTTAGGTTCTTCCTGCAGAGGCTGAGATTGAATCAGTACTGCACTTCGCTCCAGATCTTCTATGGCTTTATCAAATTGTCGGGTGGAAATATACCGGTGTCCGCGGTGTCTCAGTAGTTCGGGCGATTCAGGATGGATCTTCAGGCCACGGGTATAGACGTCAATAGCTTCCTGGTAACGACCCAGGTAGGCCAGCCTACGTCCTAGCCATATAATGTTTTCAAGGTTATCAGGGTTTTGTTGGTATTTTTGCCGAGCTACCTGAAGTGCTGAGTCATACTTCAGTTTTCTTGCTTGGGGTATATCCATCGTGTAGAGTGTATCACCTAGCAGTGAAATAGCTTCTATACGCTTTTCGTAGGCAGCTACACTGTCTTTCAGTGCTATAGGCTGCTCTTCTTGGTATTCTTCGGTGCTTGTACCACAGGCAGTAATCACTGCCAAGAGAAAAATCAGGCTCGTGTACTTCATAAATTATTAAATAATCATCCGAACAGATTAAGCAAAAACCTCTCAGTATATTAACATTAATTTTTGAGATTTAATTTAATTCCTCACATTATGTGATGAACGTCTGATCGGTATGAAAACAATCACTTTGCAGAGGCCTAGCGAATTTATGCAATCTGATACTGCATATCCCCCAGAGCCTGGGCCGGAAGAAGTACTGGTGCAAATCAGACGCATTGGTGTCTGCGGTACGGATTTACATGCCTACCGGGGAAGGCAGCCCTTTTTCTCTTATCCCAGAATACTCGGCCATGAATTGGGTGTTGAGGTGCTGGCTTGTGGAGAAAGGGTACATTTGCGGGATGGTCAGTATTGCGCCGTGGAGCCCTACCTATACTGTGGAACCTGCTCCGCCTGCCGCAAAGGGAAGACTAATTGTTGTGAAAAGCTTGAGGTTCTTGGGGTACATGTAGATGGTGGCATGCGAGAGCAAATGATCGTTCCGGCAAAAAATCTCTACACTTCTGATAAGCTACAACCGGAGCAATTGGCATTGGTAGAAACATTAGGCATCGGAAAGCACGCCGTAGAGAGAGCCGCCATAGAAAAAAACGATGCCATATTAGTACTTGGCGCCGGACCAATTGGCTTGTCGGTAGTGCAGTTTGCCCAGCTTTACAATATACCGTTGGTAGTGGCTGACCTGAATCAGGGGCGCTTACAGTTTTGTCAGGACAATATGCAAATCACGGCTGTGCTGAAGGCAGGCCATGATCAATTCATCTCTTCATTAAAAAATGCATTGGGAGGCGACCTGCCTTCAGTGGTTTTTGATGCTACTGGTAATCCGGACTCCATGCACAAAGCAATAGAATACCTCGCTCCGGGGAGTAAACTCGTATTTGTAGGACTATTCCAGGGGAATTATACTTTTTATGACCCGTTCTTTCATAAAAAAGAGGTCACACTCATGAGCAGCCGCAATGCTACGGGTAAAGATTTTCTTACCATCATCCATCTTATGGAGGAAGGTAGTATTGATACTGCTCCCTGGATTACCCATCACCTTGAACTTGATAATGTCGTTGATGGATTCTCGTCTTTATTGAATCCAGCAGCAGGTGTTGTTAAGGCGATGATAAGTGTGTAGATAACGGTAAACTTTGTACCCATTCTGGTTCAGGAAACTCCCGCATTGGCCCCCGTAGTCTTTCATAGGTTTCAAAAACATCTCCATTACCGGTCACCCGAGGGTCGTTGGTAGCCATCAGGTACGCACCCATTTGGCTACGCATAGTTCGTAAGGTATCAGAGTAAGCAGACTGATTTGCCAGGTTGTTGATACAGCCAGGGTCTTCTTTGATGTGGTACAGTTCCTCTGCCGGGCGCTTGTCAACCGCCAGGTGAAAAAACTTCTTGTACTGAGGGTCATCCCGGTGGGTAATGACAAAGTTTGTGTTGGCATTATCAATATCATGGTAGGCCATATGATGCTCTTCTAGCGTTCCGTCTTTCCTAAATTTTTGGGGAGCGCCTGCCGGCCAGCGTTCTGGTCGGAAGTTACGGATATAAAGATAATCGTGGGTTCGCATCGCGCGCTGAGGATAACTCAAGTTGGCCCAGCGAGACGAAGAATGCCGCTCTCTGGATGAAAAAACCGCTGTCCGACTGCTGTCTACAATCCCCTTGGTATCACTGGTGAAGATATTGGTAAGGCTCTTACTCTCAACAGTATACTCAGGGGTGGAAGCACCGGCTACATCCAGAAAAGTAGCGAAAAAATCTATCAGACTGACTAAGTCACGCACCTCTCTACCGCCCGTTATCTGGTTGCCCCAACGCACTGCCAGCGGTATGTGAATACCATACTCATACACATTGGCCTTGGCCCGGGGAAAGGGCATGCCATTATCAGAGGTGACTACGATCAGCGTATTATCTAATTCGCCAGCTTCTTCTAACATGGATATCATCTGTCCCAGATGCTGGTCAAACCACTGGATTTCGTAGCCGTAGTCCAGTATATCATTTCTGACTTCAGGCACATCCGGCAAGAAAGGTGGTACCTCTACCTGGGATGCATCCATACCATGGTCTGCTCCGATTCTGTCTTTATAGACCCGATGAGGTTCCGAGCCACCGTACCAGAAGAAGAAGGGTTGGTCATCCGGTCTTTGATTCAGAAAATATTGAAAGTTTGCAGCATAGTCAGTACTGGCGATACCTTCCGGGGAGTCCATAGTATGTTCATTAAAGGGGATACCTGCTGGATTACGCGTTCTCCCGGATACTTTGTAGTCGCCAGGTCCCCAGGCCTTGTGGGTGTAGCCAATGAAATATCCGGCATCTTCCAGTAGGTCAGGATACGTTGTATACTGAGCAGGAAAACTACTGCCGTGCGTGCCAGCGTTTTCAAGCTGCCAGCAATTCAGACCCGTGAGCATGGCTGCCCGGGATGGGCTGCAACCGGGGGAGGCAGAAAAGGCATTGTGGAAAAGTATACCTTCCCGCGCTATACGGTCAAAAGCAGGCGTCTGAATTGCTTCATAACCATAAGCCGAAGCGTGCGGGTAAGACTGATCGTCAGAAATTGCAAAAAGGATATTTGGGCGGGTATTTTTAAGGACTTGCGGGGTAAGCGTTGTGTCAGCATCAGGGCGCTGACAGGCAGTGATCAAAATAAAAAGTAGTAGAAAGCTATTTTTCAGGTAGTTGTGCATAGCGGAATTTTTTTATCAAAATCTAAATATAGTAAAGGCGTCAGACAACAAGAAGCTAAAGAGTAACCCTATTTAGCTACCACAAATACACAGCAAAAGAAATTATCACAAAGCAGACAGGCAGGTCAAACACCAGTGACTGGGTGACATACCGTAATCTGCAATCTTGTAAGGATAATACTACTTGAAACAGCGCAGTTTTCGTTGAGGTACAAATATTACTTAAACTTGTTCTTCAACTGAGCGAGTTTGGCCTGCATATCACCTTCCTTATGCTTCTTTTCTTTTCGTTTTTTGCGGTTGGTACTGTTACCTCCATTTGCTTTTTTGGATTGGGCTGGTACAAAAGGATCAGCTTTAAAGCTGAGGGCGATGCGCTTACGGACCACATCCACTTCTAATACTG
>CAZZGE010000299.1:0-5025 GCA_964653665.1 uncultured Porifericola sp. | reverse complement strand
TCAGGCCTGAAGAAGTCCTGCGCTGTCCTGCTTACTACTTCAGTTGGATTGCTGGCACTAAGCAAAACCTGTCCGGCACTGTAGGTACCTTCGTCAATATCAGGGTCCATCTGAGGGCCATAGTTTCGGCCATTATAAATCAGTAGTATTCCTTCCTCAGTGATCATCGCCGGAGGGCCGGGCTCTACCAGATCGCAGTCAAAATAGCCAGGGCGATAACTCATGACCTGCATCAGCGAATCCCCCTGCGTTACCGGCTGCCAATCCAGCAGATCTTCAGAAGTAGCCACATGCAGGTGTTTATCACCCCAATACATCCAATAGCGATCGTTAATTTTACGTGCAATCAGTTTTTCGCCCTCTTTCTCGCAAACAATCGCCCCTGACTTAGACCAAAGATTTTCGTATTGACCGTTTTCAGCTTCACTGAAGGCCAGGCCATGCTTTTCCCAACTGAGCAAATCGGAGGAAGAGGCCACACACAGCCGGGCCGTTTCACCGTCGTAAGCGGTGTAAGTCATAACATAGCGGCCATCCTCAGTTTCTACGACCCGTGGGTCTTCTATGCCTCCCTCCCATTCGTACTTTTTCATAAAATCTTCTTCCGGAAAGAGGACCGGCTCCGCTTGCTTTTCAAAACTCAGACCGTCTTCGCTGGTAGCCAGTCTAATGCGGGAAGTCCCCTTGTAGCGTCCCACGCTGTCCTCGGCACGGTATAGCATATGTACTTTTCCATCTTTTACTACAACGGCGGGATTGAATACGTCTTTTATTTCCCACAGAACTTCTTCCTGCCGAACGGGACATACAAAACGCCTGTCATCAGAAGGCAGCAGAACCGGATTCACATCATCTGCTTTGGTAAAGGGTGACAGCATCCATGCAGTATACTTTGCTGACGCTTCTTCCTTAATGCGGGACTGACATGCTAAGCTAAAAATGGTGATACAGGCAAGAATGCAGCAAATGACTTTCATAAATCAGGTCTTAATAATTATGATCCAGTAAGGTAACAGAATTTGGCCATGGCAGCAATACCAGATTTGTTGCAGCGACCATAACTACCAGGACTCCTACACGTTAATATTTTACCTAAAATTAGCTTATCATGAGAGTTTTAAAGTCACCGATTAGAATACTGTTTACCCTGGGGCTGGTACTATGTTGCACGCTGAACATACGCGCTCAAAATCTAAAAAGAGAATATGAAAAGTCTGTGAAGCCCGAAGCGCTGCCCGATAAAGTACTGGAAATGGCCGCCCCCTTCATCAAAGAGGCTGAACGGGTAGATTACTACGAGGAACTCAATGGAAAAGAATTATTCTATGAAATCAAGATGGAATGGAAGGGCAAGCCGCTGAGCGTAGAATTTTATGAAAACGGTCAACTCATGGACATTGAGCAGCTCATTACAATGGATGAAGTACATGAAGATGCCCGTCAACCGATACAAGAATACCTGGAGAGCTACGACAAGTACAAAATTACCCGGCTGCAGAGGCAATATTCCGCCGAAGACCAGGACGAAGAAGACGAGGAGGTCATTGAAGAATATATAGAGTACGACACCGACGACCTGACAGTGCGTTACGAGATGGTCATTTATCTGAAAGGCCAGGGACTATACGGTCTTTACGAGTTACTCTTTGATGATGACGGAGAACTGATTGAGGCGCAAAAAGTAGAAAGGAGTTCACCGGATAATGTACTCTATTAGGCTATGCCTTAGTACTTTACTGGCCTTGGTCTTACTGGCGTCGGGCGTTCGGGCACAGTCTACCCAGATACACTGGGAGCCGGAGTTTTCCTTCACCTGGAAACCGGAAGGGCGATGGGCATACAATGCTACGTTCAGCGGCAGGAATGTGTGTTTGGAGGGCAGTGAGCAGCTTGACGCTAACTACAATTGGGCGCACCTGGAAGGTCGGCTCTTTGTTACTTATGAACTTTTTGGTGGCAATAGCGTGAGCGGGGGCTACCAATACCGCTTGACGAATCCTTTCGAGAAAGAACCCGGCTACGAGCACCGACTGATGCAGCAGCATGCGTTTATCACATACACTGAAGCGCGCCGTTTCGGACACCGTATCCGCTCCGAACAGCGTATCAGAGAGCGAGGTACCCTGCAACGTTTCCGATACCGTATCAGCTATGACTTTCCCTTACAGGGGCAGCAATTAGACCCCGGCGAGCCTTACATGATCTTATCCAACGAAGTACTATGGTCACTTGCGCGTGAAGTGAGCGAACTGGACAACCGGGTATTCGTGGGTATTGGTTGGGCGCTGAGCAGAAAACGAAAGATAGAGACGGGCCTGCAGTTTCGTTTAGAGGCCCTAAACACAAACGAGCCGGAAAATATTTTCCAGCTCGTTACCTCCTACTTTATTAATCGTTAATGCTTAACACTAGAAATTATCCCCGTCGCCTCCGCCATAGCCGCCACCCCCACGGCCTCCCCGGCGACTTTTATTCTGATTGAGCCGGTAGGTGAAAGAGAGCGTAACCTGCCGGACAGCCCACTGAAATTCTGTATCCTGGTAAAAAGTATCTCCGAATGCCTCGAAGCGAAACATCCTGGTGTTGAACAGATCGCGTACGTTGAGGGCCAGGGTTCCATTCTTGTTCAAAATGTCGCGGGTTGCTCCCAGGTCAAAAGAGTAGTAGGCTAGACGGCGGCCCTGGGGTGCCTGCTGGGGTCCCCGATAAAAACCATTTAGCTGTATCTCAAAGAGGTTGGGGATTTTCCACTTAGAGTTAAAACGGGCACTCATGGCGTAGGTATCAGCGCCAAGGTCTTGCCCGTAGGCTTCACCGTCAGTGATAGCTCGGAAGACATTTACGTTTCCGTTAATATTCCACCATTCAGTAAGATCTTTGGAGCCATTAAGCTCAAAGCCAAAGGAATTTTCGGTACTCAGGTTCTCAGGACGGCTGTAAGTGATACCGTCATCTTCTACCCGGCTAACCCGCGCCACTACCTGGTCAGTAAAGCGGTAGTAAGCACCAAAATAAATATTACCACTGGTAAAGTTGTGCAGCCAGCCCAGCTCATAGCTGTCGGTGAATTCGGGATCAAGATCAGGATTTCCAGTGCGGATATTCCGGGCATCGGTAAAGCTGAAAAAGGGATTAAGGTCGCGGAAGCCCGGCCGGTTGATGCGTCGGCTGTAGCTGGATTGTAGCTGATTTTCTTTGCTGAACGCGTACGTTAGGAATGCGCTCGGGAAAAAGTTGACATAGTTTTTCTCGCTACGCTCATTGGTTTCTAGCAGGTAGATCCCGATGTCGGTAGCTTCTATCCTTAATCCTCCCTGGTAAGACCAGTTACCGGCTTTGTTACTAAGAATGGCATAACCAGCGTAGATATTTTCATCGTAATCAAAAGTGTTGGTGAAGTTGGGCAACAAATTCCATTCATCGGTTTCCTGATCCAGTTCTTCCACCATAAAGGCATTGTCAATGTTGCGCAGCGTGTTACGGACGCCGGTCTCAAACTTGGCATTGGCCGCAAAGGGATGTACGTAATCTGCCTGAATGAGCCATTGCCGCTCGTTTTCGTCATTGAGCGATCGCTGGAATAGAGTAGGTGAAAGATCATCAAAACCCTCAAACTCATTTTGCTTAGCATCCTCTATTTCACCACTTTCTCTGAACTGTACAGTAGCTGATAGTTCCCTACCCTTCTGCTCATAAGTGCGTTTGTAATACACTTCGTACTCCAGATTCTGCTCATCTTCCAGTTCGTCGTCGGTACGAAGGGTACGCCGGAAGAGGTCATTGTCAATGGTAAAATCGCGGTACCAGGTATCGGTTGTATTTTTCTGGTTAGAAGTGTTATAAAGCAGCGAGGCTGTGATGGTGTTGTAATCATTAATGATGAAGTCAGTTCCCACGCGAATGTTGTGAGAAAGCCCACCCCGCAGGCGGTTATTTTCGCGTCGGGTGATAAAAGTCGTGTCCGGCAGGTTAAACTCCTGGTATGAGTTACCACGTCCGGGAGTATTGCGGTAGTTGACCCCGTAATTGACGAAAAAATTGACCCAGCTCTTTCGGAAGTTCATATTCATCGACGCACCGTAGTTTTCAGGCACACCAAGGTTGGCCGTAAAAGAGCCGTTTAAGCCTGACTTTTTCTTCTTTTTGAGGACAATATTGATGATACCGGCAGAGCCTTCCGCATCATAGCGGGCCGAGGGGTTGGTCACCACTTCTACGCGTTCAATCACATCGCCCTGCAGGGTACGGAGTCCATCGGTATCGCCGATACCAATAAGACCTGAAGGCTTACCATCCACCAGCACTCGTACGTTTCCACTACCCCGCAGGCTCACGTTACCATCTACGTCTACCGTCACTGAGGGCAGGTTATCCAGAATTTCTGAAGCATTTCTTCCAGTGTTACTCAAGTCTTGCGCTACGTTGAAAACCCGCTTGTCCAGTTCCAGTACCATTTGCTCAGCCTGACCCTCCACTACGACTTCCTGCAGCACAGCATTAGACTGTCCCAGGGTTACTTTTCCCAGGTCTTTTGCAGCACCGGTTACAGTAACATCATCTATAAATTTAGTTTCATAAGAAACGAACTGAATTTTCAGCAAATACGTATCGGGAGCTACTGCCAGGCTGAAGTTACCGGCATCGTTAGTATATCCGCCAGTAACCAAAGTAGAGTCCGATCCCTGCAGTACGCTGAGCGTAGTAAACTCTAGCGGATCCCCGCTATCAGCGTCTACTACCTGACCTTTGATAAGTGACTGAGCATGGACGAATCCAACTGAAAAGAAGAAGAGAAACAGAATTAAAACAGGTCTGTGCATGAGTTTGGAATAATGGGCTTTTTGGAAAACGTTATACTTTAGTTAAACCGATTCTGAGAGGAATTGACTGTGCTCAACATGGCATACTAGACCAAACTCATACTATGATAGACCAAACCTTCTCTTTTGTAAGAAATACGCAATAATAATGGACGAATACTATCGGGTTCTTAATAAAAATACTGGATCTTTTGCAGTTTCACAC
>CAZZGE010000298.1:0-5064 GCA_964653665.1 uncultured Porifericola sp. | reverse complement strand
CCCAGTACGGCAAGATATGAAGCGGTAAGTCATGGCGCTGGCCATATGCTTTTTGAGTCAGTCCACTCTGTAGCCACTACTCAACCATAGGAAACATCTCTTCTGAAGTACGCATGATAATTTTTCCTGCTATATAGGCCGCTGATCAGCAGGTAGTCAAGGCTACTTTACCGGACGAATACCGTAGTCCCAGATTTTTCCTAAATCATAAGAGACGATACGTCCCTGATAGGCATCTGCTTCTTGGTTGAGAAGTATCTTTGCGTGTAATATTTTATCAGATGGTACCTGTAGGGTAGCATCCCATTCTCCTTCCCATTTATGATTAGAACTATAGCTAAAAAGACATGATATCCCCAGGATGAGTAGGGACTTGGGGGGGGATGCTTAGCTTCTCAACTTTACTGAATATTGGTTTTGTCTTAGTCATAATTACTAATCTAGTTTTAGAACCTTGTCCGACCGACTTGGGCGCTGTTACAGTTTTCAGGATCTGCACTCATGTTTACAAAGAGGAGTATAGCGATTAATTTATAGCTTGATGACATGCGTAGATAACTGACTACTTTCTGCTAAGCCCAATTAGTAGAGTTCCGGAATCTGAGGTCCATCAAAAGGTTTGGCTCCTTTTACCACTACTTTGCTTCTGTCTACCGATATTAAGTCTGCGTCGGTAGCTTCGGGCGCGTCAATAAAACCATGATAGCGGCCCATCCAGTATTCCCTGAGAAACAGCACCGGCTCAACAACCAACCGCTCATCACCGGCGCCATCATATTCATTAGCACCACCCACGCCTTTTTTTACCGGCCGCTCACGGGGAGAGATCACCGGTCTGCCTTTTTCATAAGACACATATCCCGCTGGTACATATAGGTCATCGCGGTGTGAATTGTGATAGGAATATCTTTTACAATCCAGGGGCCACTCCCTGAGCGAATTTATTGACTGCTCTTCTTCGCAATCATTCCCGGTAATCACGCCATAGGTGTAGTTGTACCAGGGCGTCCGCTCTATCCTCTTGATTTCGTAGGTTCGCTCCAGGCTTCTGAGAAACAGCGCCTTAAGCTCAGCCTCCTGCGTATATCTGATCAGGGTGTAATAAGCTCTGAAGGCATGCCGGTCATCCCATGGCGCCACATTCTGGGGAGGGAATACATGCTTCTGCCGGATGGTATGCTGCGGGTATCTCCACTCTACCAGTTGAGCCAGCCCATCCTTAAACTTCTGGTCTCCCGTAACACCATAAGCAGCCTGCATAAAAGCCAGCGCCTCCAGGCCATTGATACCTTTATCAACATAACCGTAATCACGCAGTAGGTATTCCGGATACCAGCGGCCCCATCGTGTTGTTTCACCATCTACGTCAACATACTTCCAATCATTCTCCATGATATTGGTGGCCATTTTTGCAATGTGATCGCGGGCAGCATCTTTTTCTTTTCCCTGTGCCACCAGTTCATAAAAGATAGACATGGCATAAAAATGAGCGATGACCTCGTCGCTGGAAGTATCTCCCTTCCACATCCAGTGGCCATCTTTGGATTTATACCATTTTGCGGGCCAGCCACCGGAGCCGGTTTTCTCGGGCTCATCTTTGTCGGCTTCGGTCCACACAGCCCTAGCGATGAAACCATCAATGGGCGTGACCTGCTCCAGCCACAGCATGGCTTTGAAGGCTTTTAGCGCTTCTTCGCGATCTTTTGGGTCATTGGTTACGGCATATTTATAACTCATGGCGGCCAGATAGGTAGCCAGATGCCCTCCGTCATTATCACTGATCAAGCGGATCCATTCTTCATCCTTCCATCCCAGTGTGCTGATGTAGCCTGCTCTCTTCATGCCCCACTCATCAATATAATGCTCGTAGTAATCTGCCTTTTTCTGAAGGGTGAAAGGTTCATAGGTGATCAGGCCAATACCTTTGTCGGTGGCGATGACAACCTGCCGGTCATTTACCACAATATCGTGGACATGGTCGCCAGGAATCCAATTTTCTGCGCCAAAATACTGCCATTCATTATCCAACATACGAATCGCCCCCCTTGTGGTGCCAATCCACAGGTCATCGTCAAAACCGTTGGCAAGGCAGGTGGTATTTTCGTAAGGCAGACCATCTTCTCCTTGGAGGGAAGTCAGCGCGGCACCTCTGAGAACACCCAGGCCTTTGTTGGTGGTGACAAAAACTCGGCTACCTTGTCTTAACATCTCGCCAGCCTCTGTAGAGGGGAGATTGCCCCAGTCAACATAGTCAGTATCCACCTTTTTGCCATCAAAAGAAGCAATTTCCGAACCCCTCAGCATCATGAACATGCCGGCAAAGGACTCAAGCTGATCGATAGGCCCCAATGTCACGGGCTCAACGTGGACCTGGGTGCCATCTTCCTTCATAAGCGAAAGGTGGTTGTTATAATACCCACTTTCGGGTTTAGTAGATATCAGTTGGTCGTCTTCAATCGCAAATATTTCTTCCCGGGTAGCAGCCATGATTTTACCATTGTGGAGGGTGATATCCACAATCTGGTAATCACTTAGCTTATTCCAACGCTTGCCATCCAACCTGTAAAATCCAGATGAAGCCATCAGCCATACTTTACTGTTCAACGTTTGCATCTTTTTTACCCCCTCAGGGATATTCTCCATTTGTTCCAGTTGATCATTCTCCAGCGTATAGATTTCACCGTCCATCAGTGCATAAAAACTTTCGCCGTCGTGGGCAACGGATAAAACTGGTTTTTTGGTGGGTATTTTGGTGGATACTTCCTGCAGGTAAACATTGTCCTGCTGAGGTTTCCAAAGAGGGTCGGGTTTATCATAGAGGTTTTGTGCGAGAGCAATAAATGATGTGGTCGTTATAAAAATAACTGCTAACAATCCATTTAGGAATGTGCGGTAGTTTTTAGGTATAGGTTGAAATAAGTGCATTTTCATCATAGGTTGTTTGATTAGTCCACTCCTAATACAATCAAATCATCCATTTAGTTTTCTATAACACCTCTCCGAATATTAGAAAACTATGCCTTCCGCATAAGATTAATAATGCCTTGTTTTGAATTCACGTTTTTTCCATATCCATGTCTTGGCACGCCTAAATAACCGGATGATTTTGAGGTAGTGATCAAGCCGTAAACCTTAAAATTATTGGTTAAGATAGTCAGCAATTTGTTAGAAAGCCGTAGCGCTCCGAGGAACCCATAGGGATTGTATTAGGAATTTCAGGGAATTGGGTTAGCCTTCTACTTTTTCCAATTTGAGGGCAGAAGTTGGTGCAGGTCTTTTTACTTGAGGCTCTGGATTCTTTCAAACACATCCTTGAACCATTCAAATTCATTGATGTTGTTCTTCTTGCAGTTGGCCATAAAGAAGTACACTCCAGCTGCCATCTCCGCGGCCTGATGTGATCCTGCGAACAAAAATGCTTTTCTCCCCACCGCAAGTGGGCGTACCGCATTTTCTATCAAGTTATTACGGTTCGCCGCGCGATCTATCTCCATCTGGCCATGGAGTTCGTACGCACTCAATCCCGCCCATCTGGGCAGTGTGTAGTCAATGGCTTCTCCCATCGGACTCTTGAGCCTATACTTGTATTGGTTCTCTTTGAGCCATTTCTCCAGTCGTTCCAGAACCGGACGTGCGTGTTTCTTTCCTCTGTCCGTTGCTCCCAATCCATTTCCTGCTCCCTCATCCGCTGCTCCAGGGCATACAGCAGCTGCATTTCATCCAGGACATAGTTGGCCTGTTTTTCGTCATCGCTATCCTTAGCATGCTCAAATTTTCGGCGAATATGTAAAGCTTTACATATCAGACGATATGCATAGTAGAATAATATGCAAAGTATTGCCACTAAACAGTCCATTCAGTTGTGTTTTCCCATAATCCTCTTCACATAATAATCAGGACATATAGATTTGGCCTGGGTAATATTGCCCGGGTCATTAAAAAATTCAGTTATGCTAGAAGTTATTGTAAAAACCCGCCCGCTTATCGATGCAGCATGCGGGTTTATGAGGGAACAAGCATTTTCAGCAAGTTCAGTTGAAAAGTACACCCGACTATGGGAAAAGATGGCCGATTATATGGACGATCTCGGAATTGGAGCCTACAACCGTGAAGTAGGCCAGGATTTTTTAGGGCATCTGTTTGGTCGGTTTTCTTATTCACAACTCAGCATTAATGAGAAAACGGTTGTGAGGAGAGTTGAATATCTTACTCAGTTTCAGGAAAAAGGTAGTGTATTAAAGAAACGGAAGTGCTCACAACCCAATTTCATGGGTGGAATTGGCAGAATCATGGAACACTTTATTTCAATCAAGCAGGAATCTGGCTATTCAGCCAGCACCATAACATCAAATAAGCGCTACCTTCACGTATTTCTTCAATTTATGAAAGAAGAAGGGATCGGTTCACCTCATTCCATACAACTGAGCCATATCATAGCTTTCATTGAATCACAAAAGAACAAAAGTCTCACTACCAAATATGGAATGTTTGGGGTGATAAGGAACTTTCTGAAACACCTTCATTCCCTTTATCCGGATACCAACGGCTTATCGGCCATTATCCCAAAAGTCAATTATGTCGGGCAGGCGAAACTACCATCTGTCTATTCCAGGGAGGAAATCCAATCCTTACTGGCCGTCATTGATCGTGGGAATCCAAAAGGAAAAAGGGATTATGCTCTTATGCTGATCGGTGCCCGACTCAGATTGCGGGCATCGGACATGTTAGGGCTTAAGTTCGCCAGCCTTATTTGGGATGAATGCCGGATAGTACTGGAACAGAAAAAGACAACAAAGATCCTGGAATTACCTCTGACAGCAGAAATAGGGGAGGCAATCATCGATTACCTCAAGCATGGCAGATCAGTATCTGATCTACCTTATGTCTTTCTGAGCCTGCTTCCGCCATACGGCCAGATGACCAGTATTACGGCAAGTACTATAACCAGTAATTACCTTACCCTTGCCGGAATAGATACATCCAAAAGAAAACATGGGACTCACATACTTCGCCACAGCCTGGTTGCGGAATTACTGGATAAGAAGACCCCGATACAGGTGATAT
>CAZZGE010000297.1:0-5090 GCA_964653665.1 uncultured Porifericola sp. | reverse complement strand
GCTCCTTTTCGTACATTAATTTTTGAAGTAGAGCTAAAAGATATTCAATAATTCCAGCGTGTTTTGGTGGAGCGGCTCATTTATCTGAGTCGCTCATTATTCAAAAAACTCAGGCTTAAAGTTCATGAGGTATAGCTCACTTTTGGCTCGGGTTAATGCTGTATACAACCACCTCAGATACTCATGATTGATATTGTCTTCTCGTAAATATCCCTGACTTACAAACACTGCATCCCACTGCCCACCCTGAGATTTATGACAGGTGAGCGCATAAGCAAATTTTACTTGTAATGCATTGAGGTACATATCGTTCCTCACTGCTTCCATCTGTTCTTTTTTGTTCTCTGCCTGGCTATACTCTTCCAGTACCTGTTGATATAGTTTTTGATGGTCTTCATCCGGTAAGGCCGGGGTTGGGCTATGAAGGGTGTTCAAAATTACTTTAGCTTCAAAAGGAGTTTGGTCAGGATAGTCAAGTAGTCTTAGTTCCAGCGTAGCATACCTTAGACCATAGATATCCTCAAAATCAACTACACGTTGTATCTCCACAAAATCACCATTGGCAAGGAAGCCCGCCGGGGCGTCGTCACCTAGAAAATAATAATTGTTTTTAACGATCATCAGGTAATCCCCTGCTTCAATCTCATTTTCAAAGAAAAAAATGTTGCGACGTATGTACTCGTTATACTGAACAGCTTCGCGGTTGGAACGCGTAACGATTGCTGTATTGTCTTTACCAAATTTATCATAAGCATAGCGTAAGCCATCTTCCAGCTTTTCGGCTGTCATCCGGTAAATATCCGTGTACGCCCTGGTACTGAAGTGTATATTGAATTTTTCTTTGGTGAGTTCTTCTCGGAGTACGGTCGCATTACTGAGAATACCTGACGCCAGGTCCTGGCGCATGACTTCATTGAGCTCCGTCTGCAAAATATCCAGCCGATAATCGGCAGCCAGGTACTCAGGATCAAGGCCGCGACTCAACGTTTGACCAACCGGAGGAAGCTGAGCTGTATCACCAATGAGCATCAGCCGGTTTGTATCATGCTCGAAAACATAGGTAATCAGATCGTAGAGCAGGCTATCTGTAGCAAGGCCAGTTTCGTCTGAAATCATAGATGCTTCATCTACGATAAAGAGGGCCTTTTGTTGATAGTTACGTTTTCTCCGGAACTGAATTTTTCCGGAGTAGGGATCAGCGGTACGTTGGTATACAATTTTATGTATCGTGAAAGCATTACGCCGGGTGTAGGAAGACATGATCTTGGCGGCTCTGCCCGTGGGTGCCAGCAGTGTTGAACGATACCCGAAACTCGGCAGTGCTTTTACCAATGCACTCAATACTGATGTTTTTCCGGTACCTGCATATCCTTTTAACATCAAGGTGGCCCGGCTGCCGGTAGGCTTGGTTAAGAATTGATCAAATAAAGAGAATAGGTTCTTTTGCCCGGCGGTAGGGGTAAAAGGGAATTTTTCAAGTATGACTTGAGAGGGCTTTTTTGGCAAAGCAGCTATGATTTAACCTATCAGAACTCCGCATTCTCGGGAGTCCGAGGAAACGGGATCACATCCCTGATATTACCCATTCCGGTTACGAAGAGCAAGAGACGTTCAAAGCCCAGTCCAAAGCCGCTGTGAGGTGCTGTTCCAAACTTTCGGGTATCCAGGTACCACCAAACATCTCCTTCAGGAATGTTCACTTCCTGCATCCTCTGTTTAAGTTTATCCAGACGCTCTTCTCGTTGCGAGCCACCAATGATCTCCCCGATTCCGGGGAAAAGGACGTCCATTGCAGCTACCGTATCTTCTCCCTCATTCTGACGCATGTAAAAGGCCTTGATACCTTTCGGATAATTGTACAGAATAACCGGCCTTTTGAAGTATTTTTCTACCAAGAAACGTTCGTGCTCGGACTGAAGGTCGGCCCCCCATTCCTCAATCAGATACTGAAACTTTTTCTTCTTGTTAGGCTTAGCGTTTTTCAGAATATCAATGGCCTCGGTGTAGGTAATCCGAGCAAAATCATTTTCAATAACGAACTGAAGCTGCTCCAGCAGTGACATCGCGCTGCGTTCCTCTTTTTTCATATTTTTCTCCTCATCCAGCGCGCGCTTGTTCAGAAATTCCAGATCATCCCTACATTTATCCAGCGCGTATCGTACCAGATACTTGAGAAAATCTTCGGCCAGATCCATGTTATCATTGATATCGTAGAATGCCATTTCCGGCTCTATCATCCAGAATTCAGCCAGGTGACGAGTCGTATTAGAGTTTTCAGCACGAAAGGTAGGGCCAAAGGTGTAGACTTCGGAAAGTCCGAGTGCAGCCAATTCGGCCTCTAGCTGGCCAGACACCGTAAGATTGGTTTCTTTGGCAAAAAAGTCTTCCCTAAAATTAACCTTCCCCTCTTCATCGCGGGGAGGTTTACCCAGATCTAGTGTGGTAACCCTAAACATCTCCCCGGCCCCTTCAGCATCCGAACCGGTGATGATTGGCGTATGCACGTTGTAAAATCCTCGCTCCTGGAAAAACTTATGAATGGCGAAAGTCATAGCATGCCGCATGCGAAAGATGGCTCCAAAGGTAGCCGTACGCGGGCGCAAATGGGCGATCTCCCGCAAAAATGCAAAGGAGTGTTTTTTCGGTTGTAGAGGGTATTTTTCAGGATCTGCTTCACCTAGTACTTCCAGCGTAGTAGCCAGCAGCTCTACCCGTTGGCCACTTCCCTGAGAAGCCACCAATTGACCTTCCACCGATATGCACGCACCGGTTGTAACTTTTCTAAGAATTTCTTCTCCAATTGTACCAGGTTCTGCCACAATTTGTAAATTATGTACGGCAGAACCGTCGTTTAAAGCAATAAAAGCAACATTTTTGCTACCGCGCTTGGTTCTTACCCAACCCTTTACCAGAACTGGCTGATCTATGGGGCTATCCTGCAACAATTGCTTGATCTTAGATCTCTTCAGTGGCATAATCTACAGTGACGAATTTGCTCACACAAAAATTATGAAAAAGGCGAGTAAAGGTTTTTTGATTTAAAGAAATAATATCTTACAAGAGTATGAAAAGTGTGTGCAAAGCAACGATAATTTGCTCTTTTTATCAAAGATTTGAGATAATATAATAAATTTGAATACGATTTGGTTAAGATGAATAAAGGAGAGACTACATGCAGAAGCTCAGTTTAAACCAGTCCCTAAGTCAGAAGTTATCTCCTCAACAAATTCAGTTCATCAAGCTCTTGCAAATCCCCACTGCCGAATTGGAGACTAGGGTAGAGCAGGAACTGGAAGTCAACCCCGCATTAGAAGAAGGTAGAGACGTAGATGAACCAACTTCAAGCAGTGAAGATGAATACGATGATTCCGAACGGGATGATCAACAGGATGAATTAAGCGTTGAGGATTATCTGACGGAGGACGAATTTAGTGGATATAAAATGTATGGGGATGGTAACTATTCCGAAGAGGAAGATCGTGACATGCCCATTCCTACCAATAACACCCTCAACGAGCAACTCATAAGTCAACTTAACTTTTTAGGACTAGACGAGCGTCGCTATCAAATCGGTTTACAACTCATCGGTAGTATAGAAGCCGATGGCTACGTGCGCCGGGAACTTGAAGCTATCATCAATGATCTCGCTTTTTCACAAAATATTGACACTGATCTAGAGGAAGTTGAGAATCTTCTGGCACAAATTCAGCAATTTGATCCGCCCGGCATTGCCGCCCGCGATTTACGTGAATGCCTACTCCTTCAATTAGAAAGAAGGCCCGCTCCTGACAAATACCACAAGCTGGCAATTGAAATCTTGCGCCATCATTTCAAAGAATTCACCAAGAAACATTTTGACAAGATTTGCCGGAAGCAAGGTGTAGATGAAAATTCACTTCGGGAAGCCATAGGTATCATTGTTAAACTCAATCCCAAACCCGGTGGCATCGTAGATAGCAGTTCCAGAACACAATACGTGATTCCAGACTTTATTCTGAATAACAACAATGGAAAACTTGAGTTATCATTAAACGCCAGAAACGCCCCTGATTTGAAAATCAGCCGTTCTTACGCAGATATGCTGCATGCGTACGACAAAAGCAATAAAAAAGATAAGAAACTAAAAGAAACCGTAACTTTTGTCAAACAAAAGTTGGACTCTGCCAAATGGTTTATAGATGCTATCCGACAAAGGCAGCATACCTTGCTGGCGACTATGGATACCATCATAAGGTACCAACGTGAATTTTTTCTTTCAGGAGACGAAAGTAAGCTCAAGCCCATGATTCTGAAAGATATTGCGAATGAAATCAACATGGATATTTCCACAGTCTCTAGGGTAGCTAATAGTAAGTCTGTTCAGACTGAGTTTGGGGTTTATCCTTTGAAATACTTTTTCTCTGAGGGTATTGCTACTGATTCGGGAGAGGACGTGAGCAGCCGTGAGGTTAAGAATTACTTGAAAGGATTGGTAGATAAAGAAGATAAGCGGAAACCACTCTCCGATGATAAACTGGAAAAGCTACTGAAAGATAAAGGCTACAACATCGCCAGACGAACCGTGGCGAAGTACAGAGAACAGTTACAGATTCCCGTAGCCAGGTTAAGAAAGGAGCTGTAAATGGCGAAGAAAGTATCAATCGCAGTGTCAGTCGTACTACATCCCCTTTTAATGCCCACATTTCTGTTTGCCCTGCTGTTTTATTATGCGCCGGTCATCATAGAGCCTGTCAACCCAAAAACCGCTATTTATCTGTTGATGGCAGTATTCATCACGACTTTTCTTCTTCCAATGATCAGCATCACTGCTCTTCGATTTTCAGATATTTACCGAAGTGGAAAGTTTTATGCACTTTCTCTTCCCCAGCGAAAAGACAGAATTATTCCGTTCTTTTTTACCAGCCTATTTTACATGATCACGACCTATATATTCTTTTCCAAATTCAAGGTAAGCCAGATCTTGGTAATCATTCTAGCGGCCAGCACACTCATCATTTTACTGGTTAGTATCATCACCTTTTTTCTGAAAGTAAGTGCTCATAGTGCCAGTGCAGGAGCTATGATTGGATTTCTCTTGGCGCTAGGGTTCA
>CAZZGE010000296.1:0-5093 GCA_964653665.1 uncultured Porifericola sp. | reverse complement strand
GGATTAAGGACCGGACGGTTGGGCGGCATAAATAGCGGGTTGGTATTGCCTCCCCGGTACGTCTGGAATTTTGTGCGGCTTATCGCCAGTGACTCACCAAAACGGAAACGACCCTTTTCAAAGTCGGTATTCACACGAAGGCCAATACGCTCAAAATTAGACTCAATTAAGATACCTTCCTGATCCTGGTAGTTAGCAGAAACGTTAAAACGAGCACTTTCAGAACCACCTGATACACCGAAGTTCACGGTATTGATAGGGGCCGTGCGGAATACTTCTTCCTGCCAGTCTGTACGATTCACCAGTTCGTCCGGATCTTGCAGGGCGGCCACCCTTGGTAGGTTGGCATTTTCGCTCAATTCATCAGAAAGCTCTTTGTAGCCGTTAATGTCAGTCAGTTCCAGTAACCTCCAGGGCTGCTGTATACCGGACTGGATATCCAGGTTGATTTTGGTTTCGCCAGCAGTACCACGCTTGGTGGTAATCAGTACCACACCGTTAGCTGCACGGGCACCGTAAATGGCCGCAGCCGAGGCATCTTTGAGGATTTCAATAGACTCAATGTCGGCTGGGTTCAGGCTTGCCAGGGCGTTGGTATTATTATTTCCAGTAGCACCGTTATCGTTAATAACCGGAATACCATCAATCACGTAGAGTGGATCAGTATTACCGATAGAACCGATACCCCGAATTTGTACCTGCATCCCAGCACCTGGAGCACCCGATTGCTGGGTAACATTAACACCCGCAACGCGTCCTTGTAATCCCTGCTCAACCGACTGGATGGCCATGTTCTGCAGTTCCTCAGCGTCTACTGAAGAAACCGCCCCGGTCAGGTCACGCCTTTCTTGCGTACCATAACCTACCACAACGACCTCACTCAAGGACTTGATGTCGGGCAGCAGTTCAATGTCAATGGAGGAACGATTACCTACTGTCACTTCTTCATTGGTATAACCAATGGAAGAGAAGACGAGGACACTCTCTGGACCGGGCACAGATATACGATACGCTCCATTAAGATCAGTAACCGTACCTGTAGTAGAACCTTTCACCAGGACATTAACACCCGGGAGTGGTCCTTCCTCAGAAGCAGTCACCGTACCGGTAATGGTCCTTTCCTGTGCATAAGATAGACTGAAGACGAAAAGTGCCAGAAAGGATAGCAGCACCCCTCGTTTTAAAATCGTAAAACTACTCATGTGATTTGGTTTAATATGACTATGTGTGAAAACAAAAAACAATGAACAAAGCATTAAATCGCATACGAAAGCCTGATTAGCAAATAAAAAAAATAGCTGAAAAAGTAAAAGATAGTAGCTGTATTAGTTATGCTTTCCCTAAAATCATCTGAAATATAGTAATATTATTAAAATAACAACAAAATAATCACCTGAGATTCTGATAATTTGAAACTCATTAGCGCCAGACCCGGTATGTTATGAATTTTCTAAGAATAACCCAGTATAGTTAAAGATATGTTTAAGTATTCTTAAAAATTTTATGAAATATTATGTTTTGCAAAATTATAGTAGCATCTATTGAAGTAACTAAGTACTACTACTTTAGCTGTTTATTTCTTTAAACATTTTTTTATTTTTTTTAAAATTTTTAATTGATTTAGTTGTACAAAAGATAATAGTACACTTTTAGCCAGAACAGGTTATCCCCTGCCCTAAAATGCCGTATCATAATTGAATAAATTCCAGAAAACCTGTAGTTTTCAATCTTGTTTATACTCCCTAAGCTTGATCTGACGCTGTGAAAACCGTTTCCCTTATTATTTGGCTACTGTCTCCTAGTGTCGCATGGGCGGGTACCTGTAAGGGGGCTGTCCATACAGGGGCTGTCCATACAACCCCGGAGGTCATACTTAAGAAGGCAAATACGCTGGCTGATGAGAATAAAGTAGACAGTGCGGCCTTTTACTTTGAACAGGCTTATCAACTCCTCGCCGAACAGCAGGCCTGGGCCAAGGCAATTGAGGCCAAAAAAGGCCAAGCCGACCTGTTCTTCCGTAATCGTAGCAATGAACAGGCTGTTGAGGCCTTCCGGTATATGCTGGATTCTGTCGGTCGGCAACTTACCGATACGTTACGGGGAGAAGCCTACTATAAAATCGGACTGAGCTATGCCCGCATGGCCCGTTTTGTACCAGCACTGGATCACATGAAACAAGCCACTCATGTGCGCTCGCTGGTGTATGATACCGCTCACCTGACCCTGGCCACTACTTACCACATGCTGGGACGACTTTTCTTTGTAATCGGAGATTACCGGCAGTCACTCCACTATCAGCAGCAGTTCACGCAAATCCTCCAGGCAAACTACGATAAGGGCCACGCCCGGCTGGCAGAAGCTTATTTGTACGTGGGGCTATCTTACAGTCGATTATATGAGCATGAGCTGGCACTGGAATTTTATCAGAAAACCCTTGATATTTTGCTCAGTAAGGATCCTGCCAATAACGAAGGCGTAGCCAGCACGTACAATAACATCGGTTTGGTTTACGGCAGAATGGGCCAGATAAATCAAGAGCTGAAATTTCTGCACAAAGCGCTGTCTCTGAGAACATCAGATAATTCTGCTAAAGCCACTAACATGCATAATATTGGGAGAGCCCATGTAGATCTGCAACAGTACGATGAGGGACTAGATTACCTACAACGTGCTGTCCGGCTAAAAATCCGGCTGGTCGGCCCCCAGCATACAACTGTAGCCACTACTTTTGGCCAAATCGGACATCTTTATCGTGAGCTTCAGCAGCTTGATTCTGCACTGCACTACCAGAAAAAAGCCTTGGCGATTGATAAGCTCAATTACGGGGCATTCGGTATTGACCTGTCAGATGATTATGCAGAGCTGGCAAAGACCTTCACGCGGCAGGCACAGACAGATACGGCACTCTGTTACCTCCAACGGGCAATTGGATCAATCGTACAGGGTTATGATGCCGATCAACTGGAGCAGCAACCCCAGCCGGATCAGCTTATCCTGGACAAGCGTACCCTGAGCCGCTTGCTCAAGGAGAAGTCAAAACTCCTCTTCAGTGCCTATGCGGAAACGGGCGACACGAGTCGCTTACAGCTGGCCTATCGGTGCAGTAAGGCGGCCGTTGATTTCTCCGAGCGCGTCTTCACTGAACTCCACGACCAGCAATCAGTCACCTTCCTGGCTGAGTCTGCTAATACCATTTATGAGCAGAATCTGAAGACAGCTATGGAACTGTACGAACAAAAGCCTGAAGTCAGTCTCCTGGAGCAGGCATTTTTGGTAATGGAAAGAAATAAGGCTCGGCTGCTATTACAGAATATCGCCCGGTCTCGCTGGAAAAACACGACGGCAGTCAGTGATTCCCTACTCAATGCGGAGACAGCGCTGAGATCGCAATTGGCATATGTGGAAAAACTACGCTTTGAAGAAGCAGCCCGTTCAGAGACAGATTCTGTAAAACTGGCCGACATTCAGAATCAACTGTTTGCGTTACGCCAGCAGCTAGAAGAGACAGAAAAGAAGATCCTTGCGCAAAATCCTCAGATGAACACGGTACTTTACCAGCCCCGATACGCACAGCTGAGCGAGATACAGAAGCTACTGGATTCGGATGAGCTCATTCTGGAGTACTTTGAAGGAGAAGAAAAGCTATACGGCATGACCATTGGGCCAGAAGATGCCGAGTTATTTGAGCTGGCAGACCGTCAGCAGTTCCATGCCAGAATAGAGCAGTTCAGCCAGGGACTCCGGGACCGGGAATATGCCCGTTACGCAGAGAGCGCCCACGAGATATTCCGACAAGTAGTGAATAAGTTTAGTGCCCTGAAAGACTCTCACGTCACACGCTTGATTGTCATACCCGACGGCCAGTTGGGTTATATACCGTTTGAGGCGTTACTCAGCACGGCTCCTCCCCAAGAGGCCGCTTACCAACGCCTTAGCTACCTGATCAAAGATTACACGCTGGCCTATCAGTATTCGGCCAGTCTGCTCCTGCAAACAGCTCAGGAAAATTTGCCGCCATTTGATGAGCCTTTTCTGGGATATGCTCCCACCTTTGACCGACAGCGAAACCCACTGCTAGCTACCCGCTCAGCAGCCGACCGCCAATTAGTCAGCGATCTCCAGGATCTTCCCTATGCCCGGGAAGAAGTCGAGGGAATTGCCGAACTCCTGGCGGGAAAAGCCTTCACCGCCGACGCAGCAACTGAGAGCCATTTTAAGCAAAGTGCTGCGCGAGGTAAGATATTACACCTGGCTTCACATACCCTGATCAACGACCAAGAGCCGCTGTACTCCAGGCTGGTATTTTCACCCAACGAGCAATCTGAAGAAGATGGTCTGCTGCATACTTACGAGCTGTACGGGATGGACATTCCTGCCGAAATGGTAACGTTAAGTGCCTGCAACACTGGTCTGGGGAAAATCAAAGCGGGCGAAGGTATCATCAGCCTGGCACGTGGCTTTATGTACGCCGGGGTGTCCAATGTACTGATGAGCCTGTGGGCGGTATCTGACCGGTCAACGGCACAGCTTATGCGATACTTCTACGAATCACTTAAAAGGGGAACTGACCGAGCCCACGCTCTGCGTAAAGCCAAGCTGCAATACCTGGAACAGGCCGATGCTAACACCGCAGCACCTTACTACTGGAGTGCTTTTATATTGGTCAGTAGCGATCAGGAAGAAGATAACATGCCCTACACCTGGTGGTATTTTATACTAATACCGGGGACAGCAATACTGGCCACCAGCTGGTGGTTGATCAAAAACAAATTTTCTTAACCTACCCCTTACCTTAACCTATGACCTACAAACCGTACCTGCTGACCATCCTGATTCTCATTGCGCCTTCATGGCTGCTGGCTGACGTAAACCTACCTGCCTTCTTTACCGATGGGATGGTACTGCAACGTGATGCCGAGGTATCAGTATGGGGCACAGCTGATCGCAGGGAGAATATCCAGCTCTCTTTCCAAGGTAAAGACTATACTACCCAGGCAGACCGGCAGGGTAAATGGAAAATCATGCTCCCTCCTACCCCAGCAGGAGGTCCCCACAGCATTACCATCAGCGGCAAAAATATCATCAACCTTCGC
>CAZZGE010000295.1:0-5101 GCA_964653665.1 uncultured Porifericola sp. | reverse complement strand
TCTGTAGTATAAACTTTCTGCCATTTACCATCCATTTTCTGTAGCACTTATTTTTAAAAATCTAGTTTTGAAATAATAGAGCATACCCAGGGTCGCCGCTAGTGCTACCAGGGCTGTATACACAGGTACGGACTCAGTATCTTCCACGTTCAGTTCAGTTACCTGCTGCTGGTACATGTAGAGCATGACCAAAGTAAATCCGTTATTGGCAAAGTGGGCAAAGATAGGGTACCACAGGCTCCCCGACCACCAGTAAATGTAACCAAATAAAGCACCCAGCAGAAAACGCGGAAAAAATCCGTAAAACTGCAAGTGGATAAAGCTAAAGAGGAAAGCGGATATCCATATACCCGCATGATGATTATGGGTAAGTCCGTGCAACATTCGCTGTCCCAGTCCTCGGAAAACCAGTTCTTCCCCAATGGCCGGCAGCACCGCAATGACGATCATTCCTACCAACAGTCCTCCGATGCTCTCAAAGCGGGTCAGGTATTCAGTCAGTTCCCGGAGTTGTTCTTCTTTGCCACTGGCCCATTCCTCAAAAGCAGGGGATAACTGCCCCAGATCCACACTCATATTCCACTCTATCACCATCGAGTTGGCTACCATAAAGGTAAGCACAATCAACCCTACCAGCAGAATTAATCCTGCGTCTACACGTTTGCTATGAAGGAGTTTATCTGGACGTCCTTTTTCTATTAGGACGTAGAAAGCCAGAGGTGCCAGAATAAAGCCAAAGAGTGAACTGCAGGCCTGCACAATAAGTAATGCCCGTCGTGAGTCAGGGTAAGTTGCAGGATCTACAAAGGCATTTACCATCGTCTCATAATCCGCATCAAAGAGCGGAAGAGATATCGTGATGCCGACCAGGTTACCCAGTACAAGACCCAGCATGAGGAACCCTGCTAGTAAGAGTAGGGATGCAAATATGTTGCGGTTAGGTATTTGTTGATATTCTTGAATTTCTTCTATTTTCATAGGTACAATGTCAGGCTGATCTCTACAAAACCTAAGTTACACGCGAGTGTTGGGCGTAAACCAGATTTGTTGTTTTTGCATCGTGCATAGCCACCTATCTACTGAAAGTAATGGTTGGGAATACTATTTTCGGGTTAAAGAAACAGAACCTACTTCAAATTTGTATTGACATTGGCAATTTCACGAAAATATAGCTAATACTTCTTACTATATTTGCCTACTCGTTGTAAAATCCAAAAAACAGAGCTTTGGTACGGATTGGTAATTTAGAATTTAATGACTTTCCCCTTTTACTTGCCCCTATGGAAGACGTGAGTGATCCACCCTTCAGGGCAGTCTGCAAAGAAAATGGTGCCAATATGATGTACACTGAGTTTATCTCAGCTGACGGTCTTATTCGTGATGCAGAAAAAAGTGTGGAGAAACTGGATATCTACGACTATGAGCGCCCCATTGGCATACAGATCTTTGGCGATAAAATAGAACCCATGCGGCAGGCAGCAGCTATCGCCGAAGAAGCCGGTCCCGAACTGGTAGATATCAACTACGGCTGCCCGGTTAAGAAGGTAGCCTGCAAAGGTGCTGGTGCAGGTATACTGCTGGATCTCCCCAAGATGCAAGCCATGACTGCCGAAATCGTGAAGCAGGTAAACTTACCGGTGACGGTCAAAACCCGACTGGGTTGGGATGATAACTCAATAAAAATCCTGGAAGTGGCCAAGCGTTTGCAGGACGTAGGCATTCAGGCGCTTACCATCCACGGCCGCACCCGCAAGCAGATGTACAAGGGCGTAGCCAACTGGGATTATATCGCCGAGGTGAAGCACCATCCGGATATCCATATTCCCATCTTTGGCAACGGCGATATTGACTCGCCAGAAAAGGCTCTGGAGTATAAAAATAAATATGGCGTAGACGGCATCATGATTGGCCGCGCAGCCATTGGCTATCCCTGGATATTCCGGGAGATTAGGCATTTTCTGCAGACCGGTGAGAAACTAGCCCCTCCTACCATGAAAGAGCGGGTGGCTACGGCTAAGAAGCACCTGGAGTTTTCGGTAGAATGGAAAGGAGAGCGTAAAGGTATCTACGAAATGCGTCGCCACTACACCAACTACTTCAAAGGAATTCCCAGTATCAAACCCTACCGTACGCAACTGGTAGAGTCAGACAGCGCTGCCGAAATTTTTGGCCTGTTGGATGCCGTTGGTGAGGAGTTTGATGGCTATTTTCAGCAACAGGCAGCTTACGCCTAGTGTCAGTGCGGTCAAGGCAATCGCTTAAAAGCAAGCGACATATCTGGCTCCCCTGGCTAATCCTGGGGGTACTGGCCATTGTGTGGGGTAGCTCTTTCATCCTCATTAAACAGGGGCTTACTGCATTCTCAGCGGGCGAGGTGGGGGCACTCCGGATTATATCAGCAGCACTTTTTCTGATGCCGGTAGCCGCACCTAAGTTGAGGAGCCTAAAACGTCGTCAGATGCTGATCCTGCTGATCATTGGTTTTGTAGGTAGCTTTATCCCAGCCTTTCTATTCGCCACCGCCCAGACCTCCATCAGCAGCTCGCTTACAGGTATCCTTAATGCCCTGACACCGCTCTGCACCCTCTTGCTGGGAGCGGCATTCTTCCGTAAACCCATTACCTCCAAAAACTATATCGGGCTGGGCATCGGCTTCGTCGGCTCCATTATCCTGATCATCGGCGGTGCCAGTTCCGGTGTCGGACAGATCAATCTCTACGCTCTGCTGGTCATTGGCGCTACTATCTGTTACGGCTTTAATCTGAATATCATCAAAAATTATACACCTGAACTACACCCGGTAGTCATTACCAGTGTGTCTTTGCTCTTTGTGGGACCGCTGGCGCTCACGTATCTGTTTGGTTTTACGGCCTTTACTGAGCATGTACAGCAGCCCGCTGCCTTCTGGCCCCTGATGGCACTGGTGGCGCTGGGAGTTGTCGGTACGGCCCTGGCGCTGATCTTCTTCAACAAATTGGTACAGATGCAGACAGCGGTATTTGCCAGTTCGGTCACCTATATCATCCCAATTATAGCCGTAGTATGGGGAGTGCTGGATGGCGAAGCCCTTTCCATTTACCACTTTGTAGGCATGGGAGCCATACTGGGCGGGGTGTATGTAGCGAACCGGATGTGAGCTTTCAAGTACTCCTTAAGAAATAAGATGAATTCTGATTATTTTAGTAGTTTGAGCATTATTACTAAAATGATATGCCCACTACTACATTTGACCAATAGTTACTAGATGATCTGCGCAGTTACATAAAAAGTGACTGCAATGAAGACGCTAAGCGCCATCTCCTATATCTGCTTTTTAAAAAATTGTTCAAAGAACAATTTAAAATGGAACCTGATGCCAAAGGAGCAGATGTGTATGTGGCTGGGCAACTCATAGTTGAGAGTAAAAGCATTGCATCACAGTGGTGTGAGGGTTTTTACCAAGCGTTACATTATCAGAAAAAGTTTGGTTTAGCTTACACCACGATCATTGTAATTGCACACAAATTTGTAGGTATATGGAAAGTCAACCAGATACCAGAATATGCGGCAATTCTGGCTAACACTGCCGACTCCAATGAAGCGCCCTCTAAAGTAGGTAAGCAAAACAAGCGTAAAAGCCAGCAAGGTATTCAGCAGGAAATTCTCAAAACAGCTCTCTAACGGCTTATGCCGAGCGACCTGAAGGGAGGACTCTTTGCCAGAAAGAAGAGCCTGATTGCCTGACCTTATGAGATTCTACGTAATCTGGATTCTAACCGCATACAGATTAGCCCTCACAATTTCATACGTTCTATTGAGTTAATGAGGAAGTTTTTTGAAGACCCCATTCACGCATTTTATACCATTGTCGCTTACTGGGATATTACTTCTACGGTTACTGAAAACGAGGGCTTTGTTGCAACATAACAAAAACAGGCATGTTTGAGTATTTGAATCATAGCATAGTCACACAACTCAAATACTTTTGTCATGCCTGCACCGAAAGATAGCTATAAACCCAGAAATTGGAAAGCGTATAATGAATCACTATGCCGCCGGGGGAGCTTAGTACTGTGTTTGGAAGATAGTGTATATCGTCACTGGCGTGATCTATCCAGACGAAATAAAGTAGTGGGTGAGCGTCAGTATCCAGATTTGGTGATAGAGTTTTGACTGACCATCAAGCAAGTATATGGTCTGGCCTTGCGCCAGTGCACTGGCTTTATCAAGAGCATTTTTGCCTTGATGGGCCTCTCAGAGTTAGCTGTACCTGATTATAGTACACTTTGCCGAAGGTCCTTGGCCTTGCAAGTAAAAGTAATTCATCGTCCTGTGGGGGAAAAGCTGCATATTAGACAGCACGGGCTTAAAAGTATTCGGTGAGGGGGAATGCCGCAGTGGACCTGGAAGGTGAGAAAGTACGGGGTAAGTAAGCGTAGAACCTGGCGCAAGCTTCACTTGAGCATGGATGTGGACAGTCAAGAGATTTTGAACGGTGAGCTTACCAGGAACTCAGTCGATGATGCAGCAATGAGCGAACCGCTGCTCAGGGGGGTAGAAGGCAAGGTCAGGAAGTGCTACGGGGATGGGGCATATGACAAGAAAAAGGCGCGTAAAGCAGTTGCTAGAGCAGGTGGCGAAGCAGTAATACCTCCACCTAAGAATGCGGTGCGGAGTAAAAATAATTCAGTTGAGATGATGGAACGAAATCAAGCCATTGACTATATAGAGCAAATGGGTAGAAAAGAGTGGAAACAGGAAGCGGGCTACCACCGAAAAAGTCTATCTGAAACGGCGATGCATCGCTACAAAATGACGATAGGCAACACTCTGGCGGCGCGCAAGATGGAAAACCAAATTACCGAAGTTAGGGTAGGATGTGCCATATCCCGAATGTATTCCAAGCCTGTGGTATGCCCAATGCTGTCAAAACCTGAAAAATAACATCGCTTAGAAAAGATAAACCCGTTGCAACAAAGCCACTGTAAACTATGAGATAACTGAGCTCTTTCTTGATATAATGAAAAAGTAACTACTCAGGCCCTTTTGTTGAGTTAAAAAAGTCTTTTGATTCTTTTGGGTTTAACGTTGAGTCTATTGCGTGGTAAAGATGGTAGCCTAT
>CAZZGE010000294.1:0-5101 GCA_964653665.1 uncultured Porifericola sp. | reverse complement strand
TACGAGTTCATCGTTTTGTACCAGATAAAAACCTGTCCAGTCAAATCCCATCGTATGGTGTACTGCCGCCGCAACATTAGCAAGATTAGCCGTCAGGTCATCCTCCTGAGAAATGATACTACGGACTTTTTTCAGCAGTGATTGATATTTCTGGAGCTTACTTAGGTGAGATGAGGTTTTTACATTTTCAAGGATTACCATTCTTCAAAACTTTAAGAAAATTAAAATTAAACATATCGGAAGCCAAACAAGTGTAATATTTTACCCTGGTTAGTAGAATATTAACTAAATTAGTTTAATAATTAATAATATTCAAATATTTATTTGAAAAATAAAATTTAATCTTTCTACAGAGATTATCTCAGAAAGCATTTAAAACAAGCAGTGTTTCTTAGCGTTTTGATAATAAATTACTCACATGAAGATACTACTTTTTTTCTTATTATTTACCATATCTTCTATGGCAAATGTAGCATTTACACAAAATATTAGCATCCCTGGACCTTATCACTGGCAAAATCGTATTGTACTTATCTTTGCTTCCGAAGATGATCCTATGCTAGAGAAACAGCTCAAACTGTTTGAGGAGAATCAGGCGGGTATGGATGAAAGAGATTTGATCGTGTTTCGGATACTTCACGACCAGGTTATTCAAACGATAGGCAGTACATACGATGAAAAATCTGCCCGAAAGCTACGGAGTCAGTATCATGTTGCAGAAGGTGAGTTTTCTGTCACCTTGATTGGAAAAGATGGATCAAAAAAACTACAGCAACAAGAGATTCTCAGTATTGATAAGTTGTTTGCCACAATTGATGCTATGCCTATGCGGCGAAGAGAAATGCGTAATAGCGATGGGGATTAATTACGTAGATTTTTCATATCTTCGATATCTATCTCCAGCGCTCCAATACCCAGCTTTGCTCGAATCTTGAGAGGCACCTTATTCTTATCGTCCGAAATCCATACTTTGATAGGTTCTTTACCATCAAAAAAATCATTTTCAGGAATACGTGGAGCAATAACTATGGTATTAAAAGTACCTAATTGTGTTCTCAGTTGTCGTTTGCCCAGGTAGCGAAGCCTTAAGTCGTAAATCTCGTCATCAAAAAAGCCGCTGACTTCAATCTCATCTCCTTCCCGATATTTGCTATAATCCAGCGTACGCAGGTAATAATAGCCTCCCACGATATCAAGAATGTTATCTGGTACCTCAAAATCCTCTTTCTCTTTGAGTGTACGCGTCTTCTTATCCAGCCTGAGAACGGTTGCCACATCTTCCATATGGTCAAAGGTGATCATCTCGTTTTTACGGTATCCGCCCTCTTCAATATAACGATAGGCTTTTTGAGGTAATATCGAGGTGGTATCTACATACGCTCCCCAATTGTCTCTGACCCTGACAATGAAGTCAGCCATACCAGTAGTGTTACCGTAAATATCAATCTTATAGCATGGCCGCCCATTTACTTCATAGTAGTTATCGCTCACCTGCATGGTAGCTTCTGCAGCATTGAGGGGCCCCCAGTGAACCCTGAATTTCAGCGTTTCTCCTGCAGCAAAGCTTTCATTGGGCACATAGCGATAATGATCCTGCCGAGCCGATGAGGCTAACAGTAGCACCATGAGAGAGCACATTATGCTAATCGGTCTTTTCATACCCACAGATTGCTCTTTCTGTATAGCAAGTGTTTATTCAACATTATTACACGCTATTACCTAACTGTTTTGTTTTGCAAATATACTGCCATGCCTACAGGAGAGGTCACTAGGTTACACTTGCAAAAACGAGTACAAGACTTAGACTATTATATTAGTCTACTCCCAATTAGCAGATTTGCTCCGAAAGTCCTGGTATCAACTGCCCGCCACCGGCAACCAAGCTCATTTACCATACTTCTGCTTCAGGTGCACCAGAAAATCTCTAATATCACTATCGTACGATTCTCTGAACTCGTTTTCCAGTGATCCGAGTTCACCTTGGTATCGCACATAGCTTTTGAAGAAAGTATTATTTGGCAGGTTTTCTTCCCGCAATAGCCTATCCAGCAGCTTCTGGTATCGCTGGTTCTTAAAGCCCAGTTGCTTCGCCTCCTGAAGTATGGCACGTATTTCCTGTCGCTTTCTTTCCTGCTTTTGTTTCATTGACCAATCTTCCGGAAAAGACTGGTATAAACTATCCAGTCTTCCCACACCGGCTAACATATGTTCGGCAAATTGACGTCGGTCAGCTAGGTGATCAATATAATAAGTATATTCGGAGGAATTGTCTCCGTATTTATATTTTAAAAATTCCGCTGCCCCCTGGTTACCTACAAAGGAAGCGAGATTTTCGTTAAAACGCAGATCGTTCCTAACAAAAAGCGTAGCGTGAGTAAGCTCGTGTACGATCGTATTGGCCAGTTCGCCTTCTGAGCGAAACAGCAGTCCGGACATCAGCGGGTCGTCCAGGATACCCAGTGTACTCCAGGCGCTAACAGTCCTAATGTTTGTATCATAACCTGCTGTGTCCAGCGCATCCCTTTCCTGTAAAGCTTTGTCGTAGTCAAAAAAGCCTTTGTAAGAAAATTCACCCAGGATTGGAAACGCCCATTTTTTATCTTTCATAGATAAAGGCTCACAGGCGGTTACCACCCAGAGTATTGGCTGACCCCGCTGATCGTATAAGCTACGGTAGCTATCTGAGTCATTTACTCCCAGCGAATCAATGGCAAACTCCCTGACCTCCTGCGCAAGCCGTATCTTCTGCTTGAGTGAATCCGGTACCTGAGGGTCCCGCAAAATGTCATATACCGGACGGGCATTCCAAATCACCTTTATCTGGCCCTTGGCCTGCCCAAGGCCATAAGTCACCAACTCATATTGCCAGACCAGCAACAACAGTATCAATACCCCAATACCCACTAGTATCTTTTTAAACATGCTTTAGAGTTAAAACTTTAGTATAGTAAACAGAATGCGTGGATTTTAAGGTTCGCGACCCCTGCTAATTAATCTAATTTACTGGTTTACAGCTATTTAAATAGATGTTGATTTTGTACTTAAAATAAGTATTTTTGCAACTACTATTACCAATCGTACGTTCATATTTGACATCGTACACCTTGTAAAAGGCATCCTAAAATAGTAAATTTAATAAACATCAAAGCGGATAAATTTATGAGTGACCAATCAGAAAAACTAAAGGCCCTGCAGCTTACCATTGATAAGCTGGATAAAACATATGGTAAGGGTACCGTCATGAAGTTGAGTGACGAGCGGGTGGTAGACGTACCAGCGATTTCTACAGGTTCGCTGGGGCTGGATATAGCACTGGGCATTGGGGGGATACCCCGGGGCAGGGTTACCGAAATATATGGCCCTGAATCTTCGGGTAAAACGACACTAGCCATGCACTGTATCGCCGAAGCGCAGAAGCAGGGAGGTATTGCGGCCATCGTTGATGCCGAACACGCTTTTGACAAAAGCTACGCTGAGAAGCTGGGTATTGACACTGAGAACCTGCTGATCTCCCAGCCTGACCACGGTGAACAGGCACTGGAGGTCGCTGAGCACCTGATCCGCTCTGGTGCGATTGACATCATCGTCATTGACTCGGTAGCTGCGCTGGTACCTCGTGGAGAACTGGAGGGCGACATGGGAGATAGTAAGATGGGACTACAGGCCCGACTTATGTCGCAGGCATTGCGTAAACTGACCGGTGCCATCAATAAAACTAAATGTTCGTGCATCTTTATCAACCAGCTGCGTGAGAAGATCGGGATCATGTTCGGCAATCCGGAAACCACTACCGGAGGCAATGCCCTTAAATTCTACGCCTCAGTTCGCCTTGATATCCGCCGCATTGGCCAGATCAAGGAAGGTGCTGACAATGTGATGGGTAACCGTACCCGTGTCAAAGTGGTGAAGAACAAAGTAGCACCTCCCTTTAAGGTCATTGAATTTGATATCATGTACGGTGAAGGCATTTCCAAAGTAGGTGAAATTCTTGATCTGGGTGTGGAAATGGAAATCGTCAAAAAATCAGGTTCCTGGTTCTCTTACGGCAGCGAAAAGCTGGGGCAAGGACGCGATGCCGTAAAAAATATCCTGCTGGACAACCCTGAGCTGATGAATGAAATTGAGATGAAAATCAGAAATACCATCAGTGGTGTTGTGTTGGATGAAGAGCCTGTGGAAAAAGACAAAAAGGAAGAAAAACCTGCGGTTAGTGCTAACGGTAAAGGTAAATAAGCCTTTTTTCCATAGCGTTTTGGGAAAAGCCACCGACCATGCTGGTGGCTTTTTTTGTTTGTTGGGCAGCAGGGATTGTACGAAAATTTTCCAGGGGATTACTTTAGGTTGATCACCCCCGATACCATGGTGGAATCTTGAGGTTGTAACAGCAATACATTCGCAAAAGGAATGGGCTGTTCATTTACAGCTTTTACTTCTCCGCCGAGTGTTACCTGTGCCAATAAGGGCGGAAAAGAGCAAAATAAAAAGACAACACCCCCGATAAGTGCTGACCACTGCACAGGCAGTACATTGATTTTGGGTAACATGAGGGTTAGTATTTTCTGGTGTATCATAAGTAAAGCATCCATCTTTACAGTGTTTTTTGGCCATCAATACAAATTAGAGTTTATACACTTTGGCAGACATCGTGAATGTCTTTGCAAAGATGGATGGAAATAATGGCAGGCAGTTAGCAGAGATGTTGCAACATTTTTGCAGTGGTTGCACGGTTACTCTTATAACTTTGGGTTAGGTAATGGGCTGGGAGTACACAGCCCAATATATGGCAGATTGACCGACATTCTATTTTCATTTTTATTCATTTCATTCACTTTTCATTGCAAAACGTACCAAATGGATGCTTATGGAAGTCAACGTAGCAACTCCATTATGATGACTCCATACAAATATCTCATGGCCATATTTGCACGCGTTACACTTCGTTAAACGCGCGCAAGTGGGGATCATAGGCTTTGAACTTGATATATTGATATGCTGGATCCAAGTCATAAATGCAACTACTTGTTTTAGTAACTATTTAGTTCAAAGTAGCCAAAAACCGGAATAATCATCGTGTTTTTTTGGCAAAATTCAACCACTAAAA
>CAZZGE010000293.1:0-5125 GCA_964653665.1 uncultured Porifericola sp. | reverse complement strand
AGCACCCGACGTTCGCTTATATACCTCAGTCTTTACGAGGGGGCGTTTTGATTTCATTTTTAGGAGGCATAGCACTGGTATCAGGATTTATTAGATCCTCACTGCAACTGCTGAGTGAAAGAATACCTACCAACGCGATTACTAAACCAAGTCTGCTCTTAAGGCTCAAATACTTTTTCATGTTCGTGATAGTTTAAGTGAGTGCTCCAGCCGGATACGTCTCTCGGCATATTCCAAAGGTAGCGCGTCGGGCTGCTGTAGACAATGCCTTGTAGGGTATAAGCTATCTGGTCACCTTGTTGGGCGGATACTTCATGTGAGTATTTGAGTAGGCAGTACTGTATTTTTACATAAGATCAATCAACAAAGCTAAGTCTCACGGTGACAACTTTTGTGCTGTTTAACAGAAGTTTGAAAAGGCGATGATCTTGATCAAAAAACTATACACATTTTAATGTAAGCTTACTTTTTTGATACGTCTGACATCGAAAAATATATTTTTTGAAAAATATAATCTAACACATCAATACACCCGGTTTTACCCAAAGTATCCTGACGCTCTTATGAAAAAATTCACTGCAACTAAGTGAAAACGATAGAATAGGATCACTCGCGTTATAAATAGCTGCCTTAAGAAGACGAATAGGAGGGATATTAAGCCTCTCACCTGTAAGGTTTGTTTAGCCTATCATGAAAAAAACACCCAATCAGCAAACAACCCGTTATCAGCAACTTCTTTTGTATTCAGGTTTAGTAGTAGCTTAAGGCAAACAGGTCTTTTTGCGGCCATTGCTGGGTTTGCTCAAAGGAAGTATGCATGACGTAGTTAGCTCTGCCGTTAAAGTATCGGCTGCGTCGGTTGCTGGTATTAGCCAGTACTACCCAAGAGATTCCGTTGTCCAGTCGCTTCATGATGGCTGAAGTTCCTGCCAGCGTACCGGTACGCCACCAGGTGCCGTCAGCAGTGATGCCCCGCCACCCGTACGGTCGGTTTCTGCCGTGGCCAGGCTTGACCATAGTCAGCAGAGATTTGTTGGAGAGAATATCAGGTGTGTTTTTGAATCCGTCTACCGCTACCAGAAATTTAAGCAAGTCAGTAGGTGTCGCAAGCCAGCCTCCTGCAGCCGCCAACGCCTCTATGTCAAAACTGTAAGTAGTAGACATCATTTGACCAGAGCCGTCCAGGGCCGGGCGTACATTATTGTACGAAAAGTCGTAGTAAGCCACTTCATTTTCAAATCGGTCTTCGGGCAGATTTTTGGCCAGACGCATATTGCGAATACCCAGTGGTTTAAGGATGTCCTCTTTGACATAGGCTTCGTAGGACTTACCGGAAACAGCTTCAATGACTTTACCCAACACACAGTAGCCGAAGTTAGAGTAATCATAGTACCGGCCGGGGCGATAGGGCATCTGCTTGGAGAGTATAAACTCAATGATGGTATCCAGGCTAGGAGGAGTGGGGCCGCCCATCTCACCAGCAATCTTATGCGGAATAAACATTGGATCACCGTAAGAGCGCTTGCTCCATCCTGACGTATGATTGAGCAGGTGGCGGACTTCTACCTGATAGATCTTACGATCTTTAATTACATCGTAGATGCCCCCTTTCAATATACCTTTCTTACCAAACACTTTGTCTTCCAAGTCTAGTTTATTCTCTTCATATAGTTTCATGGTCGCCACTGCGGTGATGAGCTTGGAAATGCTGCCAATACGAAACAGGTGGTAGGGCTGAACTTCTTCGTTTTTTTTCTCATCAGTATGTCCAAAGCCTTTGGCATAGATGAGATGACCATCTTTAACGATGCCCATGGAAGCACCTACAATCCCCTGACGGCGAATAAAGCGATGAATGGCACTATCCAGGTGTGACAGTGCTTTAAACTCAGATTCTTCGTTGGAGAGATTTGCTACGCTTCTTAACACCTTCATTTCGGTGTTACCCAGTGCTACATTTTCCTCGTGAGCTAATGTGAAGGGGATACCTAAGATCAACAGGGTGAATACAAACAAGGAAAACAGCCGATTCGGCTGTAGCATAGACACTATCCTCGCGAAGATCTCTCTTTTTAGCATTCCATAGTTCAGTTTACAATCCAGTTTAAATACATACCAACATCGCAGTGATATAGTTTGTTGGCACACCTGTTTTTAATCAATACCTATCAATATCATGGAAAAAAAATATGGCCGCAAGAGGCGTATAAGTTAGTTGCAAAAGAATAACTGCTGAGTACCAAAAAATTAGTAAAGTGTAATAAAAGTAAAGATTTACCATGTTACCCATCGTCGCTGGTGAGATCAACGAACGCAAAGCCTACTTCCTGCTGAATACCAGCGCCGACCTCATCCCACTTTGCGAGCAACGAGCCGGTCATCTTAACTTCAAAATCAAAAGCACGGCCGATTCGCATAATATCACCAGAGTGGATAGCAGGATCTCCTGTATCAACCACACAGGTAGTACTGACATGAAGCTAGGTACACTAACTTAGTAGCACAACTTACTTCACCGCTGATCTTTCTAATATCATCCGCTCCATATATCGTAAAACCTTCGTCCGAACCAGTGGCATCATTGGCTCTGATGTGATGATCCCCCACGGCTCTGTTATTGATTACGGTAGTGAAGAAGCGTTGTACGATCGGACGTTACGCAGACCGTTATTCCTACTACCCACAAAGAATAATGGCCTTACCCGGCTTGCCAGGAGTATCGCTGTAGGTGACTGCGTCGGCGGCTTTATCCAGCGGATAGGTAGCACCTATGTCAAAGGGTATGACGCCTTTTTTGACCAGTGTGTGCAGTTCTGTACCCAGCCTGGCCTTAGCGCTCAAGCTGGATTCTGTCATCCATCTTGATAGCCAGAAACCTTTGATGGTAATCTCACGAAAGATCAGCAGACCACTGTTAAATTTTGCTTCTTGGCCGCTCAGCAAACCGTACACCAGGATTTTACCACCTTTGGCCATACACTGTTGCACCGCCTCGGCAGTCTCGCCGCCTACTGCTTCAAAACAAGCCTTGACACCCTGTTTATCAGTCAGCGCAATGACCCGCTCGCTGATAGAATCTTTTTCGGTATTGATGACCGCTTCAGCTCCCATCACGTGTAGCATGTCTGCCTGTTCTTCGCGACGCACTGTACAGATGGTGCGAATGCCTCTTTCTTTAGCAATCTTGACCACCATTTTACTCACTGCCGAAAAGCCGGCGGTCAACAGTAGCCAGTCGCCCTTTTGAAGCCCGACTTCATCCAGCATGGCCAGGGCCGTGAAAGGATTGACGAACAACTGGGCGCCTTCCTCCCATTTCAGTCCACCGGGCATAGGCAGCAGTTGCGTAGCCGGAACCACCACATACTCCGACCAGGTGCCCAGGGCCGCAAAACAGACTTTCATGCCTTGAGCCAGTTGTGTTGCGTTGCTGGCTCCAATGCCAATCACATCTACCTCGCCGGCACCCTCGAAGCCGACAGGAGAGTCAGGAAAGCGGGGCGGCATACCGTACAAGCCTTGCACAAAAAGCGAATCAGAAGGATTCACCGGGGCAGCCTTGACACGGATGCGTACCTCTCCGGCTGTCGGTTCGGGCTTCGGAACTTCTTTGATTTCCAGCACATCTTGGGCCAGGCCGGTTTTATTAAATACTGCTTGTTTCATATTAAATACGCGAGCATGGTTCCAAGAACAAGCATGAGTATATCCCAAGCGATTTACAAACCTGTCACTATCCTTTAGCTGCTTTTTTTATCAGAAATCTATATATTTTACATCAACTTTTTAAAACCCAAAAACTACCAGATCCATGAGAATAAAACTATTGCTCACTGTTCTTTTCTTTATTCCTTTTGCCATATTAGCCCAGGTCAAGAAGGAAGAACCCAAAACCCTAAAGCCGGGTACCAAAGCTCCTGATTTCAACCTTAAAGGCGTAGATGGAAAAACGCACAGCTTGTCGGATTACGATGATGCCGATGTACTGGCCGTACTTTTTACCTGTAATCACTGCCCCACTGCCCAGGCTTACGAGCAGCGGGTAATTGATTTGGTGGATGATTACAAAGAGAAAAGCTTTCAGCTGATAGGCATCTCTTCCAACGATCCAAATGCCATAAGTCTGTCGGAGTTAGGCTACAGCGACCTGAGTGACACCTACGAGGAAATGCAAATCCGGGCTGAAGAAATGGATTACAATTTTCCTTACCTCTACGATGGTGACGAGCAGGCTGCTGCAATAGCGTACGGCCCGGTAGCGACACCTCATATCTTTATTTTTGATGAGTACCGTATTTTGCGCTACGTAGGCCGCCTGGATGCATCGGAGAAACCCGGCACTGCCCATGCCGAAGATGCCCGGCAGGCCATAGACCAGATTTTGGCCGGTGAGGAAGTCTCTAATCCACAGACCAAAACTTTTGGCTGCTCTATCAAGTGGGGCTGGAAAGACGAATGGGTGCAAAAGCAACTGGACGCCTGGGCTGAGGAAGAGGTCAATGTAGAACCTATCAATGCCGACGGTATCCGCCAACTGATTACCAACAGCTCTGATAAACTGCGCCTGATCAACGTCTGGGCAACCTGGTGTGGGCCCTGCATTATGGAGTTTCCCGAATTTATTGAGATCAACCGAATGTACCGGGGGCGGGATTTTGAGTTTATCTCCATCAGTGCTGATAAGCCTGAGAAACAGGATAAAGTGCTGAGCTTTCTCAAGAAAATGGAAGCCTCCAATCAGAACTATATCTTCAATACTGATGATAAATACGCGCTCATTGAGGCGATTGATCCGGAATGGCAGGGTGCCTTGCCTTACACCATTTTGGTAGAACCCGGTGGAAATATCGTCTACAGTCAGCAAGGTACCATTGACTCTCAGGAGATGAAACGAGTCATCGTAGAGAATGATTACATCGGACGGTATTATTAATGATTGATGATTGCACTTTTGTCATGACCCAAAATGACAAAAGTGCAATTTGTTTTTTGAATAGTTAAATTTATATTAGATTATAAAAATGCTTTTCTCAATGAGTTACTAATCAGGCAATTGGAAAAAACGTTATTTTTTTTCTGGAAAACCAACGTCTCCTCATTATTCCGGGCTACCAGCATCAGCCGG
>CAZZGE010000292.1:0-5155 GCA_964653665.1 uncultured Porifericola sp. | reverse complement strand
ATTTCAATTCCTCTAAGGTGCGATTATGGGGGCGGAGCCATGGCTGTAAAAATATGCCTAATTCTTCAAATATGGCAGTTTGTTTTAAGAATTTTTGTCTCCTGCGTCGTCTACCGATAATCGTACGATTTGCCCGGGGTAACAACGACTTTCTAAAATCCTTAATATGAGGGTTTTATAAATTATACTGAGGTTTCAACAGAAATAATTACGCTTTTCCGATAGGATTGACGACACATTTACAGCATCTGACCCGTTGCGCCTCTTTCTTCTCCTATCACTTCTTTTTCCAGCCAGCGCTCATCCTTGCTGCTGAAAAAGATCAGGCTGTCTGCATTCTGCATGATTTCTTTGGCCTCTGCCTTGAGCTGCTTGAGCTGTACTCCTGTCAGCGCTCCTTCAAATACCGAATTCTGTATCCAACTTAGGTAGCGCCGACAAAGCTTGAGCATTTTGGTCACTCTTTTTTCCCCTATGTCATAAACCAGTATGATGTACATGTTTTGTTACAGGTTGAAAGTTAGAAGTTAAAATTTTTTTAAATTCTGACCAAAAAAGCCAATATGTCAAAGAACATTTGCCATTTATACTGAGCTGCTCTCCTCTCTAATTCAACAGATCTAATAAATCTGTAATTTCAAGTTTTCAATTTCTAATCTGCCCTCACCACCAGGCCTTAAATGGCTCATACGTACGCATGTCCAGCACGTGCTGCACTAGCTTGTAACACTCCAGCTTGATGAGGTGCTTGTAGCTGACATTCTTCTTGAGCGAGCGGTGCTTGATGGTTTCCTTCAGCCGCTCTTCCCATTCTGCGATAAACTTCTTCCGGCCTTCTTCTTTAAGCGTGATGCTACTGAGTTTGTCATCAAAGTCTTTGGTCTGCAACACCTTTTTGTTGAGCAGCTTAAAGATTGTCCTGTCCACCAGGATAGGCTTAAAAATTTCTGCCAGGTCCAGGGCCAGCGAAAAACGCCGGTAGCCGGGCTCATGCAGAAAACTGATCGTCGGGTTGAGCTGGGTGTGGTAGAGCTGGTCCAGGCAGACAGTATAGCAAAGCATGTTACCAAAAGATATTAACGCGTTCACCTCATTCTTGGGAGGTTGTTTGCTTCTGCCACCCATTTCAAAATCTTTGAGAATTTCATCAAAGGCAGTGTAGTACACTTGCCGGATGTTACCTTCAATACCCATCAGGCCGGGAATGTCCGCTGCTGCTTCAATTTTTTCCTGAAAAAGAGTGATTTCGCTGATCTGCCCATCCAGCACCTTGCCCCGGCTGTGGTAATACTTCAGGTTGCGCAGCATGTTATAAGTGGCACCATCAACAAACCTGCGGGCAATTCGCTGTCGTTTGTAATCATCAGCATAGTGCAGCGTCTGGCTTACCTGTACCTTTCCAGCCTGTAGATATTCTTTAGGTTAGGATGAGCCTGTATAATGCTCATAGTAGTCAAAGAAATGAACGCTTACCTGCTGCTTGCCCAGAAAATTGTATAAAGCGCTGTTGGTATCCAGGCTGCCGAATACAAACAGCTGACCCACTGTTTCTACCGGCAGGTAACGGGCCTGCCCTTCCTTGCCATTCTCATCCACTGGTAAAAATTTCATCGTATGGTCTTTGCGGCTCAGCCTGCCGGGATTGAAGAGGTAGTAGGTTTTTTTCAATGCCTATCTAACTATTTATGGGGTTGATTAAATGAAGCCCCTGAACGTTCTTAAAATCTTTAGTATTTCTGGTCACCAGGGTCTGTTCAAAATAAAGAGCGGTAGCAGCGATGATACTATCCCCTAAGGATAAATTGTGCTTTTGTCTCAAAGCAGTGGCCAGATTGATGATGTCACTACTTACCGGAACTAAGTGCATATACTGAAAAACTGCTTCAAAATATTGCTTATCCCTGGAGCTAAGTTCTGAAAATCCAAGTACCTCAATTTTAGATATGGATAAAGCCATATTCTCCCGGGCTTTGACATATGACCTTAGAAATGCGTATTGCTCTTCTGCGGAATAGATGATGATATTGCTGTCTAACAACATTTCTTATTCTTTGAAGGGAAGTTTCCGGTCTTTTCGCTCTTTTTTCTGCCAGGATACCGGATCTTTGATACTCTTGCCATCTCCACCTCTATCAATGATGCTGACTAGTTCATCACTTTCTTTCTCAGCAGTATGGTACTGAAGATTCATTCTCTGGATTAGATCTATTAGGAGCCGCTTATCCTCTTCATTATGTACTTCTATGGTAATTTTGGTCATATCATTATTATTTGTTTCATTAATATACAATCGAGAAACCACTGGCACACACTCATTCCTCACTTTCTGCCACATAACAGAAATCATAGTAACTACACCTTTTGCAGATTTTGCTGTTGATTACCGGCGGACAATCAGCCTGTGCGGTGATGCCCTTTATGTTTGCAATCCATTTTCTGATATTGGCCCTGTCCTCATCATCCAGTCTTACCTGCTGCGTCTGCCGCAGTTTGGGATACTCAATCAGCCCCTGAGGGTTTTCAATACCGGCTTCTTCCAGCAGGTAAAGGTAATACAGTACCTGCGCGATATGGGTTTCCTCTACCTTGTCTGACTTCTTGACCTCATGTACGGTATTGGTTTTGGGGTCAAAAAAATCAATCTTGGCTCCGGGCAATTCCAGTTCGGTATATTTGGCAGCTCGTTACGGATAACTGGTTTCATGGATCAGCCTGCCCTCTGTCACCCTATCCGAACTATATTCCATGCGGATGCCGTGATGAAACAGCCAAAGCTTACGGTGGCATACATGGTAGTAGTTGATATGGTTAGGGGTGAGGGGCATAAAACTTAATCTTCCAGAATAATGCGTTTAAGGACCGAATGAAAGGATTTTGCCTGAGGCATCAAATCATCTACATCCTCCTGCGTGTACCGCACAAGTTCACCATAGTCACTTTCCTGACGATCCTGAAAAATGGTATTATAAAATTTCATGAGTTCATCAGCAAGCTCATTAGATTGTGCATAAAGCCGGTTGAATTGCTTTTTGGTACCTCCATGGGTCTTATGACTGATTTTCTTTTTGATGAGTAATGCATCAACCATGTAAAAACATACATAATATATTCGGTTGATCGCGCCATTTCAGAGTTTGTTTTCTTCGAGAATACCTGCCTCTCGTAAGGCTTCTTCAGCCCTTTGCACACGATAAGCGATAAGGTCTGCGTCCGTACTCATATCGCTATACCTTCGTTCTCTACATTGTCATGGATTGGCCACCCCTTTTTGGTTTGCCACGTTTTTTTTGAAATAAATAGGGAATTGATAAGTGTGTCCTCTTGTACCTCAATCTCCCATAAGGCATCCCGTACTTCTTTTTTCAGGTGGCGATTTTCTTCCTGAGAAGTAAGGATTAAGAAGTCCCAATCCGACTCCTCATGATGATCGCCGCGTGCCCGGGAGCCAAACAGTACTACTTCCGCTTCCGGATCCAGGGCCAGCACCGCTTCTTTCACTCGTGTGGGAATTGTTTGTTGAATATTTGAATGCCGGGTCTTCATAGCTTGTTGTTTTCATCAATATAAGCATAAATGCACCAAAAGGCACGATTTGTTCTTTTACAGATAAGCCAGCATCCGGGTTACAGCCATAGCCTGAAGTAGCATACATACGCCTGGTAGTTGATAGTGAGCATAGGTTATGCGATTATGAGCAGCCCTTTCTGGGATTTGGCAAACTTTTCTATCGCCACAAGATGATCCCTGAGAAGCTGTAGCACTTCTTTGTTCCGGCAGTTCCCTTTGGTGATCCAGATGACTTTTGGGGGTGGTCCTAAAACGCTGATGCGATGATAAAAATCTTTGTCCTTCGTCAGAATGATATAAGTATCTTTTTTGGCTAAATCCCAAATTTCAGAATCACTGACATCAGACATTTGCAAGTCTGCGACATGATGGCTATCAGGAATTTTACCTCCAATACCTCCTTCATCACAACAGAGATATTATTATCAATCAATATCTTGAAAGGATAATCTGGCATAGCTTAAGCGGTGAGCTTAAATCTCTTTTCAGTATCGGCGGCAAAAGCTAGGCACGCCAACACATCATCTTTGGTCAGCATCGGAAAGTTCTCCAGGATATCTTCTGTGCTATCCCCGGCAGCCAGGTAGCTCAACACATCATATACCGTAATGCGTAACCCTCTGATACAAGGCTGGCCGCTGCGCTGATCGGGATTAATAGTGATGTAATTTCTGTAGTCGATCATAAATTCTTATTTCGTACAATATAAGCATAAACGCATCAAAAGGCACGGTCTGCTTTTTTCAGATAAACCAGCGGTAGTGTCAATTATAGAGTGATTGATTATAGTGGTAAATAAAAAATTGCAAGTAAAGCCAATGCATGATTTCACATTTTGAAAATGAAAGCGTTTTCCGGACAAACCTCCCGATGCGCTGACGAAGGGTGTTGTTCCATCGCTCTACATGGTTGGTCTCCCCGCTTTCCTTTCCCACTGCATAGTGTTTGTACCCCTTTAAAGCCTTGGAATAAGCTTCCCAAAAATCCGAATACAGTGTATTCTGTTTATACGTATCGGGGACTGCCTCCCATAGTTTCCTGCAACTTGTTTCGCTGCGCTCACCAGTGTAGGAGGCTACGACCTGCCTTGTCCTGCGGCAAAGGGCGATCCACACCCATTTTTTATTTGTCTTCTTGCTTACAAATGACCATAGCTCGTCCAGCTCCAGCACATCGCCCGGCTCGTACTCCATCAAGGGCTTCTCCATTTTGTCCAGGATGGACTCGGCTTTTTTTTTACCCAGTTCAATACGGTTTGATGGGATATATTAAAGATCCTGCCCACTCCACGGGAGGAGTTACGCTCCAAGGCAGCCTTCAGTACCTGTTCCTTTTCCGCTTCGGTCTTCCGTAGGCTTTTGAATACGCCCCCAAACCTACAATCCTTACATTTGTATTTGGGATTGCCAGAACCATTTGATCCGTTTTTGACAATATTAGCACTGCCACATCGATTACAGATAGAAGTTATAGTCACCATGAATTAAATGTTTGACTATATAAGGCTATCAATCACTCTTAAGTTTACACTACCTATCCTCGATATATGACCAAAGAAGACAGATTAGTAGCTCTCTACTGCTATGTA
>CAZZGE010000291.1:0-5192 GCA_964653665.1 uncultured Porifericola sp. | reverse complement strand
GCAGTATGGCTAAGGTCCCGTCCGTAGAGTTGTTGTCTACCGCGATGATCTCTATAGGGCGGTAGGTTTGGGCAATGGCGGAGTCTAAGGCCTGGGCGACGTAGTGCTCTACGTTGTAGGTGGGGATGATGATGGAGACTAGCATAACTAAATTACTTACTGTTTTTCATAGATCAATGATTCCACACCAACATAATGGGCTTCCCGTACCTTAGAATATCCCCTTTTTTTCAGCGTATCCTCTATAAGCCGATCCTCATCTCTACTGTGAGAATAGACAAACCGGATTATACTTCCAATTATTATAACCGAGAAGACCTTCCATACATTACTATCGAATGGTTTCACTAAGACGCTTATTTCACCTGGCAAATAAGTCTTCATAATCCATCCACTAGCTTCTTTATCCAGAGGTGCTTTTTCTTTTCAATGCCCCCATTACTTTGCCGGCATACTGCAGTGGCAACTGTATTATCTCAAGCACGACATTCTGCCAGTAAATATCCTTATCAACTAACAGACGCTTTATGGATAAAGGAAAACGCTTCAGTACTCCTATAGCTAGCGTTCTAAACACCCAGTAAACTAACTCAGGCAGAGTCCTTCTTCCGTCATAAAGCTGAGCATACAAGCCACGCCTATACGCACTCCTCAAATGCCACCCCAACTTCAACTTATGCGGCAACACACAATGCTCGATGTAGAAATCAGGGTCATAACCGATGGTGCCGCCCGCTGCCCGTAGCCGTTGCTGCAGATCGTCTTCTTCGCCGTAACCGAGTTCGTCGGTCATGCCTAGACACGTATCGAATCCATTGAGTTGCTCTAGCCAATCTCGTTTGCAGAAGAAAATACCGCCTGAGAGGTGTTCTCCTTCTTCAAGGCAGCCAACCGCTGAACGAAGTATGGGTTTATTGCCAAAATCAGCTGGCAACCACTCCGGCTTACCGTATTTATACCATGCGTAGTAAGTCCCTCCAAAGCAATCAAAGTCGTAAGCTGATATCAAATAAAGTGCACGCTCTACGAATGCTTCGGGTGCTTTCGCATCATCGTCCATATACCCCACCCAGACCGTCTCCGTCAAAGACCACCCAGTATTTCTTGCACGGCTTAAACCGACTTTTCCTTCGAATGCATACTCAAAGTTTTCGTGAGCATTGGTATATTGCTCAATAATGGACTTTGTAGCATCCGTAGAGGCGTTATCGACTACCAAGACGTTGTACTCACTCGCTGCAACCGACTGCTTCGATAAACTATGCAGGCATTCGGCGAGTATACTAGCCCGGTTGCGCGTACAGACGATTATGGTTAACGGTTTAGTGGCCACACTTGATAATGCTTACAAAAATTAATAGTTTCTTGTGCAGTAGCATGCAAAACAAACACAAAATACACATTTCTCCACAGCAAACCTCTTTGCGCCACCAACTACGGGAAGTATGGCGGTACCGGGAGTTGCTGGCGATGTTGGCTTACCGGGACTTTAAAGTCAAGTACGCCCAGGCTTTGCTTGGGCTGAGCTGGTCTTTGCTCAACCCGCTCATCAACCTGGTGCTGCTGTCGTTTGTATTCCACAAAATTGCCGATATGCAGACTGCTGGCATTCCCCCACTCCTTTATACGGTAGTAGGGCTTTCCGTTTGGACGTACTGCGCAGAGGTCTTTTCCACGGCAGGCGACTCCATCCTGGGGGCACAGCAAATGGTCAAAAAGATATATTTCCCGAGGCTGGTCCTGCCACTTTCCAAGGCGCTTACTGCGCTGATTGACCTCGGGATTGTTCTGTTGCTTACTTTCCTACTGCTGGTCTACCACGGCTTGCCGCTGCGGCCGCAAATGCTTTTTTTCCCACTATTTGTGTTTGGAGGTATGGTTACAGGATTGGCGGGTGGAACCCTGATTAGTGCGTTGACGATCCGCTTCCGGGATTTTAAGTATATAAGCCCGGTTATCGTCCGTATAGGGATGTTTGTCACCCCCATCGCTTACGCTGCGAATAGCGTTCCTTCTAAGCTGTTACCGCTGTACTATTTAAACCCGCTAGCCGGAATCATCGAGGGGTTTCGATGGAGTATATTAGGCACGCCTTTTCCACCGATTCAGGCCTTGGGCGGGTTATTGCTGCTTGTTGTGATTTTTGGATCTAGCATATTCTATTTCAACCGTGTAGAATCTAGCATAGCCGACATTATATGAAGCCACTAGCCATAGAAGCCCAAAATATTGGGAAGAGGTTCGAAATCAATACCCCAAAAGCTGCAACGCTCAGGGACACACTCGCCCGTTTATCGTCCGGACGGTGGTTCAAAAAACAGCAGGAACTGTGGGCGCTCCGCGATGTATCCTTTGATGTTGAACAAGGCGAGGTCGTGGGCATCATCGGCAGCAACGGCGCTGGCAAGTCGACGCTGTTGAAGATTTTGTCACGGATTACGCCCCCCACCACGGGCCAAGCCACTATTAATGGCCGTATAGCATCCCTACTCGAGGTAGGCACTGGTTTTCACCACGAGCTAACGGGCCGGGAAAATATCTTCTTGAACGGCGTCATTCTGGGCATGTCCCGGCAGGAAGTCCGTAAGAAGTTCGATCAAATCGTCGCCTTCTCCGGCGTGGAGGACTTCATCGACACCCCGGTCAAACACTATTCTTCGGGTATGTATGTGCGGCTGGCGTTTGCGGTGGCGGCGCATTTGGAGGCGGAGATTATTGTCATTGATGAGGTACTATCCGTTGGAGATCAATCTTTTCAAAAGAAAAGTCTCAATAAGATGAACGAAATGGCAGAAGGTGGTAAGACAATTTTGATCGTTAGCCATAACATGGACCATATACGTAGACTCAGTAACCGAACTCTTCTTATAGATGAGGGGAAATTACTGATGATGGGGAACACAGAACGTGTAATCAACTATTATACAGATTTAAACATACACTCTCAAGAAGAATCTACTTTCAGACAAGAATTAGAGGATAAAATATACTTCAGTGAGGTAAAAATAATCGATGATAACAACAATATCGTCAAAGAACTTCAGTACGGTCAGCCTTTCTATGTAGTCTTAACTGTAAAATCAATGATCAAACTTAAACACTTTTCTGTAACGATCGAGACCACTAGACAATCTGGAGAGTGGACTTTCTCCAGCGCTAGTAGTCAAAGTCATACTTTTTTCTCTATTGAAAACAATGATAGCTTAACAATAAGAGCTAGATACAGCAACCTTTTCTTGAAACCAGGCAAATACGATCTACATCTTTCAATTGCCCAAAACATAAGCCATAGGTTCAACAATCTAGTATTAAGAAATTTCCTGACGATCAGCGAAATACCATTCTCAAGAACAAAAGGCTATGAAGGGTACTGGGGCACTGTAGGTGCTTACCCTCAATGGAGCGAAGGGTAATACTCACCTCATAATAACCATTTTCCCAAAATCCTCCTTAAAAAAGACATCTATTTCGGACTCCGCCCTTTTCTCATAAGGTTGCCCTTCAGCATCGCGGACAATCACCTGATAGAGGTAAACCCCATTGGCCAGACGGTCGCCGAACTCGTCGGTGCCATCCCAGCGGTATTCAGTCCGGTGGGTACCAAACTGTAACGGCTCCATTAAGTGTAATGGAATGTCTTTGACCACCCGGCCAGATATGGTCATAATGCGAATGATGAATTCAGCCGGCGGCTCTCGACCGGTGAGGGTGTATACGAATTGAGTGCTCGTGCTGAAAGGGTTGGGGTAATTCAGCACATTAGACACGGAGGCAGCCGTCTCAATCTCGAAGGAAATGGCGTAATCGATCACCCCAGCAAAATTCTCGCTGACATCCCTACCCTTCACCAACAGCTCATAAGTACCGGAATCTTCAAAGCTAGGTTGATAAACAATCGTCGCACGGTTTTTACCTGCTGTGGCAGGCTCAAAACGTACTTCCGGGCTAGCGAAATAAACCGGCCGGGGCGTACCTCCCTCCGGAAATTGTATAAGAAGCTGAACAGTGGAAGTATCCTCAAGCAATAAATAAGGATTTTCATCTTCTAAACGAATATGGATGGTTGGTTCCGGCTGAACAAGCTCTCCGCTTACAATATAACGCCCGTCAAAGGTTACATCAATCGAAGGTTCCCGCTCATCTTTTGCGATGACAAATGGCTGCTCAATCAGATTGTTATAGCTGAAATACTCGGCCTGACCGTTAAAATCTTCAATCAGAATACTTAGATTATAATCTTTGCCGGATAATGTCTTGGTATCATACGCTAACGTATACTCAAACACATCTGCATTCGCTTCTTTCCTCAGCGTATCCAAGCGATTCAACATCGTACCTTGCTGAATGGATGAAATAGCACTTCGGGCAAGAAGCAGTGAATCCCCCGGATTGCCCATACGGTGAATGCGCGTGCGTAGGGAGAGTTCAGCCCCCCTTTGAAGGGTATCTGCATTGAACTCGTATAACTCATTCGGAGCAAAGGCATACTCTCTACCTTCATCATACTTTACCCGCCAGTAGTTCACTTTTGGAATAGTGGTCTCGGGGTCGAAGGCAATGAGACGCAGCTTCAAAAAAGGATAAACAGAGGGATCAAGCCCAGTTAAATCATAACTTTCATCTTCAATATTTTCGGCGAGTATCAGTTCTTCCCCGTCTATGCCAATAGCTATTACACTGAGCCCAACAGAGTCTGTCCCTGTAAGTTCGTACGACCATTCCACCTCATGCCATGCACTAACCGGCCCGATGCGCTCGGATTCAAAGCTACCTTCGAACCACCTTCCCCTTACTCCATGTGTTTCATTAATCTCATCATTCACTGTCGCTGCTATCCGCTCGCTGACGACGGTTCTGCCTTTCTCATAAATAAAGATATACGGTCGCATTTGCCCTTCTAAAGAACGAATGCTATCCGCCCCTTGCGTCTCTAGCAAATTGAATATGTTCTTGCCACCGGGGTGGGCGAGAGAATCGGATGCCCATTCTGACACATTCAAGTCGCTATTAGCATTAGACATCGCCGTGTAGAAAAACACCGTATAGCCAGGTTGAACAATGGTATCCAAAAAGTTTACGATGTTCAGACGGTCTTCTTGGCTTGCTACTGGAAAAGGGAAACAAGCAATCTCTTTAGAAGCCGTTGTATTCAAGCTTCCATACTGACCCGGTTTCTCATTCCATACCATACG
>CAZZGE010000290.1:0-5199 GCA_964653665.1 uncultured Porifericola sp. | reverse complement strand
CTGTACCAGGAACCGACTGAATCTATTTTGAGGATGGTTGCCAGACTGCTGGAAAGAACAGAAGCTCCCAACCGATGCATCTTCCTGGACAATGTTGAACGAGTTGCTTTTGATACCCGGCTGGCACCAGAACACTCCGAGGCATTCATAGAATTTTTGAAACAGGTGCAGAAGCTCAGTAAACGCTGAAGCACATAGTCCACGGTCTTTTCATAAAAAAGCCTCTCCCTATTTGGAAAAGGCTTGTGTTGATTAGGTCATTTTTTTGATCTACTGACCGGTTTCTTCAGAGGTTTCGCCCTTTTCCGGATAAAGGACCACCTGCACATATTGGTCAAAATTGAAGTATTTATTAGCTGTCTCTTTCAGGTCATCGGCAGCTAGTTTCTCGATAGACTCCTCATACGTAACAATGTCCGTCGGATCCTGTCCAAAGAAGTAGGCTCTTTCCAGTCCACGCAGCCAGTACTGGTTCTGCTTGAGGTTGGTCTCCATCTCCCGCCGCTGGGTCTCTTTTACTTTCATCAGATCTTTTTCGGTAGGGCCGTCAGCCTGAATCTTCCTGATCTCATCAAATACAGCCTTGGTAAGACTCTCTACATTCTCGGGGGCGCAAGGAAACGAAATACGTATTGAATAGTGCTCGTAAGGATATTTGCTGACATTGGCATTGGCTCCGATGCCATAAACGCCACTGCGCTTTTCGCGTATCTCCTCTATCAGTTTGATATTGAGAGCCTGAATCAGGGAGTTCAGTTGGTATGCCTCTTTTTTATCGTACGGCATTTCCCCGGTAAAGCTGATGTTGACCATACTTTTGGGATCAGTGCCCCTGTACACCGCCTCTTCTACCACGCCGGAGGGCGGGCGTACGCCTACATCTTTCCACTTTTCACTACGTCCGTCAGCCGGTAAATTACCCAGATAAGAGGCAATCATCGGCTTCATGGCCTCTACATCCAGGTTGCCCACGAAGAAAAAAGTGAAATCGCTGGCATCGGCGAAACGATCCTGATACGCGTTGAAGGCCTCCTCAAATTGAATTTTTTCAAAGTCATCCTGCTGGGGGAAACCACCGCCCCGCGGATGATCCTGCGTCATGATGCGCATCATTTGGTCCTGATAATAATATTGTGGATTAGACATCAAGTTCTGGTAATAAGCTTTATACTTACTGATGAAAGACTGAAAAGACTCCTGGTCTTTGCGGGGCGCAATAAAATACAGATGGGTAAGTTGCAGCATCGTTTCAAAATCCTTAGGAGCTGCATTTCCGGAAAAACCTTCTTTCAAGCTGCCGATGTAAGGGCTGGTGCTTGCATTTTTATCTGATAAAAACTTATTCAGCGCAATGCTACTGAAGTCCTTGACCCCACTTTGTTGAACGATGACATCAGAATAGACTGCCGAGTAGTATTTTTCAAGGGGAAATACGGAGTGACCACCGGGGCTGGAGGCCGTCATCAGGATTTCGTCATCTTTGAAGTCGGTGGGTTTCAGCACTACTTTTACCCCGTTCGCCAGTGTCAATTCTGTTACACCAATTTTATCAATCGTTTCTTCAGCCGTGATACCTGCCGGAGCCGGTACATTTTCTATCAGGGTAGAAGCAATTTCCTCATCCTCGTAAGCTTCAACTTCAGCATTTTGCATATCCTGCAGCAGATTACGTACTTCCGCTTCGGTCGGTACGGCTACTCCCTCTTTTTCAGGGGCCATCATCACCACTACCAGGTTACCTTCCCCCATCCATTCGTTAGCCAATGCATTTACCTCTTCCAGCGTAATTTCAGGGAGTACCTCCTGCGCATAGGCATACTCAAAAGCGATTCCGGGTACTGGCTCTTCTTCAAGGAACATACGTACGTACTCGCTAGCGTAGGCACGTGAATCTGTTTTCTCTCTTTCCTTGTAAGCTGCTTCGTAGCTGGTCAGCATACGCTTTTTATATCGCTCCAGTTCTGACTGGGTAAAACCAAAACGCTTTACCTTTTCATTTTCCTCCAGCAGTGTCCTGAGGCCTTGCTGCAGCTTGCCTTCTGCAACCAACGCATACTCTTGAAAAGCCTCTTTGGAGCGCACAACACTGCCGTAGTAGCTACCAGCCTGGATAAAAGGAGGATCTGCCTGTTGGGTGAGTTCGGACAGTCGCAGACTTAGCATTCCATTGAACAGGTTATGCTTGTACATTTCCCGAAAATCAGCCAGGGACTCTTCGGTACCTGCGACACCTTCCTGCTTATAATAAAGCTGGACAATATTATTGGTTGCTTCTTTGTCGGTAACGACAGATACTTTAACATCCTGATGATCCGGCACTTCGTAAATTTTTCTCTCTCGCAATTTTGCCGGTGCCTCCAGATCACCAAAACGCAGCTCTATTTCAGCCTTCATGTTTTGTGGATCAATATCACCTACCGCAATGATCGCCATCTGATCAGGTCGGTACCAGTCTTCATAGAAGCGCTTCAGCGTGCTATAATCAAAGTTTTCAAGGATTTCTAAGGTGCCGATCGGTAATCTTTCGGCATAGCGTGAGTCAGCTAAAATATCCGGAAGGTACTCGTCTCGCATACGTTGCTGCGCGCCTCTGCCGACACGCCACTCTTCAATGATAACACCTCTTTCCTTATCAATTTCGATTTCATCAAAGGCCATACCCCCAGCCCAGTCTTCCAGGATCTGCATGGATTTTTCCAGTGTAGTATCAGCAATCGGTACCTTGAGCATGTAGACAGTTTCATCAAAACTGGTGTAAGCATTGAGGTGTGCACCAAATTTGACGCCGGCCATTTGTAGCACGTCTACGAGTTCGTTCTTCTCAAAATTTTCCGTGCCGTTGAAGGCCATATGCTCAGTAAAGTGGGCCAGACCAAGTTGGTCTTCGTCTTCCATCAATGAACCGGCATTCAGAGCCAGCCGCAGTTCAACCCGTTCTTCTGGCTTAGTATTTTTCCGAATGATGTAGGTAAGGCCGTTATCAAGGGTTCCTTTGATAATACTGGGATCCAGTGGGATTTCAGCAGTAAGATCTTTAGGTATATACACCTCGGGTACTTCCTGCGCCCTGGTTAAACTCACCATCAGGGTAAGCAAAAGGGTATACATAATTAGGTTAAGTCTCTTTTTAGGCTTCATAAAGATGTGATTAAATAAAATTTGTAGACTCAGTGCTGTACTGAAAGGAACAGTCACTTATCCTAAACGACGTAGGCGTTAGTATGTATTCAATATGGTAAATATTTTTTGAAAAACTTACATTGAAGGTATAATAAAAAAAACTGACAGCGGCTGATTATGAAACAGTTACGGTCTTACTAAATATTCATTCCAATATGCTGACGGCGTTTTTCCCATCACCTTGCGAAACTGACGGTTGAAGTTGGATAGGTTATTAAATCCACTCTTATAACAAATCTCGGAAATATTGTAGCGGTTTTCACTGGTCAGGCGGCATGCGTAACCCACCCGTATGTCGTTCAGAAAAGCCAGGAACGTTTTGCGCGTACAATGCTTAAAAAAAACGGCAGAAAGACTGGGGAGACATATGTGCGAGCCGGGCCACCTCATCCAATGTAATGTGCTCCGTAAAGTGCTGCATCAGCTAGGTGAAGACAGGATCCAGGCGCTCCGCATCGGACCAGCCGTATGTCTGTACAAAACCCAGACTCGCTAAAAGTCGCATTTCATCTGACTGCGACAGCAGGATGAGCATGTTGAGCAGTTTGGTCAGCCGCTGTGCTGGAGGTAAATCCAGCATCAGATTCATTTTCCTGGCAATTTCCTGCCGGGCTTTGCCTTCAATCTGTAAACCCTGTTGTGCTGACTTGAGCAGTTGTCGCACCCGCTTCATCTCGAGCAAGCGGAAAAACTCTTTTTCCAAATAGTCATCCGCAAAGTGAATGACGATGGCTTCGGCCTGTAGGGTAGATGCTCTTGCATAGTATTCAGGATCGTTGTCATACACGTGTAGCAGATTGGGGCCAATCAATGCCAGATCGCCGTTAGCGAAGTGCGACACGTGATCGCCGATGATTTTTTTGCCACTGCTATTGAGCACCAGCACCAGTTCGTATTCAGGATGATAACGCCAAGGAGTGGGATAGTAGGAAAAGGAATCTTTTTGCAAAACAAAAGAACATTCCGGTTCAGGCGTCAGCTTTTCCAGGATAGGCTTCATGGTATGAATTTATTATACTTTGAGAAAAAATGTGTGTATAATGTTAAAATCGTATGGGAAAAGTCAGTTAAATTTACCAATTTTTAGATATAGTTAGAACCTAACCCAATCCATATGAATCTTAACACCCACCATATCTGTATGCTAGGCACAGGTCTCATCGGCTCCTTCTATGCCATGACCCTGCTCGGGCATCGCCGCCGTGACCGGGTACAGGCCGTTTACTCCCGTTCTGTAGCACGAGCCAGAAAGTTTGCCGAGCAGTACGACGTACCCCGTACCTATACCAATTTGCAGGATGCTACCCATGACGCTGACTGTAATGTAGTGATCATCGCCCTGCCCAACCACCTGCACAAAGAGGCTATCATGGCGGCCGTAGAAGCAGGTAAGTCCATCCTGTGTACCAAACCACTCGCTATGAACGGACAAGAAGCGCTGGAAATCATGGAAGCGGTAGAGAAAGCTGGGCTGTTCCACGGCTACCTGGAAGACCTGGTATATACTTCCAAAACCCTAGACGCCCTGCAGTCAGTGAAGCGCGGCGCCTTGGGTCAGATCCTGTGGACACGCTCTCGCGAAGCGCATCCCGGCCCCCACTCCGACTGGTTTTGGGACAATAAGAAGTCCGGAGGTGGAGCCATCATCGACATGGGCTGCCACTGTATTGAAATCGGGCGTAACTTCGTCGGTAAAGAGGTAAAGCCAGTAGAGGTTATGTGCTGGGCCGATACACTGGTCAAGCCGATCAATGCCGAAGACCATGCCGTAGGACTGGTACGCTACGAAACCGGGGCGGTCACCCAGTTTGAAGTAAGCTGGGCTTTTCGGGGCGGTATGGACCTGCGCGATGAAATTTCCGGTACCGAAGGCACCATTCGCCTGGATCATTTTTTAGATACTGGTTACAAAATGTTTACCGCCGTAGGTATGCAGGGCTATGTAGCAGAAAAAGCCGAGCAGGAAACCGGCTGGCTGGCCCCGGTGGGTGACGAAATTCATGCCCTGGGCTACGACCA
>CAZZGE010000289.1:0-5230 GCA_964653665.1 uncultured Porifericola sp. | reverse complement strand
GTGGCCCCTGCTCAAACTCCAGGAGCGATTTTTTGTGCAACTCCAGTATATCCTTGTCTGTCAGGTCGGTGACGTTGCCATTCTGATGGAAAAGATCGGAGCAGAGCAAGGTTTGCTGCGTTTCTTCAAACATGACGCCAGCATCCCAGCCGTGCGGCAGGTGGGGCGTCCTGATGAAGCGAAAGCGGTATTTCCCGGTCGTGAGGGTAGTATCACTTGCCATTGCATGGGCAGGCCTTTCCGAAAAGTCACTCATATTTACCAGCGCACCTACTTCACTACAAACGGGCAGTGCTTGGGGTGCTACCTTGAGCCACTCGTTGAGCGCACCGCACTCATCTACTTCAAAATGGCTGAAGCCGATCCATCGCAGGTCAGCTGGGTCAATCAGGCTACTGATGGCTTCCAGCAGGAACGGAAACATCTGCTTCATGCCCGCGTGGTAGAGCATGGGTTCCTCATCTTTGATCAGGAAGTGATTGAACTGAAGGTTCATTTCGGGCACGTAGATGGAGATGCGGTATACATCCGAGGCGATCTCTGTGATTTTCATGATGTTTTACTTTTGGTTGACAAGATTTACTCAAATGTAGATCGTGTTTGCCCTCGGCGATTGTAAAAAATCGACATCCTTGCATAATCTATCAGTCAACGGTAAGCCTGGCTTATATCACTATCTTCTTTCATTAGCCAGGAAAGTATTCAAATATGGATCATCATCTACTACCTGCTTCTTGAGATACAGCGTTTGCTCGGCATAGTCAAACACGACACAGAAATGCTTAAGCAGACCGTTGCCAATGGTACCGTCGCGGTCGGTAATCTCATTGTCGGCTGCCCGGTAGTTGTGCGCAATTGGAAAAATGGCCTTTATATCCGAAAGCTCCTGCTCTACGATGGTCAATGACTCTATCTGTGCTGAAGCTGCCTTGATACTGCCGCAATAGCCCTTGCCGATATCCTCGCTCGGTAACCGATCGTAGCCAAACAGGCTGTGGTCGTAGATCAGCAGTTTGTTGTTAAAGCCGGTGTCAACCATCAGGTTAATCTCATACTGCTGGTTGTTGCACTGCATTTCGCCTTTCAGGATTGGACGGCTGCGAGAAATGTGTATTTCATGAACTGAGAATGAAGCATCTTCCGTGAATTGCTGGTCCTGGTGAAGCCTGAGCGACTGGTTGTGATAGTCAATCTCTACGGCGAAGCTGTTAAACAGGCTGGCTCCCAGTACACCGTGTATTTTGATACCTCCGATACGTAGGTTACTGAGCGGATTTCTCTCCAGTACCACGCCCCCGATATGAGCAGCGTAGGCGTCACCTATCTGAAGGCTCATGCCATTGATGACCTGTCCTTCAGCCGCTGCCTGCTTGCCAGCTCCCTGAAAAGTCATGTGCTTGCCCAAGGGCAACTCTAATCCTTTGATGTATTTCCGGTTCAGAATCACCGGTGAGTCAGTACCCGTGTCCAGGATAAAATTCATGGCTTCGGCACCATTAACCGACACTGGGATGATGATGAGGTTCTGCTCTATGCGGAAAGGGAGCTCAGTATAATTGTGATTATTGAGTAACCTGAAAATGCTAAAATGGGTCTTAGCACATACCTCGTGGCACATGAAACTAATGAAAAAGGATACAGATACTATATGCAGGATCTGACGGAAAGAGGATAACATCGGTTTGAAAGTTTTCTGGGTAGAAAAATTGGGAATGCAGTACCGAAATCGGACTTATCTGCTTTGGAGATGGGCATAACAATCCTGTAAACCCTGTGTAAAAATTTAAGACAAGGAAATCAGGTTAACAGCCTCAGGTCGACAATAGGATGGAATAGCTCTAACGTTAGCTAACATTCAGGAAATAGAAAGCCACCCGAGGTAAAAAGTATTTAGCTCCGGGAATACAGTTACCGGCTCTCATATGCACTGATGCATTGAAAGTGACAATAACACGCGATGGCTTTGATAATCATAAAGGCTGCCTAGGCGGAATGATGCAGAGGCACCTGACCTGAAATGGATAACGTGAAGAAGCTGATTCCTACCGTTGTTCGTGGTAGGGAGGAGGACACAGACCGAAGAAGCCGTGGTAGAAGACGGCCAGTATAACGATTAACCGGATCTTAAAAAATAATGTAAATGAATGAATGAGCGTTGCCATAATTGAAATCAATGACATCTGCAATAAATTGCAATGGTAGTGACTAATTGCTCGCTTCAATCTTCCAGCAGATTTTCCAAAGCTTCATAAAAACAACGATTTCTATATTTTAAATCTATATTCGTTATTATATTACGTTATTCTTTACATAATAATTATATATTTTAAAAAATTAAATTTATCCAAATAATATACTATTGTTTTCAGCATATCTTTTTTACCAAAAATTTGTCATCCATAATTGTTCCCTCTGTTGCTAGCGTATTGCTAGTAACCATTACTCCCGGGGCTTCAATCGTGCATCCAGGATTAACATAGGTTAAAATCCTCAAAGATTTTATAAATTAGGCCATCTGAGGATTTTACTTAACCTATTTCTGAGTGTACGCTATGCCACGACTGCTACTACCTATTCTCACCATATTATTTTTTTCTTTACCCGCCGTTGCCCAGAAAGCCCTGCAGGTAGAAGGCTTGCAAGCTCCCGTAGAAGTTTACCGCGACCCATGGGGTATCAACCACATCTATGCGGATAACGAACATGATCTTTTCTTTGCCCAGGGCTATTGCGCCGCCCGCGACCGCCTCTTCCAGTTTGAGGTATGGCGCCGACAGGTACACGGTACAGTAGCCGAAATACTTGGCCCTCGAGAACTTAAGCGCGACATAGGCACTCGTCTTTTCAAATTTCGCGGTAACATGCAGCAGGAGATGAACCACTACCACCCCAGGGGGCAAGCTATCATCACTGCCTTTGTGGATGGAGTGAATGCCTATATCGGCGAGACAGAAAAGAATGCCGATCTGCTTCCTATTGAGTTTGATCTGCTGGGTATCAGTCCCGGCTACTGGACATCTGAAACGGTGATTTCCCGCCACCAGGGGCTGTTGGGTAACATCGGGCAGGAACTACAAGTGGGAAGAGCAGTGGCTTTACTTGGCCCTGACAAAGTCAATCAACTGATGAACTTTCATCCTGGTACGCCCGATCTGGCGCTGGATACGGCCATCAGTACGGAGCTTCTGTTTGACGACATACTGGAAATGTACAATGCCTACCGTAGGCCGGTACGCTTCCGTCCGGAAGATATTGTCAATATGAAATGGCGGGCTTCCGCTGATGAAACCGGTCAGATTATAGAAGATTGGGAGCGAGCCTTCGCTACACTGGAAGAAGAAAGAGAAAGCATCGGTAGTAATAACTGGGTACTGAGTGGCGCGCATACGCAAAGTGGCTTTCCTGTCATGGCCAACGACCTGCACCGCACCCAGGCAGTACCTTCACTACGTTACTGGGTACATCTTAACGCCCCCGGCTGGAATGTAATCGGCGGCGGTGAGCCAGAAATTCCCGGTGTTTCCATTGGTCATAACGACTATGGCGCCTGGGGCCTCACTGTCTTTCGTACTGACGGAGAGGACCTTTATGTGTATGACACCTATCCGGATAACCCCAATCAGTATCGTTACGACGACCATTGGGAAGATATGCGGGTTATCCAGGAAACCATTGCTGTCAAAGGACAGGAAGATGTAACTGTTGACCTGAAATACAGTCGCCATGGCCCTATCGTCTATGAAGATACGGTCAACCATAAGGCCTATGCGGTGAGAGGTGCATGGCAGGAAATCGGTGGTTCACCTTACCTGGCCAGCCTGCGGATGGATCAGGCCAGGAGTTGGAAAGAATTCCGAGAAGCCTGCAACTACAGTAATATTCCCGGCGAGAATATGATCTGGGCGGACAAAAAGGGTAATATAGGCTGGCAGGCAGTAGGTATCTCACCAATTCGTCGTAATATGAGCGGGCTGGTACCTGTGCCTGGCGATGGTCGCTACGAATGGGATGGTTACTTGCCCATCAAAGCCAAACCGCATGTGTATAACCCGGAGAGCGGTATCAAAGCTACTGCCAATGATATGCAGGTGCCCGATGGCTATCCTTACCGCGATGCCGTGGGCTATAGCTGGGCTGATTCTTACCGGGCTGACCGCCTTGCCGAAGAATTGAATACTGGTGAAAAACATAGTATGATGGATATGGCTCAGCTGCAGACGGACTATTATTCGGTACCGGCCCGCAACCTGGTCCCCTTACTGAAAGGGCTTCCGGTCAATGACCGATCGGTCGCTGAAGCTCAGCAACGCCTGCTTAATTGGGGCTATTCACTGGAACCGGAATCCGTAGCTGCCGGTATTTACGTAGCCTGGGAAAACCATTTAAAAGACAACATGCATACGCTGATGGTACCTAGGAAAGCACATGAAGTGCTTAGCTACCTGCCTATGACCAACGTCGTCAACTGGCTAGTAAGCCCGGTACCAGAAATGGGTGATGATCCGGTAGCTGCCCGTGACCGCCTGTTGGTGCAAAGTCTGGAAGAAGCCGTAGATCAACTGGAAAACCGTCTGGGTAATGAACAGGATGACTGGCAGTACGGGCAGGAGGACTACAAGTATATCCTGTTGCGCCACCCGTTAAGCGGGGCGGTGAGTGCTGAAATGCGGGAAAAGCTGGACGTGGGCCCGTATCCCCGCGGCGGTAATAGTTATACCGTAAGTAGCACCGGCGGTAATGACAATCAATTGTCGGGCGCTTCTTTTCGCCTGATCGTAGATACCAGCGACTGGGACCGGGCACTGGGCAGTAATACACCCGGACAGTCCGGCAATCCGGATAGCCCATACTATCGCAACCTATTTGAGCAATGGGCACAGGACCGTTACTTTCCGGTCTACTTCAGCAAAGATAAGGTGCAACAGGCTGCTCAAGAATTGCTGCGCATGGAGCCTTGAGAAAATCCAGGTTTGGGAAATTACAATTTGATTTTCAGAGATTGCGAACTAAAATATGGTGATTAATCCCTGAAGTCTTCGTTTCTTTTCTGGACGAGTCTGCACGAGATCATAAACTTTAATCCCATTGGCGATGGCCCTATCGAGTAGGGCAGAATCAGCAGTAATCACGGAGTCGCAGTTTCTTCCGAGTGATATAAAGAGCGTTGGTAAGTCCTAATTGTATGAAAAAGTTGCTACTGACACCTGTCTCGCTTGATATAAATTCCTAT
>CAZZGE010000288.1:0-5344 GCA_964653665.1 uncultured Porifericola sp. | reverse complement strand
TCTCTATAACGTTTGATGATAATGCTTCCATAACACAAATCTACATGTTTTAACTATCTTTGGGTAGTATATTTTTTCAATGCTCCCTAAAGACCGTTACGAAAAAATGTGTAATCAAAGGAATGACTCAACTCGGATTGAAATGACCGAAACTGTAAAGTAAGTAATTGTTCTTGACGATTGGGCAGTGATTAGAGGCTCTGGTTTTGAAACAAGAGATTCTGAAGGAGCAAGTGGAACCTACAAATGGATCGGATCATATTGAGTAAGAAACAACCAAATGGTAAATGGGAGTCTGTATGGGATATTTTTAACGATGTTGAAGACGTAAAATAACAGTTGCTCACGATGGCTATCATTAATGGCTCGCTCTCTTCGTCATGATGATGGGTATTCGTAAGTTTAGCACTGCCACTTGGCGGAAAAATGTTCCAGTTCAATCAATAAACTATCTCACCATGATCAGAACCATTGTTTTACTCGGGATTGCCACCCTGCTTAGTTCCTATGTTTTAGGACAAAGGCCCCGGGCAAGAGATCTGAGCGTTCCCTTTTCCGGAAAGACAGGGCCATTCAACGCTATTACAGATGTGGAAGGTGTAGCCGTAGGGCATACCACGCTGATCAGGGGCAAAGGAGCACTCACCGTAGGCGAAGGGCCGATCCGCACCGGGGTAAGCGCGGTATTTCCCCTGGGCAAAAATGCGACAGCGGGCGTACCGGCGGGCTGGTTTTCTTTCAACGGTGATGGTGAGATGACCGGTACCATTTTCCTGAGTGAGCGCGGTGAGTTGTACGGGCCGGTGATGCTTACGAATACGCTGAGCGTGGGCACCGTGCAGGCTGCCACGATTGAGTGGAACCGCCGGCACATCCAAGACCCGGAAGCCCTTTATGCACGGTCGCTCCCGGTAGTGGCAGAAACCTGGGATGGTTTTCTCAACGACATCTTTGGGCAGCATGTCACGCAGGAGGATGTTTTTCAGGCGCTGGATCGTGCCAAAGGTGGGCGTGTGGAAGAAGGCAATGTGGGAGGCGGAACCGGGATGCGTACTTATGAATTCAAAGGGGGTATTGGCACCTCTTCCCGGGCCGTCACTACCGAACAGGGAGCATTTACTGTCGGCGTGCTTGTCCAGTCCAACTATGGCCGCCGACACCGACTGAGCATTGCGGGTGTCCCGGTAGGCAAAGAAATCCCTGACCTGATGCCCCAACGAAACGCTGACCCCAATTCTAACGGTAACTCCATCATCGTAATCATCGCGACGGATGCTCCGATGATACCTACCCAACTGGATCGTGTCGCCCGCCGGGCGGCCCTGGGACTGGGTAGAAACGGGAGCGTAGGCATGGATGGCTCCGGTGATATTTTTATCGCCTTCTCTACTGGCAATCGCCTGTCGTTCGGGAGCAACGAGCTGCAACAGCTACAAATGGTCACGGATCTGAATCCCCTGTTTGAGGCTACGGTACAGGCTACTGAAGAGGCAATTATCAATGCCATGGTTGCTGGAGAAACGATGGAAGGCATTAACGGCAATGTAGTCTACGCCTTGCCGCACGATCGCCTACAAAAAGCCCTCATAAAATATCAGCGGATGCCAGAATGAAGTGATAAGCCGCCTAAGGTTTTTCAGAATCAAGGCAGCTTTACTGTCAGAAACTAATGCCAAGTAGAAGCAGGTTAGTAACGCTAAAAAAGGGATAGATGAAAAATGCTTATTATCGCATCATCTAAACTTTTAAAACAAGACAGATGGGCCCTCATATTTTCACACTTAAAGACGGTACGGAATTCATAGCGCTGGATAAACTCCTGAAGCTTATGAACCTGGTGGCTTCCGGTGGGGAAGCGCATGCGGTGATCACGGAAGGAATGGTAACGGTAAATGGAATAACGGAACTGCAAAAGCGCAAAAAAATGCGCGCCGGTGACGTAGCGGAATTTCATGGTCAAAGTATAAAAGTGAAAGCATGAACGGAACACAGAGAAAAGATATTTCAATTGGCGCGACCGTCAGGATCGTCCTCAAAAAAGACCAGCGGACAGGCACGTTGACCGAAGGCATCGTGCAGCATATTCTCACCAAATCGCCCTCGCATCCTCATGGTATCAAGGTGCGCCTGGAAGATGGTCAGGTGGGTAGGGTGAAAGAAATACTGTAAGAGCTGACTCGGTATCTCCCGACCTCAATTTTGCAGCAATTTCAGTTGGGTGTATTGGCAAAGTTTGCTGCCAGGTTGCACAAATCTTATAACCAGCTTCCTCACGAATTGATATGAAAGTAAAAGTTTGCCTGATACAAGATAGCCCGGTGTTTTTTGATCTGGAGAAGACCCTGGACAAGGTGGAAAGTCTCGTCAAAACCTACGCAAAACAGGGCTGTGAACTCATTGTCTTTCCCGAATCCTTTATCCCGGGCTATCCGAGGGGTTTTTCTTTTGGCTCCACCATTGGCAGCCGAACCCGCGAAGGGCGAGACTTATACGCAGCCTATCACCAAAATAGCCTGGACCTGGAAAGTAGCCAGCTCAAACGGCTTGAGAAGCTTGCTCAATCAGCGAATGTGTACCTGGTCATAGGCGTCACCGAAAAACAACAGCAGAGTGGAAGCCTGTTCTGCTCCATGCTCTACATTTCTCCCACCGATGGCTTGTTGGGGGTGCACCGGAAAATCAAACCTACCGGCACGGAAAGGGTCATCTGGAGCGAAGCGGATGGTGCCTCTTTGGTTGTCTTTCAGACCAAAATAGGCAGGTTGGGAGGGCTGATCTGCTGGGAAAACTATATGCCCCTGGCCCGGATGGCCATGTATCAGAAGGGCGTGGAAATATACATCGCCCCGACTGCCGATGCCCGGGAATCATGGGCAACTAGTATGCAGCATATCGCTCTGGAGGGACGCTGCTTTGTGCTGGGCTGCAATCAGTTTTTCCAGAAATCCATGTACCCGGAGCAGTACCAGCATTGGGTGAAAGAAGAGCCGGAGGACTTATGCCGAGGGGGCAGCGTGATTGTATCGCCCCTGGGTAAAATCATCGCAGGACCTCTCTATGATCAGGAAGGGGCTTTGGTGGCAGAACTGGATTTAGAAGAGATCATTCCCAGTAAGCTGGATTTTGATGTGATCGGCCATTACGCAAGAAATGTATTTTTCAGTTGCATGCGCTGAACCAGCCTGAAATTATTGTAGAGAAAACGGTTCAGAGTAGGAGCAAGCAAAGCGATGGTAACCCCCGGTAGTTTCATTCAATAGCAGTGCTTATTTTCAGAACTGTTTACGATATTGCTTTAGAAATCAACAACCGAATAAAACATAGACAATGAAAGGCATAAGGGCACTGACCATTATTTTTTTTGCAAGCTGTTTTCCGGCTTGCCAGCCGAGCACGGAAACACAAGGCGGTAACTCCAATTTGCCCGCCACTTATGCAATTCCTAAAATAGGCGGTAGCTACATACCCTACCAGGGAACTGAGGTAGGTGGCGTAAAAGTAGATTATGCATCGGCCGTACTGTACCCGGATTCTTCTGAAAGTGAATTATTGCTACGGTGGGACGATGTATCTGGTGATACGTTTGATGAAGGGGTCTACTTTAGGCTCACCCTCGCATCTGACCTGAGAACCTTTCAGAAATTTCATGTATTTACCATAGATAACCAGTTGATAGACTCCATAGATCTGTCGCTGGGAACACCCTTTCAGCCCGTGCAGTGCAAAATTTCAAAAGCCTATTTATCAGAAGTGCTGGACAGTGGACTTAAAGTCCAGCTAAAAGGACCGGGGGTGCCGGTTGAAGTATTCACACAGACCGAATTGGGTTTGGATAACTTTCTGCCTCATTTGCTCATTCCAGGTGGGCAACCGGCTCGTGAAGCCTTTTTTGATAAGTTGGCCTCAACTGCTTGTCTGACCGAATACGGCTGGCAGGAAGGATGCGTCCTTGACGGCATCGCTTTAATGGCTGATAAGGCTGAGGATGGCCGCCGGTATCAGCAAAACCTTGAAAAACATCTATCTCTCATTTTTCCTGATGAGGACAGTATCAACCACGATTATGAACAGCTCAGTATAGAGTTTACGTCCTGCCTAGCGCAGTTGGCCCGACATAATCCTGACCATCCCGAAATTGAGCATGTGCTGGCTTTCTGGAAGAGCAAGACCGATACGATGGGGGTGGTAAAAGATGGTAATACGATTGTGGTCGAAGGAAATTACACTGTGGCGTGGTCCCTGGCCGTCATGTCTTAGTAACTCAACCGGCCCGAACTGGCCGATGAAGCCATTCGTCAGTTGAGGTTTCGCCAAAAGTACCTGGTTGATGAGGAGGGCGCTATCTGGCTCAGGTACAATTTTACGACGCAAGAGAGGACATTTCCGCTGTAGTCACGAGGACTGACCTGGTATTTTCTAGGGCTGGCCAAAACACTGGTCGCCCTGCCTGAACCTCCCCAGGATTTGATTGAAGAGCTGCAGCGAGCTGCCGAATACCTGATGTCTATTCAGCGCGACGATGGCATGTGGACGGTCTTTGCAGGCGACGCCAGCACCGCCCCGAAAACATCAGGCACGAGCGGGGTAGCCACGGCCTTGGCGATTGGGGTAAGGCGGGGCTGGCTGGGAGAAGATGCTAAAAAATCAGCCAGGCGGGCCTTAGAGGGCGTGGAAAAGCAGCTCACCGCGTATGGCTTTTTCCGGGGCGTGGCGGAAGAAAACAAGGGTGGAATCGCATTTAAAAGACAAACCCAAGGGTCTATGTGTCACTGGGGGATGGGACTTTACGCACAATTACTGGCATAGTTAGCGCCGCCGGAGAACTGATGGCTGGACAATGCTGATCTCAAAAGGGATTCTGAATCATACAAGTTATGAAGAAGCCCGATAGCGTAGCACATAGCCTGCTGAAACTGGAGAGTAGACGGCAGGCATCGCGCAGGTGGTCTTAACTTACCGCCAGGTTATTCTAGCTTAGAAAAGTTAAATCAGCCTAAAAAGACCAGCGCCCATATCTGATAATATGCTTAAATCCCCGCGAATGAAGTCTTATGCGTAGCTTGTAAGGGGAGCAGATTTGGCGTAGATTCAATAAGCACAGGGATATTGGGGTATGTCATGACGATACGACCGTGTCCAAGACAAGGATAATAAGTACTAAACATTAATCCACCTCATAACTAAAGGACTCATGAAAAAGCCAGGAGTTTACGTCGTAGAAAATAATGCTTTCCCCAATGAGGTGGTAGAGGTAGCCACTGCGGTTCCTGTTTTTATTGGCTATACCGAAAAAGGCTACGAAGGACAAGCAAAGCCTCCGCAACGTCCCGACACGTATCACTTC
>CAZZGE010000287.1:0-5369 GCA_964653665.1 uncultured Porifericola sp. | reverse complement strand
CTCCCCTTACTTGTACATGCAGTTCATGGAACCTCTCGGCCGCACGGATGGCTCAGTAGAAGCGGCCTGGGATTTTGATAAACACGCCTGGCGCGACGATGTGCTGGAAGCTACACGAGATTTGGCACCTGGTATGGTACGTTTTGGCGGCCTCCTCAGTGCCTACTATCGGTGGCGGGAAGGGGTAGGCCCACGAGAAAACCGGGTACCGATGCAAAACATACACTGGGTCGGTTACGAATCAAACCGCGTAGGTACTGCCGAATTCGTTGACTTTTGCAAACAGGTAGGTGCCGACCCCTTGATGTCTATCAACTTTGAGTCAGAGGGCGCGCCCGGATTTTCTACCGACGGGGTGGGCCACGATCGGCGGGGCACAGCCCAGGAAGCGGCTGACTGGGTAGACTATTGCAACAATCCTGACAACGCCCTGCGAAAGTCCCACGGATTTGATCAACCGCTGCGGATTCCTTTCTGGCAGATAGGCAACGAAACGTCCTACGCTAGAGACCGTTTCCACTTAGATACTGCCATTGGTAAAACCGCTGAGTTTAGCAAAAAGATGCTTAGGGCAGACCCGTCTATTAAAATTATCGGCTGGGGCGGTTTACAACGTTGGGGTGAAAGAGAAGGGACCTACTGGGCCAAAGAGATGATCGAGCGGGCCGGTGAAAACTTAGATTACGTGGCGTTTCACCACATGTTCAATCCCTACCGTAATGATTCAGAAAATCCGCTTCGGGGCATAGATTACCGTAAAGACCCCGCCCGCACCTGGGATTATCTGATGAATGCCTGCCGGTTTCATGAGAAAAAAGTGCTTGCCATGCGGGAGCAGGTGGAACCTTACCAATTGCCTATGGCCCTTACCGAGTGCCATTACACTTTTTCGGGCCGAAACCGAAATGAGGTGATGTCCACCTGGGCCACCGGTGTTTCCTACGCTCGCCTGGCCAATTTACACGAACGCCACGGCGACTTGCTGAAAATTGCTACCCTGGCTGACTTTTGCGGCACACGTTGGCAAGTCAACGCCCTGATGATTCCTATTCCCCGTTCCTACGGAAAAGCATTTTTGATGCCTGTTGCTAAAGTGATGAGACTGTACCGAAAATACAGTGGAACCAACTATTGCGAAACTACGCAAACTCCCCAATACCTGGATGTTACCGCCAGCAGAACAGGGAACACAGTCTTCGCTCATGTGGTCAATACGCAAAGAACCTCACCGGTAAAAACCAGGTTAACCATGAAGGGAGCCAAGATAGCCTCCGTCAAAGTGCATCAAATGGCTACAGACCCGGAGTTTGAAGTAATCGCCCGGGAGCCCGACCCACTCCAGATACAAACCAAAGAGGCCTCGGTCGACGGTACCTGGACATTTCCGGCCGCTTCGGTATCTGCTGTGGAAATTCGTTTGGCGTAGCCCGAGCGAGCTTTGGCATTTCTCCTGTAGATCAGACTCACTTATCATCAAAATCAGGTCTGCGGTAGTGGTTGACTTCTCTGCTTCATCCAGTAAACTTGTAGTATCAATGTGGGCGTGACGCGCAAAGAAGGGCCTTCCTACCCAGAATAGTTTAAGCCACCGCTAAATCGATGCTGGAATAAAGGTCAATAAGAGCTTGTTTAAGTTTTCCGAAAACACCCAATAATTTGGTTTCTAATGTGCGCAGGCCCGAAAATCCGGCGGGCGTGCGACGGGTATGAGCGTGGAAGCGTTCGGATTTTCTTGACTTTTTTGGTTCGTTTTTGTGTCAAGACAAAAATGAACAAAGCATAAAGTAAGAAAGCAGAATAAAAATTTGGGTTTATCGGTCAAATGTAAATTAGATTTTTAAACATGATCTAAGTGGTCATATCAAACACTAAGTCTAAATATTCAGGTATTGAGTATTGTTAAGTAACTTGTTGGCTCCTCTGACCCTTTTTGAGCCTTTCTCAATGGGTAGTTTCAGAAACTCAACTACTTCAACTTTACCGAATTCTTTATAAGAAACATGCTGTAAAGCTAGGGTCGATAGCTTCTGTTATAAGCAGGAAACTGAAATGGGTAAGCAGTACATGTTTAAGTTTCATAACTTTAGTTTTAGGGAGCATTGAATTATTAATCTACCCACAATTAAAATTATATGCTCCCTTATTTGTGTACCGAATCAGTGTATTTGTCAACGATCTTTCAATCCCCCCATCCCCAACTCCGTTGCGGCCATTGCATGGTGCCCATTGCATGGTGCCCCTCTCCAAGGGGGAGGTTGATTCCCCCTTTTTAAAAGCCGCGGTGGAACCGGGGGTTAGGGGGATTTTAAGCTACATTTTTTGAAGAAGTGCATCTATGGCATTGATAAAAGAAGAATCATAATAAGCTGATGAGGGCATGAGCCTCGGGTACAATTAAAATTCAATGCTGCCTTAATGAAACTTGGTATTTTTGAATTTTCTTCATCGAACCCTTTTTTCTTCTTCCAGTTGCCGCTGTTTGACGCTTTTTACCTTGCCACCGAAATGGAAGGTCAGGCTGATGTTAACCCGCCGGGTATCTCCGGTATGATCGTAGCTGATATTAGCTCCATCGTAGACGGAGTAGCCCCAGTAATGGATCGTTCTAAACAAGTCGGTCACAGATAAACAGAGGTTTAGTTTCTCATTAAGAAATGCTTTCCGGTATCCGGCATCTATGGTAAAAAATGGTCGCAAAACATATACACCACTCAGGGAAGGCGAGGTGTAATTAGCAGATACTTCCAGGCTATGCCCCTTAGGTAAAAGGAAAATATGTGATGAAGAAAGGTCAACGGTAAATTTCTCCGGCCGAAAGGTAGCTCCATTCTGAAAATACGAGTAGGTCAGATAACGCAGGTTCATTGAATTTTGGATTTCCCAGAAGTCAGCAGGATATAGCGGAAAGATCAGCAGAGAATTTATGTCATTACGATATGAAAAGTTGAAGGTACTTACGATCAACTCGCCGGTTTGGGTGTTCTCCCGGGCAAAAGTGGAAATAGGATCCTCGGTACGCACATATCCGAAGGTCAGGGTATACTGTCTGCGGAAGGTATAGGTTGCCGCAGCGTTCCAGGAGATTTCGGGCTGTAGCAGCGGATTACCTTCGTAATAAGAAAACTTATCAAAGAAATAGCGAGAGGGGTTCAGGTTGCTGTAGATCGGACGATTGATTCGGCGCGTGAGTGACACCGTGAGCGAATGTCGATCCTCCCACTTCTTTTCTAGCGACAGATATGGAAATAAGTTGGTATAGTTCCTATTAGTAATTCGGTTGAGATTGATGGAATTGCCCTCGGTAACTGTTTTTTCTACTCGAAGGCCTGCATTGACACTTGTGTTTTCCCACTGTTTACCCGCCGATACATAGGCGGCATAAATATGTTCGTCATAGGTAAAATGATTGCTCAGGACGGGTGAAAAAACATATTGACCATTGATGAGAGAATCATAGGTGAAGTTATTATCAATAGTTACGTAGGAATATTTCAGACCGAGAGAAGACTTGATGGTCCTCCCCGGAAGTTCTACATCGGTTTTCAACGAACGGATATCAATCCTGCTGGGCTGATCAAATACCAGTTCCTGGTAGGGTTGCAAAGGCTTTTTAGCTTCGCTGAAAAGCTGATTGCCTATCAACCCCTCAGAATTGTTGTCATAGGTAGAATAATCTGCATCAAACGTAATTTGTTTGCCCAACGAATCTAACCGGGCAGTATAGTGAAAATTCAGGGCATGGTTGACCGACGGTTCGGTGGTCACATTCCTGTTTTGCACTGCCGTTTCTTTCTTATTGCTCTGCGGTATAATCAGGGTAGGGCCATTGCCCGTCCGGCTCCAGCGGTTGGCAAAGCCACTGTACATCAGTCCAACCTCCTGCTGTGGATTGATGTAAAAATCTACCCCAGCCTTGTAGCTATGATCATTTTGCCGGGAAGGGTCAAATGAAGATCGATCATACACCGTGGTCTCATTGGCATTCTCAATGACTCGGTAACTGGTGCGGTTGAGGTATTCTTCTTTTAAGTAGTAACTGTAATTGCCAAAAAAATTGAATTTACCAAGCATCACATTACCCGCCATGCTCTCGGTTGTCTGAGGATAACGCCCGCTTCCCACGCCGGCTGTTAGGTCGAGAGCGTAACCCTGAGCTTTGCTTTTCTTGGTGATGATGTTGATGATACCTGCATTGCCTGCGGCATCGTATTTGGAAGTAGGCGTGGTGATGACTTCGATCTGAGACAAAGTTTCGGCAGGCATACTTTTCAGCCGATTGCTCAACTGCTGGGGCGAAAGGTTGGTCATCTTACCATCCAGCAGCACATTGACGTTGGCATATCCGTTGAGCAGCAGGTTACTTTCCTGGTTGGTACTCACGCCCGGTGTTCTTTGTAAAAGATCAAAAGCCGAATTACCGGAAGCCGATGCCTTACTTTCTATGTTATAAATTAGCTTACCATCCGTAACTTCAATCATATTTTTTTCAGCAGTCACCACCACTTTCTCCAAGGTTCTAATATCTTCCGCCATTAGTAGTGGCGATAAGCTAACGGATGTATTCTCCGAACTTAGACGGAAAGGAGGAGAAACAGTTTTTATCATCCCCACAAAGCTGGCAATGATCAGAAACTGGCCATCCAACGAAGATTCCAACCGATATGTGCCTTCCAGATCGGTCTGTACAACGGATATTGATACCGTGTCCGGTAAACGGGCAAGAGTCACATTAACACCGGGCAGCGGCTGGGCCTGCACATCTGTCACCTGTCCTTGTATGGTATAAACCTGCTGGGAAAGGGATAATGTAGAGGATAAAAGCAAGAAAATGAAAGGTAGAGCTATTTGCATCATGGGCTGTGTCAAATTTTATGCATAAGTCTCGAGTACAATTTTTCCAAATCCTGAAAGCTCACTTCATCCGAATTTAGGTTAAACGAACTAATGATTTAAGTTAAACTACATTTGCCAAAAAGCAGCAATGGAACTATATAAAATATTTCAGAGGTAGACGACCCGCGTCGCAATACGCTGTTGAAACGGTACCTGTTATCAGATATATTACTATTGCGCCTGTTGGCTACCTTATCGGGCAGTGATACCGACCAAGAGATAGAGGAGTACGGTAAAAACAAGGCGGACTTTTTGAAGCAGTTTCTCTGGCTACCTCATGGTATACCTTCCCATGATACGATCACTCGAGTGCTGAATGCCATAGATGCTAAGCAGTCTGCTACTTGTCTGTATCGTCATTCGCGCTATCTAGGCGAGTTTTTGGAAGCTCACCATATCAGCATAGACGACAAAGTATTATGAGGAACCGCACAAGCGGGCATGCGCAACAGCGGGGTATGCGTAGTGAGTGCCTG
>CAZZGE010000286.1:0-5474 GCA_964653665.1 uncultured Porifericola sp. | reverse complement strand
CAGTTGTCAGTACCCAACTCCCAGCGCAGTTGGCGCAGGGCTTCCAGGTAAGGCAGGGACTCAATGTCGCCCACGGTACCGCCTAGCTCCGTGATGACGATATCATATTTGTGGGAAACGCCCAGCAGCTGCACCCGGCGTTTGATCTCATCCGTAATGTGCGGGACGACCTGCACCGTCTTGCCCAGGTAGTCGCCGGAGCGCTCTTTTTCTATGACCGTTTGGTAAATGCGGCCTGTGGTTACATTATTGGCCTGGGAAGTAGGCGTATTCAAAAAGCGCTCGTAGTGCCCGAGGTCGAGGTCGGTCTCGGCGCCGTCGTCGGTCACGTAGCACTCCCCGTGCTCGTAGGGGTTAAGCGTGCCGGGGTCTACGTTGATGTAGGGGTCAAATTTTTGGATGGTTACGGAGAAGCCGCGCGCCTGCAGCAGCTTAGCAAGAGAAGCCGAAATGATGCCCTTTCCCAGCGAAGAAGTTACGCCGCCCGTAACAAAAATATACTTAGTCATGAAAACAATCGCTTTTAATCGGTGCCAGCCCTGCGGCGGTTCTGTTTGTTACGGGATGCAAAGGTAAGCAAATCCACCGTAGTGTGTAGAAAAAATCGGGCGGGCTATGAATAAATCGCCCTGGCGCTTTGTTACATCTACAGAAAAAAAACAAACCAACATGGCTAGTTTCAAAGAAAGCATGCAACAACGCCTCAAAGAATGGCAGGGCGAATTAGAAGAACTGCAAGTACAGTTCAATCTGGGCAAGCGAGAAGCCGCGGACCGCTTCCAGCAGCGGAAAAAGCAATTCCAAAGCTGGTTGGAAGAGCAACGCGGCGAACTGAAGGAAGAATTTGGCGAAGCTCGGGAGGAATTGCGCGAGGAATACGATGAGTTGCTCGCTAAGCTGAAAAAGTCCTCCAGTGCCTCCGAAGAGAACCTCAAGGAGCAGGAGGAAGAGCTGCAGGCCTCCATTGACCGCCTGGAAGTACAAGCCAAACTTGCCGGGGAGGAAGGTAAAGCCAAAACTGCCGAAGCTGCTGAAAGCTTGCGCGACCGGCTGGCTCGTTTCCGGGCTCAGATAAATGTGCTGGCACTCCGGGCTCAGGATGAAGCCAGCGAAGAGTACAAAGAAGCTAAAGAAGAAGCCCGTGAACTCCTGGATGACTTCAAGAAGAAATCTTCCGAATGGCGTTCTGAAGCGAAGGAAGAATGGCAGGAATTCCGTTCGGACTTTGAGCAGCGGCTGAAGAAGTGGCGGTCGAAATTTTAGTGTGTCGTCTGCGACGCCAACCCTGCTTCTACTCCTTTAAAACTTTTACCGTTGCGATGCCATGGTTGGTCCTCAGACTCAGCCAATAGAAGCCGGAGGGCAGCGTGGCTGTTTGGATGTCAAATCGTTGCATCCCCGTGGCTTTGGCAATCCTGCCCTCTTTCATCACCCGCCCGGTAGCATCGTAGAGCGACCATACGGCCGGCTGGGCATAGGGCAATTCAAAACGTATTCCGAGTTTGCTCCGGAATGGGTTGGGCTGCACCTGCAGTTTCAACTCCCGGGCGTGACGGCTTTGGCTGCTGCTAAGGCAAGCGGTACTGAAAGTCAGAGTAGGGGAGGGGGCGCTTCGATTTTCAACGCCTTCGCACACCGCTCTGACCCGCGTCAGATAGTCCGTACAATCGAGCAGGCTGTCTATCATCAGGCTGGCAGCTGTCGTGCTGAGGGTTTGCCAATCAGTGCTGTCTGCCATGCGGTATTCCAATTCATAAGACTTGGCCTGATTGGAGGGCAGCCAGGTCAACTGCACGCCTTCCTCCAGGCTTGTATCAGCCGTAAGCTGACTGGGCCAGAGGTTGCAGGGTGGGTTGCAGGCTGTGCTGCCACTAAATGTTTCTGACCAATCTGACCAACCTGCTGCGCAGCGGCGCTGCACCCGAAACTCATATTCGGTGCAAACTTGCAGGCTGTCGAGTTCAAACCGGGGCTGCAAAAGGTTATCCGCCATGTTCCACCCTGTTAAACCTGCCTTGCGGTACTGCAGGCGGTAGAGCGTATCTTCCGCCTGATCCGCCCAGGATAGATGAAGCGTCTGGTAGCCAGCCGAGTCGGTAATTATTTCGGCCAGCGGGAAACAAATGTTGGGTTGCCCCTCTGTAATGCTGACGCAGTAATCCTCCACTTCCCCTTCGATCTCTGCCAGACAAGCCGGGCGGGTAGTGCCTTCGTAAGCCATAGCAATCCGCAAGCGGGTGCCTCCGAGTGGAACATCATTTGGGATAGTAATGGCGGTATCTGCCGCTGCTGGCAAACTGAGGATTTCAAGTGCCAGCTCGGTGCTGTCTTCAAAAATACCATCTTTATCATAGTCAATCCATACCCAGTAATGCTCCGCAAAAGTATCCTGCACCCAAGTTGGGGTAATCGTAATGCTGTAGGTCGCCCCAGCTGCCAGCTCGGTGCTTAATCCTGTGTAGTCCCCATAGCCTTCGTCGTCGCCGGAGAGATTGTCCAGCTCATTTAATTGAACCCGCTGAATGTACTCGTAATTGGTGCTGCCCTGTATACTGCAGTAATCGAGATCGACGCAGGCACCGCAGCCCGGTATATCGAAGAAATAGGGCTCTGATAACCCATTTGTACTTGTATCGCGGCATAGGCTCCGCACCTGGAAATAACAAGACTGGCAGGAATCCAAGCCCTCAAGGGTCAGTGCACTGCTGGTAATGCCGGAGAACTGCAGAGTATCCGTTGAGCAAAACAGCAGTACTTCCTGTGAATCTGCCGCAGCAGCAGTCGACCAGGTCAACAAGACACTGTCTTTAGAAGCATTTGCAGAAAGGCTGCTGGCCGGCAAACAGCATCCGGTAGTTTTAAATGTTTTGATTGTGCTGACAGTCGAGCTGGAGTCGCTGCAGAAAAACTCCACCCTGAATTCATATTCCCGGCAGAGGCTAAGGCCAGACAACCGGGCCGGGCTTGTGGTGTCTGACAAAATCATCCAGGTGCTGTCTCCGGCTGCCCGCCATAGCAGGTCCGTCTGCAGTATAGAGTCGGGGCTGGCCCAGCTCAGCTGAGCGCTGCTGTCGCTGACTGTTTCTGCCTCCAATTGAGTAGCCGGAAAGCAGCCTCCGCATGCATCCAGCAAAGCAAGCAGGCTGTTGTAAAGGTTGAGTTGCCCGCCGGTCACGGTGACAGTATCCAGGCTGACGTTCGGCACGGTGCCGTCGAAAATTGCCTGGCGCACTATTAAAGCAGCTTCGGCGGGCTCCTCGATGGCCATCTGGGAAAGATTGGGGCAAGGGGCAGCGTAGAGCAGGGCAATAGCGCCCGCTACGTGTGGGGTAGCGCCGGAAGTGCCTCCAAAACCACCGTAGTTGTTGCCTTCGCTTGTGGTGTAAGTGCCCTGGCCAAAGGCACCGAGGTCGATGGTCTCCAGCCCGTAGCCAGCCTGGCTCACCTTGTTGCCGGTACAATTCAGGTTGGTGACGCTGATCATGAAGTCGCTGGAACAGCCGGTGGGCAGGTCGCCGACTTCGTCTACGTTTTGGTTGCCATTGATGGTAGCGCCGGCATTTAGGATGCCGTGTACACCAAGTGTATCGTAAAACGCGCACCAGAGCGGCGCTTCATCAGGCTGGCCGAAGTTGACGCCCCAGGAAGAATTGGTAGCTACCACAAACGAGCCTTCCTGGCCGCCGCTAGCATTATAGCGCATCCGGTGCGCCAACGGGAAGCTGTAAGCTTTCAGCACCTCCGACTCTATACCACTGCCGCCCACTACGATCATCAGTTTGACATCCCAGTTGACGCCCGCTACGCCAATGCCGTTGTTGCCCTGAGCGCCGACAATGCCCGCTACCGGAGTGCCGTGCCCGTTATTGGCATCTATGGCGTCGCTGTCGGAGGAGGTGTTCCAGCCGGCATAATCATCCACAAAACCGTTGTTGTCATCGTCTTCGCCGTTGCCCGGGATTTCCGCTTCGTTGATCCAAATATTGTCGCCAAAGTCCTCATGGGCGGGGTCCAGCCCATCGTCGACAATGCAAACTACGATGTCGTCGCCCAGGGCATTTTTCCCGCCGGTAGTTATGTCCCAAGCCAGATCGGCATCAATATCGGCACCCGTCGTGCATCCGCCCTGCCCTTCGTTGACATACTGCCACTGATTGGCAAGGCCTTCATCATTTGGCAAGGTGCTGCGGTTTTCTAACAGATGGTTGAACTGGGCATTTTGTACACCGCGGGTGCGCTGTATTTGTCTGAGAAATGCCCGCTCGGGGATGCGGCTTTCGTCGAAGGAAAGCCGCCAGATGCGCAGGTAGGGCACTGTCTCTTCCATTACTTTCAGCCGAGTGGGCTGCCCCCGGAAGCTTTGCCAGTTCTCAGCGAGCTGCTGCAGGTCTGCACCTTTATCTAAACGGACCAGTATCTCCCCGGGCAGGTGGGGGGCGGATTGAGCAGCTAGGGACGGGAGGGTCAAGAGGGTAGATGCTGCCGCTAAAAGCAGCGTAGCCAGGGTCTTTTTCATACTATTGGTTTGCTATCACTTTTGTGCCCGTGAAGCTAAGTTTTTTCCTGTGGCAGCCGGTGGAATAGCGGCTAAAATTTTTGTCGCCATTCTTGCAGCGCACAGCTGCTATGCCGTATTTGTGGATAAAAAGCGGCTTTATCCACACTATACTAGCAAGGGAAAAACCTATTTTTGTAGGCTATGAGATTGAAGCAGCTAGAAATCAAGGGGTTCAAAAGTTTCGCCAATGAAACTGTCATCAATTTTGAGGAGGACGTAATTGGCATCGTCGGGCCCAATGGCTCCGGCAAGTCTAATATTGTGGATGCCATCCGTTGGGTATTGGGAGAGCAGAAGAGCCGGGAACTGCGCCTGGATAGCATGTCCAGCGTGATTTTCAACGGTACCAAACGGCGGAAATCAGGAGGAGTGGCTTCCGTTTCCCTTACCTTTGAGAACACCAAAAACCTGCTGCCCACGGAGTATCATTCGGTCACCATCACGCGCATGTTATACCGCAGCGGCGACAGCGAGTACCGCCTCAATGGGGTCACCTGCCGCCTTAAGGATATCACTTCGCTTTTTCTGGATACAGGGATCGGTTCCAATTCCTACGCCATCATCGCGTTGGGCATGGTAGACGATATTTTAGCGGACAAAGACAACGCCCGCCGCAAGATGTTTGAGCAGGCTGCTGGCATTTCCAAATATAAAGTGCGCAAGCGCGAGACACTCAACAAGCTAAAGCATACCTCGGAGGACCTGGACCGGGTGGAGGACTTGCTTTTCGAAATCAACAACAACCTCAAATCGCTGGAAAAGCAGGCAAAACGCGCCCGGAAATATTTTGAGCTGAAAGAAAAGTACAAGCATTACAGCACTGAAATGGCGGTGCTGAAAATCGGCCAGCTAAAAGAACAAGAACAGGAACTGCAGCGCAAGCTGGAGCAGGAACAGGATCGGTACCGGCGCTACG
>CAZZGE010000285.1:0-5487 GCA_964653665.1 uncultured Porifericola sp. | reverse complement strand
TTACAATGAAGGAGGTAGAAAATGTATTACTTAAAAAAACGGAGGTGATTCAGAAATTATTATATTGTAAATAATTGACAGCCAGAGGCTTTAGGAATGCAAAAGAAATAAAGTAACTAAGCTTTTTTACCTTAGTCCTTTTACTAACGAAAATAAACCTATGTTAGGATACGATCAACACACCGAGCAAATGATGTTGCGTTACTATGGTAGCCTTCAAGAAAGCGAGCGTCGTCACTATGCCGCTCAGGAAGTTCACAAGCTAGGTTACGGAGGTAAAAGCTACATCAGCGGCTTGTTGAAGATTAGCTCCAAAACGATCCGTAAAGGGGAAGCAGAACTACAGCAAACTGACCTCTACGCTCAGGTAGCCAAAGGCAAGCAGCGCCGTAGTGGCGGGGGCAGGAAAAAACTTTGTTCAGCGGGCTGACGTGGCAAACCTACTAACCGCCTTTATAGAAAAGCATAAGGCAGGAAGTCCAACTGATGAACAAGTGTAACGATCAGTATTATCCGGTAGGCATCAAAACCAGGGCTAAGGAAGTATACTCTTAGCGGGTCCAACCTCATCCAATAGTACTTCATTTATCTTACAGGTTATGCGCCTAATACGGTATGTTATTTTATTCTCCTTTTAGATTGATGATCACAGTCCCTGAGCTGCGGATGCGGTAAGCGTTATTATATTCGTTCTTTTGTAAAGCTTTACCCTGCCATAGTCCTCTTTAAAATCGGTGCTAAGATATTCCATTCCTCTTTTATTTTGTGCAAGATTTCAAATGTTGCTTCACTATTTTTCAGACGAATTTCTTTTTGAATCTCCTCAGTAAGTTCTGAGAGTATGCCCCACCGAAAATTAACAGCGGTTCCCCTCAAAGAATGGGCGATACTGGCAGCTTTTTTAGGATTTGTACCTTCATTTAATAGTTTTTCAAACTCAAGCAGTCTATTATCTGTATCGTCTATAACCCTGTGTATTAACAACTCTAGCGTTTCCGGGTCGCCACCTAACTGATTGAGAAGTTCTTCCCGATCGAAGTGATTTGCCTTGTTTCCGAGGTGGCCGGATTCATTCTTACTTTGAATGTTTTCTTGTTTTTTTCCGCCTACCAAATATTTATTTAGAACAGATTTTAGTTTATCTGTCTCTATGGGTTTGGTCAGGAAGTCATCCATGCCGCTTTTTAGCGATTTATCTTTTTCTTCTTTTAAAGCCCCGGCAGTTAACCCTACAATAACTGTTCTGCTGATATTTTGCTGTAATTCCATTTCCCGCAATTTGGCAGTAGCTTCATTACCGTCCATTTCCGGCATTTGAACATCCATAAAAACAAGATCCGGTTTAAGGGTAACAATCTTATCGAGCGCTACTTTTCCATCTTCTGCCTTAATCAATTCCACTCTTGGAAGAAGTTGTTTGATGAGGGTAGAAGCTAAAATCATATTGATCTTATTGTCTTCTGCAATAAGGACTTTATAAATATTTGTGTCTGTAACTTCAGCTTTTTCTATATTAGTTTCCGCCTCTAGGTTCTGGCTGTCCATTTTCGCGAGTTCGCCCCGCTGAATATCCAGAAGGCAGTTTAAGAGTTGGTGCTGCTTTACCGGTTTTATAAGTCTGAAGTAGATTCCCAGTTCTTTACATTTGCATTTGCTTTCTAGTTCTGCATCATCGACAGATGAATGCATAAGAATAACAGGTAGCTTCTCCGGGTGCAGTTTCAGTTTTTGCCGTATCGTTTTTACCGTCTCAAGCCCATCTAAGTAAGGCATTTGATAATCGCAAAGGATAGCATCAAAAGGATGGCTGTTCTCGATGATCTTGAGTGATTCCAACCCATTGTCACAGCCAACACACTCAATGCCCCATCGTTTAAGAATGTCTTCTGTAATTGTTCTGCTGTTTTGATTATCATCAATAACCAGGCAGCTTTTGATATTGCTTATATCGGGTGTGGTGGTTTTTGCGTCGTCCTTTAGCGCTGTTTCAATGGTGAAATAAAATTCGCTGCCTTCATCTTTGGTAGATGTAAGCTCAAGTTTACCACCCATTTTCTGTGCAAGCTGATCTGAGATAACCAGTCCGAGGCCGGTGCCACCAAATTTTCGGGTGGTTGAACTATCGGCCTGAGAAAAGGCTTTGAAAAGTTTTTCTCTCTGAGCATCTGAAATACCAATGCCTGTGTCTCGTACAGAAAACCTTATCCGGCCACGATTGCCTTCCATTTCCAGCAAAGAAAGCTTTAGCTCGATCTCGCCTTTTTCGGTAAACTTTAAAGCGTTGCTTAACAAATTGGCCAATATTTGACGAATCCTGACAGGGTCAAGCGTAGCGCACCTCGGCATTTGCGGGTCAATATTAAGCAGTAACTCCACACCCTTTTTACCAGCCGGATACTTTATCAGGTCGGCTGCCTGTTCAATCAAATCAATGATATCTGTTTCAATAAACTCAAGCTCCAGTTTTCCGGCTTCAATTTTGGAAAAGTCAAGTATATCATTGATGATATCAAGTAGGCCAGTGGCACTGTTATGAACGTTATCAACATACTGTTTCTGTGTGGCATTGAGGTCAGTGCTTTGCAATAATTCAGAAAAACCAATCACACTATTCATGGGTGTGCGGATTTCGTGGGACATATTGGCAAGGAACTCAGATTTAAATTTGTTGGCGTTTTGAGCTTCCTCTTTGGCTGCTACCAAACCTTTCTCAAGCTCTTTTCTGCTATTGAGATTAGCTATCATTCCTGCAAAAACAACCAACAATTTCTTGTGTTGATCTGAAAACGCATGCGTGGATCGCACATAATCAAACCCAATAAAACCAATACATTGCTCCTCGATCATCAGCGGAACAGAAAGAAGGCTTTTTATATCCTGTGGTTCCAGCACTTGCCTTAGGCTATCGTTTACGGGCAACTGCATTACATCCTCAATGTATAATTCATTGCCTTTTATATAGGCTTCCACCATGGTAGAGATTGAATCGTTAGGAACATTCTGTAGATTTTCAATCTGAGGTGTTATGCCTCTATTACACCACTCATACGTATTGTGGCAGACGTTTTTCTCCCATTCAAAACTAAAGACATAAGCCCTGTCTGCCAGAACAAATTCTCCCAGCTCTTTAAGTGAATTGTTTATCGTAGCATCGGCAAGGTCAATCGGCACGTTAATATAATCGGATGCACTCTTCATTAAGAGTGACTGCATCTGGGTGAGATTTTTTAGTTCTTGCTCCGCCAGTTTGCGTTGGGTAATGTCGATGGAGGTAGTCAAAAAAGCTTTTTGATTGCCAAAGTTTATAACTGTTGATGAAAAGTCAACATATCTGATTGAACCATCTTTTGCAATAGTCTTTATTTCATAATTGCTTTCAACCGATTCCCCCCTAAAGCGTTTTGCTGCATTTTCCAGCACTTGTTGCCTGCTGTCCGGTGCAACCAGGTCAATGGGCTTCAAATTTACCACTTCTTCTTTGCTGTATCCGTAAACAAGCAACCATTCCTTATTTACATATAAATATTTAGAGCCCTTTTCGTCAGCAACAATAGAAATAATCACTTTAGCCATATCTGCCAGCGTACGGAAATTTTCTTCGCTTTTTTTTAATTCCTGCTCGGCTTGTTTGCGTTCGGTAATATCCTGATGGAAACCAAACCAGCGAATCTCACTGTTTTCTTGTACGTAAGGTACAGATTCTATATGCGTCCAGCGAATATCACCCTCACCCACAATCAGCCGTCCTTCCCATACAAATGGTGTTTGGTCGCGGGTTGCTTGTACGTTCGCGTCAATTAAGGAATTGCGATCGTCCGGATGTACCTGGTTAATTGCGATTGAGGAATCGGTAAGTACATCCTGGCGGTTTAGTTTAACTATTTCGCACCAGCGGTCGCTTACATAATCAAATTTTATTTGTCCATCGCCTTCCGGGCTAGCTACATAAACACCAATCGGAATGGTATTTACTGTATTATTCAACAGTGTAAGACTCTCTTTTAAAGCATGTTCTGCCCGCTCTTGATCGGTGATATCCGTAGTTACGCCATATAGTTTTGTCACTTTTCCATCCTCAACAACAGGATGCCCTGTTGTACGTACCCATTTCTCATTGCCTTTTGCTGTAATAAACTTGCACTTCTCATCGTAAGAAACCTGTTCAGCAATTGCTTTAGAAATAGAATTGGTGATTACTTGTCTGTAATCGGGATGAAAAAAATTGATGCCCTTTGCCTTATTGTGGTCAAAATCCTTATCAACCTCGTGAATAGCATAAACTTCATCGCTCCATACGCCTTTGCCTGTTTGAACGTCCAATTCCCAAGAACCGGTTTTGGTAATTTTTTCCGCTTCTTTCAGTGTGGTATTGATTTTTAATAAGCTCTCTTCAGCTTGTTTGCGGTCGGTGATATCCTGATGGAAACCAAACCAGCGAATCTCACTGTTTTCTTGTACGTAAGGTACAGATTCTATATGCGTCCAGCGAATATCACCCTCACCCACAATCAGCCGTCCTTCCCATACAAATGGTGTTTGGTCGCGGGTTGCTTGTACGTTCGCGTCAATTAAGGAATTGCGATCGTCCGGATGTACCTGGTTAATTGCGATTGAGGAATCGGTAAGTACATCCTGGCGGTTTAGTTTAACTATTTCGCACCAGCGGTCGCTTACATAATCAAACTTTAGTCGCCCATCGGCTTCCGGGCTAGCTACATAGACGCCAACCGGAATGGTATTTACTATATTATCCAGTTGTGTCAGGCTTTCTTTTAGGCCTTGCTCTGCCCGCTCTTGATCGGTAATATCCGTGATTACGCCATATAGTTTTATCACTTTTCCATCCTCAACAACAGGGTGCCCCGTTGTACGCACCCATTTCTCATTGCCTTTGCCTGTTATAAGCTTGCACTTCTCATCGTAAGAGACTTGTTCAGCAATTGCTTTAGAAATGGCATCAGTGATTACTTGTCTGTAATCAGGATGAAAAAAACTAATCGCCTTTTCCGGGCCGTCGTCAGGTTCTTTTTCTGTTTCATAAATAGGATAGACCCCATCGCTCACAATAGAAAGGCCGGTTTGAACATCCAATTCCCAAGAACCGGTTTTGGTGATTTTTTCGGCTTCTTTAAGTATGGTATTGGTCCTTAATAAGCTCTCTTCATCTTTTTTGCGTTCAGTAATGTCTATTACCGAACCGAACATTCTGAGCGGATTGCCCTTATCATCAAAAATGACTTTTCCTCTGGCTTTTACTGTTCGGACCTGTCCATCGGTTTGCCGAATAATGCGATGCTCAAGATTGTAAGGGGCAATATTTTTTAATGCGTTCTCAAAAGCTTTTTCAATTCTTTCCCTATCATCGGGGTGAGCAATAAGCATGAGTGTTTCTTTATCTACTTTTTTAGAAACTCCATGTATTTTGAGCCAGCCCTCTGACATGGTAAATTTATTTTCGGGTATGAGATATTCAAAACTTCCCGTATC
>CAZZGE010000284.1:0-5488 GCA_964653665.1 uncultured Porifericola sp. | reverse complement strand
ATTCGCTCATGCATAATGCAAATTAGCTCTTTCCGCCATTTTTGTCAGAGAACCGGCTTTTCAAGAGTTGGCAGAACAGGAAGGGCACACCTTCGTAGACATACATTCACCGCTGGATGCGGTTCTTGAATACGTTTCTCCCGATGGTGTGTACCTGACTGAAGACGGGCAAGTGATTATTGCCAAAATCATTGAGCGCTACTTTTAACCAAGCTATTTTTCCTAAGGCGCTTGAAAACGGAAATTGCCCGGCTCGTAAAGAACCGGGCAGAAGTTTTATAAGGTGCTAAAATTTAAAAAGCGAGAATACTTAACAATTCCTGTTCCTTAAGGACTCAAGATATTTACTTACTCGTAAACTTGTACGATTCTGGCCAGTAAGTCGTCCCAATGTATTCTGCTCATTTTATCATTGGTTTGGCTACGGCGGTCATTAGATAGCGTTTCCAGTTCAAAGCGCATCAAAAGGATAATATCTGAAATCGTAATTTCTTCATGGTTATTATCTTCATCTTCCAGCATAGCCACTTTAGACAGGGCAATATCCACGTAGGCGCGCTGTAGATTTCTTCGGTAGGCATCAGCCGCTTCTCCACTGTAGAGCTCTGCAAACACGCCTTCACGCAGGTCTTCCAGCATTTTCAGCACTGTATACGCCTCATCACCATTAAAACTCTCGTTTTCGACCATTCTTAGCAGTCGATCGTTGTTCATTAGCCACTTCAGACTGCGGGTCTGAATATCTTTGGCCCTGTCAATGGCACCAGCCGGTTCAATCCGGTTGAGAATGGCTGAGTCCAGCAACTAATCCGGACTGCTTAAAGCATGCTCGTTCAGAAATTCCATAGCTTTCATTTGTATTTCGCGAGGTACATGCTCATATATGGCTCCTGCCTGATCGGCAGTTTTACGGGTTTCATATACGCCCCCGATATTGGTGATTACATGGTAGATATACCCTCTCCACATATTCCCAAGCTCGCGGTAAACTTCTTCCAGTTCCTGGTACCCTTTACCCTCTTCGGAGGTCCAGGCTACCAGCTGGGGTACTACAATTTTCAGATTTGCCAGTCCATGTTCACTGGCTTTGACCTGGTCTTTTCCGAGGCTTTCAGTTTGTGATTGTGGGTCAGTCCTTCCGTAACTTGATCCAAATTCATACCAGGGATTGCCTGCTTTCTCTTCAATCCAGGCATCTAGCGCAGGCTTTTCGTCTTCTTTAGTTTGGGCATCAGGCTTGAAGTGGGGTTAGTACGAGGCTTTCTTTAGCTGTTACATTTGGAGCATCACTTCCAAACCTGTGATGACATTAGAACTATTGTTTCAATTTCTGTTCAGATTTATGCAATACGAAAGGGGGTAAAATACTGAATGACATTTATCATATACTCCTGCATGGGCTGCAGCCTATCCGTTTCTGCGCATAGAGAACCCCATCCTGCCGGGTCTACGCACCCTTACAGCACCTGTCCATCCGGGCAGATGTAGGTCCCCCGCCCTCCTACCACCATCCGGGTGATCTTACCCTTGTAAAGCGTACTGGTGGCACCTTCCTCCCGGTGGGTGATCAGAAAGTGGTCAGGAAAATCGTGGTAGCGAGCTTCCAGTTCAATGGCAGTCTCTATGATATACTGCATCTTTTCGTAAACGGACTTGACCTGCACTTCACTCAGTCGGTTGGCGGGAATCTCGGGGTGAAGACCAGTCTGATAAAGGATATCGTCCACAATCCAGTTGCCCAGGCCGGCCACTACTTTCTGGTTCATCAGCAGAGGTTTGAGCAGCCCCTTACGCCCGGCCAATGTTTCACGAAACTCCTCCAGACTGAGCTTCAATGCATCTTCGCCTAGTTTTTTTTCTTTTCGGTAGGCCGCCGGGCCGTCAGTGATGCCTACCCTTCCAAGGATACGCGGACATACAAAGGATAAATGGTATCCGTTGTCCAGCGAAAACAGCACTTTGGTAAAGCGGTGCTGGTCTTCTTTGTCTTTGAAATACTGGAGCCGGCCCGTCATACCAAAGTGTAAGCTCAGCCACTGACCGCTACTCAGCCGGACAAACAGATATTTCCCGATACGATCCGTATCTTCAAACTTCTGCCCCACCAGGGCTTCACTAAGTTCGTCAACGGAGCCCAGCACGACGCGTTCATCTTCTACAGAAACATCAGTAACTTTCTTGTGGAGGGCTGTATAATGAAAATACTTTTGGTAGGTGGCTACTTCGGGTAATTCAGGCATAGAGGCTGGTACTTGATCAGTTTATGGTTTAGCATGTACACAATGGCTAACCGCTTACGCGACAGCCTATATACAATGCCTCCATCTCCTAAAATGTTTGTCGGCTTCGGCAGATAAAACTGCGCCTACGTTACGTTTTTAAAACTCAGGCAGATACATCGTAAAGGTGCTCCCCTCACCCGGTACGCTCTCTACCTCAATTTTACCGTTGAGCGATTCTAACTAATTTTCTACAACCACATTATTTTATATAATCTGCTCTTTGAATAAGATATTCGCGCATAAGTATGATATTGACTGTTTTTACCAACTTTCCAATAAAAAAGCACCGGGGCAAAGACGGCGCTTACTACTATTCTCGACTATTAGAAAAACCAATTATCTACTCTGTATCACCACTGAAGCGGATGTTTTCACTGCCGGGATAGTTATTATTACCCCGATTAATGTCAGCCATACGGCCTGAGGGATCTATCTCAATGCTTTCTATTGTATCTACACTGCGCGGTATTACCATCAGGTAAGTAGGGAAGACCCAGGGCCAGTCCTGCATCACGTTGCGGCTGTAGTTACTGTCATTTTCTTTCTCACCCCGCATGATGCGCAGGGGTATGTAAAAGAGCTCTTGCTCCCCGTTAGTATAGGTAACCAACACATCCAGGGGCATGGGCATCTTATCCACCCGCTCCAGTGTCACATGGGTACTTTCGCCCTTATCTTCAACCGATTTGATGCCGTAATCTATGGTACGGGTAGAATTGACAAAGTACTGATGGTACCAGTCCAGTTCTAGCCCCGACTCCTTCTCCATAATGCGTTTGAAGTTCGTAGGGTTAGGGTGCTTAAATTTCCATGTTTCAAAGTAGCGCTTCATACCCCGGTCAAAGGCATTGGTACCGATTATGTAGCTGAGCTGTTCCAGGTATACTGCTCCCTTAGAATACGACGCCAGCCCGTATGCCCGGTTGGTACTGTAGTGATCGGAGTGGGTAGTCAATGGTTCCTCCTGGCCCGACTCTACCAAGGCAAAATAGCCGCCGTAAGACCGTGCTTGCACCCGGAGACTATTGCCACCAAAGAGGTGTGCCATCGTGCGGTTGGATGCGTAGGAGGTGAACCCTTCGTCCATCCATGGGTAGAGGCTTTCGTTGGTACCCAGCAACATCTGGAACCAACTGTGGATCAGTTCGTGTACGGTTACTCCTACAAGGCTGCGCAACGAACGGTGGCCGGTGATGAGCGTAGCCATGGGGTATTCCATACCACCGTCGCCGCCCTGTACCACCGAATACTTGTCGTAAGGGTATTCACCAAAATTCTCGTTCATATACTGGAAAGCCTTAACAGTAAATTCAGGCAGTTGCTCCCAGTTTTCGGTCAGGGTATCAGTCTGGTAAAAGAAGTGCAGTTTGGGTCCGTCCGGTACCTGGGCAGTCGTATGTGCATAATCCGGATCGGCTGCCCACATAAAATCATGCACCTTATCCGCTGTAAAGTGGTACGTAATCTTGTCACCACGCGGGCGCTTTACTCGTTGTCCTACATCCTGATAGCCATGGCCTATTTCGCCAGGATTCTGAAGATAACCGGTAGCTGCTACCACGTACGAAGAGTCAATGGTAATCTTGACATCATAGTTGCCCCAGATACCATGAAACTCCCGCGCAATGTAAGGGTTGGCATGCCAGCCCTCGTAGTCGTACTCGGCCATCTTAGGGTACCACTGCGCCATAGAGTAGTCTATACCCTCGGCATTATCGCGCCCGGAGCGGCGTATTTGCAGTGGTACTTGCCCCAGGAACTCCATATCAAAAGTACTGGTCTCGCCGGGCAGAATAGGTTCGTCCAGGGTCACTTCCAGGACGGTACCCGACACCTGATGCGCCACATCGTTTCCATCCTGCTGCATTGAGAGAATTTTCTGAAATCCGATCTCATCTTCCTGCAGATAGAAGATACGGTCGCGCACACGCCGGTCAGGATCTGCAATAGTGCGAGAACGCACGTCCATCATGCTTCCCGGCTGAAAAGCATTGAAATAAAGATGGTAGAATACCCGGTCCAGTGTATCAGGAGCGTTATTGGTGTACACCAGTTCCTGGGTTCCCTCAAACTGATGGGTATCTACGTTCATGTCAATTTCCATGGTATAAGCTGCCTTTTGCTGCCAGTATCCGTCTTGCGCTATTGCAGTTACGGAAGCCAGGGAAAACCAGACTGTCAACACTAAAGCCAGGGATGTGTACTTGATCTTCATATAAGTTATGTAGTTAAATTAAGACATAAATATCCTCCTGGTTAGCAACCAGTAAAAGGCAAAAATAGGATAGAATATGCTAACACCAACCGAAAGGAGCGGTGCCGTAGTTTATTTCTTTCTCTCAATGGTATATTTTACCAGCCTTTGCAGAGAGTCTTTGTAAACCGAGTCTGGAAATGTGCAGAGTATGTCCCTGGCTTCCTGGTAGTAGTCGTTCATGGCCTGGATAGCATACTCTATACCTCCGGAAGCCTTCACAAACTTAATGACTTCTTGCACTTTCTTGGGCTTGTTGCTCTGGTTTTTGATCATGAAGATGATCCGCTTTTTGTCCAGCCAGGAAGCTTGCTGCAGCGCATAGATCAGCGGTAGTGTCATCTTTTTTTCCTTGATATCAATGCCTACCGGTTTGCCAATCTCGGCCGTGCCATAGTCAAACAGGTCATCTTTGATTTGGAATGCGATGCCTACCTTTTCGCCAAAAGTTGTCATGCGCTGTACGGTTGCTTCGTCGGCTCCGGCAGATGCAGCACCTACCCCACAGCAGGAACTGATCAGGGAAGCGGTCTTTTGGCGGATGATTTCGTAGTAAACATCTTCGGTAATATCCAGGTTACGGGCTTTTTCTATCTGCAGTAGTTCTCCCTCACTCATCTCCCGCACGGCGTCTGAGACGATTTCCAGCAAATGAAAATCCTTATTTTCTATAGACAGCAGTAACCCTCGGGAAAGCAGGTAGTCTCCCACCAGCACAGCGATTTTGTTCTTCCAGAGGGCATTTATAGAGAAGAAGCCCCGGCGATAATTGGAGTCATCCACTACGTCGTCGTGTACCAGGGTAGCGGTATGTAGGAGCTCGATCAGGGCTGCGCCCCTGTAAGTGGCTTCCGTAATACGGCCGTTGACGCCGGCAGTCAGGAAAACAAACATAGGCCTGAGCTGCTTACCTTTACGGCGGACAATAAAGTTCATGATTTTATCAAGCAGC
>CAZZGE010000283.1:0-5544 GCA_964653665.1 uncultured Porifericola sp. | reverse complement strand
CATACCCAGCGCACGCCCGCCGGATTTTCAGGCGGGGCCTCCCAGGCCTACGCACGTTAGAAACCAAATTATTGGGTGTTTTCAGAAAACTTAAACAAGCTCTGACTGTATTTAAGATAAACAATGAAATCAAAAACTTTAAAATCGCAAAACTCAAGTTTGAAGAAGAGCTTTTGCTGCTGCTTACGAAGAATCATGCGTCTTTAAAACCAACCTAAAAGCTGGTAATTTTCTCATATTCAGAAGTTTAAGACCTATTTCTTACAACCCTGATTGAAAAACATAGGAGTGGATATCTCCCTGCGTCTTAACTCCTGTTAGGTTATTCCGGATGTATCTCTGTATGACTACTCCTTACATTCTGTTCAAACTCTAAGAGATAAAAAAGGAATGAGGATGAATCTTAGTTTGAATATACTCAGCAAGCTATTTGATTTCGTAATGCTCTCATTCCTTTTCACCTTATTTTTATAAAGATATTGAAATACCAACATAGGAGTTTTGTCGTCTCAATTCTTATCGGCTTACTACTTATATTTATGATGAAGAAACGTACATATTTGTACCAGCCCACAGGATTGACTAATTTCATAAAGATAAATGCTTAATTTTCTTAAACGCTATACATTTATTCACAACTGTTTTTTATATTCATTTATGATCAATAATCATCTCGATAATTGCTGCTTATTCCTCGATCTGAAAAAGAGCTGTGAATACACAGCTCTTTTTTTATCTAGATTTAACTCAGGTTGTTACTATACCACTACCACTTTCTTAAAGTCAATACGATAAATCTTTATGTCATATCTAGATCATTACGTTGGGTTGTACACCGACCATTACGAATTAACTATGGCTCAGGGTTATTACCTGCAGGGTAGGAAAGATGACCGAGCAAGCTTTGACTATTTTTTTAGAAAAAATCCTTTTCAAGGTGGATATGTCATTTTTGTAGGTTTGGCAGACTTGCTGGAAACGCTGGAATCATTTCATTTTGAGCAGGAAGCGTTGGAATATCTGTCAGGCATTGGTTTTCAGGACGATTTTCTCAAGTACCTTCAGCATTTTCAGTTTAAAGCATCTATTTATGCGCCGCCAGAAGGTGAGATTGTATTTCCAAATGAGCCTGTCTTACGTGTTGAGGGAAATTTAATTGAAACACAGCTCATTGAGTCATTGGTGCTCAATATCCTGAATTTTCAATCATTGATAGCGACTAAAGCCAGCCGTATTCGGCAGGTAGTGAGTGATCGTGTGTTCATTGATTTCGGTATGCGACGGGCTCAGGGGCTGGGTGCTATACACGGCAGTAAGGCAGCAATCACAGGGGGAGCTGACAGTACTTCTAATGTTTACAGTGGCCATACTTTTGAGCTGAAGACGTCTGGTACGATGGCTCATTCCTGGGTACAAAGCTACGATAACGAACTGGATGCCTTTCGTGCTTTTAGCGATATCTACTCAGATATGAGTATTCTGCTGATTGACACTTACAATACCTTGAAATCCGGCTTACCCAATGCTATCCAGGTAGGGAAAGAAATGCAACAAAGGGGACAAAAGTTACTAGGCGTACGACTGGATAGCGGAGACTTGGCTTACCTGAGTAAAAAGACCCGTCAATTGCTGGATGAAGCAGACCTCAACGAAGTTAAAATTGTTGTGTCAAATCAGCTAGATGAATACGTTATCAAAAGCCTTAATGAGCAAAATGCACCGATTGATGCATTCGGTATAGGTACCAACCTGATTATCGGTAAGGATAATGCCGCGCTAGATGGAGTGTATAAGCTGACGCAATGGGAGGGAAAACCTACCTTGAAGATCTCAGAAAACGAAGAGAAGATAATAATGCCGGGAAAAAAGAAAGTCTATCGTTATTTTGATAGCAACAACCTGATGTACGCAGACGGGGTTGTAACGGAAGATGAAGGTAAGGTAGCCGTGATTTATCATCAAAATAACCCCCATAAGCATATTACTGTACAAACTTTACGTAAAGAAAATCTGCACAAGCAGGTGATGAAGGATGGAAAAATTACCATTGAATTGAAACATCCTGTTGAGGTACAGGATTATGTACAGTCTCGTCTTTCCTCCTTGCCCGAAGAACATCTTCGTTTTGATAACCCTCACATTTATAAAGTAGGCATAAGCAAAAAATTGATGAGCCTGAGACATCAGTTGATCAAAGAGAAAAAAGCGGTCTTTAGGTAATCTGCAAACCATGACTTGGATACGTTTGTCCAAATTTATTTTAAATGTTTACAGAGTTAATGTTTGGAGACAGTTGTTTCCTTTGCTTTGATGCAAGAGGGGATTTTTCGTTATTTGTCTTACACTTTCCATTCAATTTATTTCAATTGTAAGCATGAATCAAACTGATAATCTTGACCAACTAAGTATCAATACCATCCGGACACTTTCCATGGATGCCGTCCAAAAAGCTAAATCTGGACACCCGGGAATGCCTATGGGCGCGGCTCCTATGGCACATGTCCTCTGGACACGCTTCCTCCGTTTTAACCCTGAAGATCCTGCCTGGCCCGGTCGGGATCGCTTTGTTCTTTCAGCAGGTCATGGATGTATGCTGTTGTATAGTCTTTTACATCTTTCTGGCTATAAAGTAAGCCTTGATGACATAAAAAATTTTCGACAATTACACTCCATTACACCAGGTCACCCTGAATACGGGCTTACGTCCGGCGTAGAGGTAACAACCGGGCCTCTCGGTCAGGGGTTTGCGCATGCGGTCGGTATGGCCATCGCCCAGAAACACCTGGGAGCAGTGTATCATTCTGACGAGCATCAGCCATTTGAGTATCATGTTTACGGAATTTGCAGTGACGGAGACCTGATGGAAGGCATTTCATCAGAGGCTGCTTCCATGGCTGGTCACATGGGATTGGGAAATCTCATATTCTTGTACGACGATAATTTGATTTCTATAGAGGGAGATACTGGTATCGCTTTCACAGAAGATGTCAAGAAAAGGTTTAAAGCATTTGATTGGCAGGTACTGGATGTGAGTGATGGCAATGACCTGGAGGCTATTGAAAAAGCTCTTCAGGAAGCACTGGCTGATACAAGTCGTCCTAGTCTTATTAAGGTACGTACTAAAATTGCTTTTGGTAGTCCGAATAAAGTAGGAACAGCCGGTGCACACGGCGCTCCTCTCGGGGAGGACGAAGTAAAAGCAACGAAAGAAAATCTGGGCTGGTCGGCTGACCAGCATTTTCATGTACCTGACGAAGTAAAAGAGCAGTATCATAAAGCTGGCGAAAAGGGAAAAGTCTATCAGCTGCACTGGGAAAAGCAGTGGGAAGTCTACAAAAAAACCTATCCGGCAAAAGCAGCCAATTGGGAGGCCAGTATATCAGGTAAGATTCCCCAGGACATCGTAGCCGGACTTCCCCAATACAAGCCTGAAGATGGTTCTGTTGCTACCCGTAAAGCTTCAGGAAAAGCCTTGAACTATATTGCAGAGCATTGTCCCTGGTTAATCGGAGGCTCAGCTGATTTGGCGCCTTCCAACAACACCCACATGGCTGTATCAGCTTCTTTTTCCAGGGAAAACTACGGCGCCCGTAATTTCCATTTTGGCGTCAGGGAACATGCCATGGCGGCTGCAGTCAATGGCATGAACCTTACAGAAGGCGTCAGGGCATTTGGTGCGACTTTCCTGATCTTCTCTGACTACCTGAAGCCCTCATTACGACTAGCTGCTATCATGAAACTAAATAGTATATTTATATTTACCCATGATAGTATTGGGCTAGGGGAAGATGGTACAACGCATCAGCCTGTTGAGCATTTGATGGCCATGCGATTGATACCAGGTGTAACGGTAATCAGACCTGCCGATGCGAATGAGACGCTACACGCCTTGCGTGTAGCCATAAATCATGAGGGTGGTCCGGTTGCCTTAGCACTTACACGTCAGGGCCTGCCCATAATAGAAGATGGTGGATCAGCAAGCACCAGCGATCTAGAAAAGGGTGCTTACATCCTCAGAGGTAGCGAAAATCAGCCTGATTTGATTTTAATTGCTTCTGGATCTGAGGTGCAACTAGCATTAGGTGCACAAGAACAACTCGCTGAAGATGGATTATCGGTGAGGGTTGTAAGTATGCCAAGCTGGGAACTCTTTGAAGCACAGGATGCAGCGTATCGGGAAAAAGTGCTCCCGCGCAATGTGACTAATAGAGTATCCATTGAAGCAGGTTCTACTTTAGGCTGGCAGAAATATGTTGGTGCTGATGGCTTATGTATTGGAATTGATGTTTTCGGAGAGTCCGCGCCCGGCCCTGAAATTATGGAGCATATGGGCTTTACGGTAAGCAATGTGGTACAAAAGGCTAGGGAGTGTATGAAATGATCACATTTGTTAGAAATAACAAAAGTGCATCTATCCGGGTGCACTTTTATATTTGGTCTAGTAATGAATTACATGAAAATATTGGGAATATTAGCTTTGACTTTGGGCGTACTGGTATTAATAGTAGCCACAATCATTTCCTTAAACAGGTCACAACTTGCATTCAATCCTTTGATATTGGGAATTGCAGCATTGTTAGCCGGTTTTCTGAGTTTTAAAAAGTCAAGATAAGAAGATAAACAATAACTATTGACATCATATTAAGCGTTCTTTTGAAACAAAAAAAGTAGCTGTATTCCTTGTTCTTCTTAGATTTCATGTATGATGTGATTAAATGTGGTAGAATACGATGTTTGTAATAATTGCGCCGCCACTGCCTGACCAATTTAAGCGTTATACCATACTTTTCACAAGCCTGGCGCTCGGTCAGGAAGCCTAACATGATCTTTTCAATGGTGATACGCCTGAAACGATAAGGGAAATATGACCTTTTCTCATTAGTTTACATAGTTAATGTAGAGCCATTTTAGGGAATGATCAAATGTTATATAATTAATGTTATGTTAACTAAGAACAATTATGTTCTTAACAGCCTGTGAATAAATGCAATTCCCTTTGCCAACGTTCAAGTGAGAATTACTACCCAAAGCGAAATAACTTTTGATCTAATTGTTTCTCATATTGGATATAAAAAAGTTATCCATTACCACGATGTCTATCATCAAACGCCAAATATTTTTCTAGCTCCCGAGAATTATCAGCTGGACTGTAAGGTACGGAACTGACGCGTTGGGAGGTGTATTAGTCATTAATCCTTCCCCTCTTTATCTTCTTACTTCATTGTATCCGAATTATATAGCTTTGGTAAACACGCTACCTTCATTGAATGAGGTGCTTTTCCTTACTTTATTTATGAGCAAGATGATGCACTTTTGACAGGTTTAGACGCAAGTCTCATTTACTAGCATCAGAAAAACATGAGTAGTGAAGTAAGAGCTAGTTTTTAATGGGCAAAAAATATGGAGCAGTATGATTATTTTATAGGCTTCCCCCCCGTTAATTTTCAATATAATTTTTGTGTTAATTTACCAGAGACTGTTTATTCAAAAAACGTAACTATTTAGGTCACTTGTAATTTAGTAAGAAAGGTACTTCCGGAGAAA
>CAZZGE010000282.1:0-5556 GCA_964653665.1 uncultured Porifericola sp. | reverse complement strand
AAGAACTGAATTTCCGCCCTATGAAAAATTTTTTCAGCCACATTGTTTTTTTTAGTCTGTCTGGCCTTTTTCTGCTGGGCTGTAATGACGCACATGTGGAATTTTCTCCGGAAGTGGAAGCCAAGCTACCCGAGCAGATTGATTTTAACCTGCACATCAAGCCCATTTTATCCGACCGTTGCTTTGCCTGCCATGGACCGGATGAAAATAAGCAGGAAGCCGGGCTGCGACTGGATCAGCCAGAAGCCGCCTTAGCTGCGCTGAAAGAAGGAGATGGTCACGCCATTGTGCCGGGCGATCCGCACGAAAGCGCACTCTTTCACCGGATTACTTCGGAAGAAGCCGATTTTGTCATGCCACCACCAGAGTCCAATCTGAAGCTTTCGGAACTGGAAGTGGCTACGCTGACCCGCTGGATAGAGCAGGGCGCCGAATATAAACCGCACTGGTCGTTCATTCCGCCGGAAAAGCTCGAAGTACCAGAAGTAAAAAAATCAGACTGGGTGAGAAATCCGGTTGATAACTTCGTGCTGAAGCGTCTGGAAATAGAAGACCTTTCCCCCTCAACAGAAGCCGAGAATATAACACTATTGCGCCGGGTAACTTTTGACCTGACTGGTCTGCCCCCTACGCAGGAAGAAATTGATGCTTTTGTCTCCGATACCTCAGAAGATGCTTACGAAAAAGTCGTAGATCGGCTGCTAGCATCGCCACACTACGGGGAGCGCATGGCTATGGACTGGCTGGACATTGCTCGCTACGCAGATTCTCATGGCTACCATGCTGATGGCTACCGCATGATGTGGCCCTGGCGCGACTGGGTGATCCAGGCATTTAACGAAAACCAGCCTTACGACGAGTTTGTCAGCTGGCAAATGGCTGGCGACCTCATGCCCGAGGCTACGCAGGAACAGAAGCTGGCAACCGGCTTCCACCGAAATCACCCGGCCAGCTCGGAGTCAGGCATTGTGCCAGAAGAGTACCGGCTGGAGAATGTTTTTGACCGCACCAACACCACCGCCAAAGCCCTGCTGGGCCTGACGCTGGAATGTGCCCGCTGCCATGACCACAAATACGATCCTATTTCACAAAAAGAATATTACCAGTTCTCCGCCTTCTTTAATAATGTGGATGAACTGGGCATGATTGCTAATGACGGTAACACGGCTCCTACCATGCCGCTGATGGAGGAAGAAACGGCCGAAAAAGTAGCCTATCTGCAGAAGTTAATCGCCGAGCAAGAGGAGAAAGAACAAGCCTACCGGGAAGAAGCCCTCCAGAAGCAAAGTGGTAAAAAAGTGCAGCCTGAGTCAGGTTTTATGGAGAAGAAGCTGATAGGGCACTACCCGCTTGATCATTTTTCGGATGATAAATCTCCAAACCGAGTGAGCGGTGGAAAAAAGGCGGGACTGGGTGGAGAAGTGGAAGTAGTTGAGGGTAACTCGGGCAAAGCAGTACACTTTAACAGTGAGTATGAATCTCTGTCATTACCGGAGGTAGGCAATTATGAACGTACCGACGCCTTTTCCATCGGAGTCTGGGTGAAACCGGACAAGAAGGAGGCGTACAGTGCCATTATCGGCAATGCCGGGGGTAAGAACGCCCACTGGCGGGGCCACGAAATGTACCTTGACGAGCACAACCGGGTAGGCGTACGTCTGACCCACGGTCGTCCTGACCACCGGATCAGTGTGCTCACCGAAGATAGCATTCCGGTCAATGACTGGTCGCATCTGATATTTACCTACGACGGTTCCAGCCAGGCTGAGGGGATTCAGGTGTACATTGACGGAAAGGCTGCGCCTGTGCGGATACTTAGAAACCGTCTTTACAAAAGCATTTTTCCCATCAATAATTATCACGAACCAGCACCACGACCGCTCCGGGTGGGGCGCAGCTACCGGGGTGCCCTGGATATCGGCCTTTACGAAGGGGCGGTGGATGAGATTAGGGTATACGATCGTAAGCTAAGCGGACTGGAAGTAGCCGGTGTTTATGGTAAACCTTTCTGGGAAAAGAAAGAGGAACTTGTCCAGGAAGAACAGGAACTGATGGCGGATTATGCACTACAGCAGGATTCGCAGTACCTACAGATTCTGGCAGAACTTAACCAGCTCCGACAAATGGAACATGCTACGCTGGACACCGTACCGGAAGTGATGGTAATGCGGGAAAGGCCGGTGACTCGCAAGACCTACGTATTAGACCGGGGTATGTACGACGCACCCAAGGAAGAAGTGCAGCCCAGTACAATCTCCAAAGTGCTGCCGTTTGAGGGTTTTCCCCAAAACCGGCTTGGCCTGACACGATGGCTTTTTCATCCTGATAACCCACTAACTGCCCGGGTAGCCGTCAACCGCTACTGGCACATGTTTTTGGGGCGGGGCATCGTAGGTTCGCTGGAAGATTTCGGAAACCAGGGCGATCTGCCTACTAATCCCGAACTATTAGACTGGTTGGCACTGGAGTTTCAGCATTCTGGCTGGGATGTGAAGGCTCTGGTGCGGCTGATTGTGACCTCGGCCACTTACCGGCAGTCTTCAGTGGCTCCACAGGAACTGCGGGAAAAAGACCCTGATAATATATTATTAGCCAGAGGCCCGAGCTATCGCTTACCCGCCGAGATGATCCGCGATAACGCCTTGGCCGCCAGTGGGCTTCTCGTCAAAAAAGTTGGAGGCCCCAGTGTAAAAACCTATCAGCCCGAAGGTCTGTGGAGCAAGACGCACTTTTCCCGCCTGCTGGTCAACTACGAGCATGACGAAGGAGATAAGCTCTACCGCCGCAGCATGTACACTTTCATCCGCCGGACGGCGCCTCCACCCAGTATGACGGTCATGGACGCTTCGGATCGGAACATGTGTATTATTCGCCGGCAGCGTACCAGTACACCTTTGCAGGCGTTACTAATGCTCAATGAGCCGCAGATGGTAGAAGCGGCCCGCCTGATTGCCGAAAGGGTATACCGCGAAGGAGGCAAAAGTAGCGATGCACAGCTCAACCTGGCGTTTCGCCTGCTGACCAGCCGTGACTTGCGGGAAGAAGAACTGCCGCTGATGCGCGATCTCTATGAGCAGGAGCTTGAAAAGTACCGGGTAGATGAGGCGGGCGCGCGGGAACTCATGCAAGTGGGCGAATATCCTCGTGACAAAGAGCTGCCTCTGACCCAGGTAGCCGCCCTGACGGCAGTAACCAACATTATGATGAATTATGACGAAGTTTATACCAAACGCTAAGCTTTATGAGCGATTGTAAACAATATACACCTAACTATAGCCGACGCGATTTTCTGACCAAAACCACGATGGGTATGGGAGCCGCTGCACTGGGATCGTTGATGCAGCCAGCTTCTCTCTTTGGTAAATCTACCAGCCCTATCGACGCAGTGGGAGGGCCACACTTTGCGCCTAAGGCCAAGCGAGTCATCTACCTTTTTCAGAGTGGGGGGCCTTCACAGATGGAGCTGTTTGACTACAAACCCATGCTGGAAAAAATGCACGGCGAGGAACTTCCGGAGTCTATCCGCAAGGGCCAACGCCTGACCGGTATGACCTCAGGGCAGAAGTCATTCCCTCTGGCGGGTGCTCCTTTCAGCTTTGACCGGCACGGAGACAGCGGCATGTGGGTGAGTGAACTGATGCCACATACGGCAAAAATTACGGACGAGCTCTGCTTCATCCGGTCCATGTACACCGAGGCTATCAACCATGATCCGGCCATTACCTTTTTCCAGACCGGATCGCAGCAGCCCGGTCGTCCCTGCATAGGCTCGTGGATCAGTTACGGGCTGGGCAGCGATAATGAAAATCTGCCTACCTTTTGTGTGCTGCTTTCCGAAGGCAAAGGAGGTGGGCAACCGCTTTATTCCCGTCTCTGGGGCAACGGTTTCCTGCCATCGGTACACCAGGGTGTGCAGTTCCGTTCCGGTAAAGACCCTGTCCTGTACCTGAACAATCCCCCTAGTATTGACAAAAACGACCGGGAACGACAGCTATCTTTCCTGAAGCGTATGCACGAAATGCAGTATTCCCGCCTGGAAGACCCGGAGATCAACACTAAAATCTCACAGTACGAAATGGCTTTCCGCATGCAGACTTCGGTGCCGGAGACCATGAATATTGACAAAGAGCCCGACTATATTTACGATATGTATGGCCCGGAAGCCCGGGTTCCCGGTACATTTGCCGCCAACTGCCTGCTGGCGCGACGGCTGGTGGAGCGAGATGTAAAATTTATCCAGCTCTACCATCAGGGCTGGGATCATCACGGTAATCTGCCTAACGAAATTCAAAAACTAGCAAAAAGCGTGGATCAGCCCTCGGCCGCGCTGATCATGGATCTGAAACAGCGAGGCTTGCTGGAAGATACGCTCGTCGTCTGGGGTGGTGAGTTTGGCCGTACCAACTACTCGCAGGGCAGACTAACCAAAGATAATTTTGGTCGTGACCATCATCCCCGTTGCTTCACCGTCTGGATGGCCGGAGCAGGTGTTAAGAAAGGACTGGTCTACGGTGCTACCGATGATTTCAGCTACAACATCACTGAGAACCCGGTACACGTGCATGATTTTCAGGCAACTATGCTACACCTCTTGGGAGTTGACCACGAAAAACTTACCTTTAAACACCAGGGAAGGCGTTATCGCCTGACTGATGTTCACGGAAAAATTGTCAAAGATATTCTTGCATAAACCAACAACCTAATCATGAAAGACACTACCAAAAACCCTCGCCGTGATTTTCTCAAAGGCAGCGTAGCCCTTGCCGGAGGTGCCCTGCTGAGCCCCGACCTCAAAAATTTTTACATTAAGAAAAGTACTCCCAAGCTAGGGACTGAAGTACTCGGACACAACGGTTACCGCTATCGCGTCAAAGAGGAGTGGGGTAATCTGAACCCTTCTCAAACTCCGGTAAAAAATTGCCACGAGATGGTGATGGACTCCAAAGGGCGCCTGGTGATGGTGACAGACGAAACCAAGAACAATATCATTGTGTACGATAAGTCCGGTAAGCTGCTGGAAACCTGGGGCTCTGACTACCCCGGAGGTCATGGCCTGTCCATTTTTGATGAAGGCGGCGAAGACATGCTGTTTATCTGTGATCCTAACATTGGCAAAGTTGTCAAGACCGACATTAAAGGTAAGGTACTAATGACCCTGAAAACCCCGCACGAGTTGGGCATCTACGAAGAAGATATGAGTTTCAAGCCTACTGAAACTGCCATCGCACCCAACGGTGATATCTACGTAGCAGATGGTTATGGCTCGCAGTACGTGATACAGTACGATGCCCAGGGCAATTACATTCGCCATTTCGGGGGAGGCGGTGATGAAGACAATCAGTTTCAGACGGTACACGGTGTCGCCATAGACCAGCGCAAAGGAGGAGAGCCCACTTTGGTTTGTACATCCCGCTCACACAATGCTTTCAAGCGTTTTTCACTGGATGGCGAGTACCAGTCTACTATCTTCTTACCCGGTGCATTTGTCTGTCGCGCCGTCATGGACGACGATAATCTGTATGCCGGTGTCTGCTGGTCACGACTAAAATACCTCAA
>CAZZGE010000281.1:0-5563 GCA_964653665.1 uncultured Porifericola sp. | reverse complement strand
TGCCAGCGATACCGCCAATGCTATCAGCAAAGCTCTACGCTCTCTGCTCGGAGACGATTATGCAGATTTTCCTTATCGTTGTTTATTTGAGCCATTGGGAATGCATACGGCTCTGATGGAAACCGATGCTGCTGGTCATTTGTAGGGTCTTCCTTCATGCTGGCTTCGGCTCGCGACTGGGCTAAATTTGGTTTACTCTACCTGCAGGACGCATGTGGAAGGGTGAATGCATCCTTCCGCAGGGATGGGTAGCATACACCGATCCCCCGCACCCGCACGAGAGTACGGAGCTCACTTTTGGCTTAACCTGGGAAAAGAAGGACAGCCTGAGACACGAAAAATGCCCGACGTCTCTGCTAACGTATATTATGCCTCGGGTTTTGGTAGGCAAAGATTGTTCATTGCACCTACCTATAAGTTGGTAATCGTCAGGCTGGGAGCCGCACATTTTACAGAGCCCGATTTCAACCTTTTGCTATCTCATTTTCTTGCAGAATTTGAATTGTATAAAAGAAAATTCTGAAAAGCTGATATTAGTCATAATCTAAAATAAGATTACTCATATTTCTTTCAGTTTTATTTGGCGAACTTTATAATACAATCTTAAAGAGAAGTTACACCGCCAAACGTCAAGAGTCATGGAACTGAAAAAAAATCCCCAATACGATGTCTACCGGCAGTCAAAGCTGTATTTTAGCATCGGACTTGCCACTAGTATGCTGATGGTTACTATTGTGATCGAGTGGAAAACACCTGATACTAAGGATTTGGTACAACTTGCTTCATCTTCCAATGACAAGTACGAAGAAATTCTGGATATCCCTCCTACTACTCAGCCTCCTCCTCCACCCCCTCAGCAGGTCTACATGCCCAACATTGTAGAAGTACCGGACGAAGAAGTCATCGACGATGACCTGGATATCAACCTTGACATAGAAATTGAGGAGAGTACAGTCATTGAAGAGTATGAATATAGTACTGAAGTGGTAGCAGCGCCCAAGGAAGAGGCCGAGGAAATATTCCTGATCGTAGAAGAGTTTCCTGAGCCGGAAAAAGGTATGGCAAAATTTTATGAGTTCATCTCAGAAAATCTGATTTATCCTACATTTGCCCGGGTCAACAATATCACCGGGAAGGTATTTGTAGAATTCATTATTGAATCAGATGGAACCATGAGAGATGTAAAAGTACTCAAAGGCATTGGCGGTGGTTGTGATGAGGAAGCTGTGCGAGTTATCGAGGAGAGCATAAACGAAATAAAATGGAAGCCGGGTAACCAGAGAGGTGTTCCCGTTAACGTGCGGATGGTATTGCCCATGACTTTCAGCCTGGATTAGTGCAGATTTCCTCCTCCAATTCATTTATTATCCTCTAAAGCAAACAGCCTGTAGAACTTTCTACAGGCTGTTTTTTTGGCTAGAGATCTTCGCCCTCAGAGAGTATTTCGGCAATATCTTTTACCTCTACCTGCTTTTCCTTGTTCTTAATACCATCGCTCATCATTGTCATGCAAAAGGGACAAGCTACCGCAATGGTATTGGCGCCGGTAGACAGAGCCTCCTCAGTACGCTCAATATTGACTTCTTTGCGACCCGGTTCAGCGTCTTTAAACATTTGTGCACCTCCGGCACCACAGCAAAGCCCTTTGGTACGGCAGCGTTTCATTTCTACCAGGTCAGCGTCTAGTGCTTCCAGCACCTCGCGTGGAGCTTCGTAAATATTGTTGGCGCGACCCAGGAAGCAGGAGTCGTGGTAAGTGATTTTTTTACCTTTAAAGCTACCTCCACCCTTAAGTTTGATCTTTCCTTCCTGTATCAGTTGTTGCAGGAACGTAGAGTGGTGGATCACTTCGTAGTTACCTCCCAGTTCCGGATACTCATTCTTGATAGTGTTAAAGCAGTGCGGACAAGCTGTTACGATCTTTTGAATGTTGTAGCCATTAAGCACTTCAATGTTACTAGCAGCCTGCATCTGAAACAGGAACTCATTCCCTGCTCTGCGGGCCGGGTCTCCAGTACAGCTTTCTTCTGTTCCCAATACGGCAAAGTCAACCCCTGCTTTATTAAGGATCTTGACAAAAGCTTTGGTTACGCGTTTATATCGTTCATCGTAAGAACCCGCACACCCGACCCAGAACAAAATTTCAGGGCTTTTACCTTCAGCAGCTAGGTCGGCCATAGTGAGTATTTTGATATTTTGTGCTTCGCTCATAGTGAATCTACTTTTGGGTTTCTTCTTTTTTTACGCTTTTAGCTTCTTCAGCTTTCAACTCATCAGCCCAGTTAAAACGGTCGGTAGGTGCAAACTTCCAGGGCGCAAAGTTATTTTCAATGTTAGAGAACATAGCATTCCAGGAGGCGGGAGACTGAGCTTCTTCCATCGCCACGTAGCGCCTGAGTTGCAGAATGACAGATAAGGGGTTGATATTTATCGGGCAGGCCTCCACACAGGCATTGCAGGAAGTACAGGCATTGATCTCCTCCCTGCTGATGAAGTCATCCAGCAGGGATTTACCATCTTGCAGTCCTTTACCTCCTTTTTCAAGGCTAATGCCTACCTCCTCGGCACGATCCCGGGTGTCCATCATGATTTTACGCGGTGAGAGCTTTTTACCGGTCTGGTTGGCCGGACACTCGGCGGTGCAACGCCCGCATTCGGTACAGGCATATGCTCCCATAATGTCGATCCATTCCAGGTCATTAATATCTTTAGCACCGAAGCGCCCCATCTCTTCGGTATCGCCGTTGCTGTTGTCCTCGGGCTGTGCCCCTCGCATAATCTGGACTTCCTTAGTCACCTCAGGCATGTTTTCCATTTTTCCTTTTGGATCTAGCCGCGCGTAGTAAGTATTGGGAAAGGCCATAAATATGTGCAGGTGCTTAGAGTAGGTAACGTAAATAGCAAAAGCCAGAATACCGATCATATGAAACCACCAGGCAGAACGCTCTGTAAAGATCAGCGCAGTGGTAGAGAGCCCGTCAAAAAGAGGGATCAGCCCCGAACTGAAGAACAGGAAGCCTGTCTCCGGGTAGGAAGTGTCCGGCCGGTCCTGTAATATCTGGTCGGTAGCATTCATCGTCAGAATCGCCAGCATTAATATAATTTCTACTGTAAGAATAATATTAGCGTCCATTTTGGGCCATCGGGTTAGCTCCTTCGCCTGGAAACGGCCAATATTCATCACATTACGCCTCCAAAGAAATGCTACACAGGATACAATGACAGCAACAGCTAAAAACTCAAAAATATTAATAGGAATGGTATAAAAGTCTCCCATCAATGGCGCAAAAATCCGGTGCGTTCCAAAAATACCATCCAGAATAAACTCCAGTACCTCCAGGTTGATCACAATGAAGCCCACGTATATAAGCAGGTGCAGAAAAGCAGGGATATATTTTTTAAACATCTTTTTCTGTCCAAATGCTACCAGAAGCATGTTCTTTCTACGCTGCGTTGAATTACCACTGCGATCTGTACCTCGCCCCAGTAAAATGTTCTGCCTAATTCTGCGTATTCTTTGATACAGAATAAAGGCTGCTAGCCCCAGAATAAGCAGAAATGCGATTTGCGGAATCAGTGCCATGATTTTGTAATATTTTTCTGGTTTCGTTTGCGCTGTTTTTAAAATTACTCTACTTTTAGCGCTCGTTAAGCGGTGCTGTAGCTCAGTTGGTAGAGCATCGGACTGAAAATCCGTGAGTCGGTGGTTCGAGCCCACTCAGCACCACAAGCCTTTTTGCCCTGTAGAAGGGCTTTTTTTCTGTCTTTTTCTACCTTTTCAAAGAAAAAGTTACCTCAACTTTACTCATTCCTCTCAAACTTTCTTTACCAACAAATATACGTAAGAAGAAAAATAGTATGCTTGCATACTATTTTAAGTAACGTAATTCTAGAATAAAAAATTAGTGTAATCTTCAAAAAATTGTCAGATACACTTATGTCATTTAAAATTCATCACCATTCTTACAAAGGCCTAATCTTACACCAAGCGACCAAACACAGGAGAGTCCGGAGGCCAATAAAAATTTCAATTAGATTAATTTAATGATTAATTAGTATAGTTATATCCAGTAAAAAGCCCTAAGTTGACCTATCAAGTAAAATTACAGATGTGCGTAAAGTGTAATCTGATTCAACTAAATAGTAAAGGGGTTTTTTACCTTTGTTACATACAGAGAGAAAGAGAAGAATCATAAGAAAACATGAAGCAGCAATAGCATGCAATGAACGATATAGGTTAGGTTGTGTAGTGTAACAAAAGAAGTCATCTGCACCCTAGACGGATGGCTCCTTTTATCCCAAATGACAAAAATATAAAGATATAGGTTAGGTTGTGTAGTGTAATAAAAGAGGCTGCCCACTCAGATGGGTGCCTCCTTTATATCTCACAATAAACCGTACGAGACTTGTACCACTAAAATTTATAACTACTATTTTTTTTCGGTAATACGGTACAAAAACTTTTTAGCACCAAGTAGTTTACGCAAGAATATTAAAAACATAGGTTAGGTTGTGTAGTGTAATAAAAGAGGCCGCCCACTCAGATGGGTGCCTCCTTTATATTTCCCACCACGCAATCCATTCTCAGCTTTTTGTTTGATTTGAAAAGTGCCTGAGCTGAATCACCTCTTGTTCAGTCAAGTGCCGCCAGTGCCCCCGGGAGAGATCTTTTTTGGTCAGACCGGCGTACATCACTCGGTCAAGGCGTACTACCTTGTAGCCCAAATGCTCAAAAATGCGTCTTACGATGCGGTTTCGGCCGATGTGGATTTGTATGCCAAGGTTGGTCCTTGAGTCATTGACGAGCCCAATCTCATCTACCAAAGCCGGACCGTCCTCAAGCCTTATTCCCTCTTGTATCTTATGGAAGTCCTCATCCTTAATGGGCTGATCAATGTACACCTGGTAGAGTTTCTTTACATTATTAGATGGATGCGCCAACTTATCTGCCAGGTCGCCATCGTTGGTAAATAGCAATAGCCCGGTCGTATTACGATCCAGCCGCCCGACCGGATATATCCGTTCATTGCAGGCATTAGCCACCAGTTGCATTACCGTATTTCTCTCTTCCGGGTCATCGGTGGTAGTGATAAAATTTTTCGGCTTGTTCAACAGCACGTACACTGGCTGCTCAGGGTTGAGCAGCTTTCCCTGATAGGTGACTTTATCTGCCCTCTTTACCTTGGTGCCTAATTCGGTGACGACTTTCCCGTTCACCCTCACTTCACCCAGGCTGATGAGCGTATCTGCTTCCCGACGGGAGCATACCCCCGCGTTGGCGATGTATTTGTTGAGCCGAACAAGGTCATTCTCGCTTCCAGGCTTTTCCTGTTTTTGGTGTTTAGCGGTTGGCTTACTACCTCTCTTTCCTGAAAATTTCTTTTTTGATTTCATAAGTTGTCTGATCAATTGACCAAATACTGGCTAACAGTCCCTTTTAGGTAGCATTGAATTATTAACCTACCCGTGTTCGGTGCGGGGCACCCTGTGCCCACGCCGACTATAATTGAATGGTGAAGGCATCAGACTCGGGTACAATTAAATTTCTATGCTCCTTTAAGCA
>CAZZGE010000280.1:0-5579 GCA_964653665.1 uncultured Porifericola sp. | reverse complement strand
AAAAATAAGTGCTACAGAAAATGGATGGTAAATGGCAGAAAGTTTATACTACAGATATGAAATACCGGGCCGAGATTGTAAAGGCAGTGCTGGAAGACAACCAACTGAAACCAGTACTGATAGATAAACAGGATACTTCCTACCACTTTGGCTCCATAGAACTGTATGTAGCGCCGAACGAGGTGATCAGTGCGCTAAAAATCATAGAGAATGACATCAGTTTTAAATAAATATAATAACATTACGCAAAGGGTCGTCACGGCAGTAGTCGGTGTGATCATCATCATCTTAGCGGTATACCTCAGCCAGTGGTCTTACTTTGCACTCTTTCTAGCTGTTTGTGTTCTTACCCAACTGGAATTTTACAAGCTTACCGGATTGGATGGCATGTTACCACTCAAATCTGCCGGCACCTTGGCGGGGGCATCAATTTACTGCCTGAGCTTTCTTATAGAAGCAGGCTTTCTGGAAAATAAATACTACTTTCTCATCTTCCCCGCTGTTGCTGTAGTTTTTTTTATCAAACTTTACAAAAAATCTGACAAAAAGCCATTTACCAACATCGCTTACACGCTGTGTGGGATATTTTATGTAGCTGTACCTTTCGCCCTGCTTAATGTGATTGCATTTTGTAACAACGGAGCATACAGCTTTCAGATCATACTGGGTATGCTCTCGTTGTTCTGGGCCAGTGATACAGGGGCGTACTTTGCCGGTGTCAAATATGGGAAAACCCAGTTGTTTGCCCGCGTATCCCCTAAAAAGTCATGGGAAGGGAGTATTGGCGGGGCGATAACCGCACTCGTAACAGCTGTCATTCTCTCTTATTTTTATCATGACCTGACAGCCTGGCAGTGGCTTACGGTAGGAGCTATCATTGTAGTAGCTGGTACGTACGGTGACCTGGTGGAATCTTTGTTTAAACGCAGTATTGCCATCAAAGACTCAGGTAGCAAACTGCCCGGTCATGGCGGTTTTCTGGACCGTTTTGACAGCTTGCTGATCTCTTCACACTTTATCATGGTATTTTTAAAATTTTTTTAATATTTGTACGCTTTTTGTAGATATTATGAATAATTAAATCTTATTTTTTAATTAGTTTTACGAAATACTTAATTCTAAAATACTGTATGACTTATCTAGAGCCGGCCCCGATTAAGGATAAAGAAAATCCTTTTGAGTCTATGATGTCGCGGTTCCACATCGCTTCTCAGGCACTGGGACTAAATGATGAATTGTATAATGTATTGAAAAATCCTGTGAAGCAGGTGATCGTATCCTTGCCAATCACAATGGACGATGGTTCTATCCGGGTATTTGAAGGATACCGGGTAGTACACTCTAATATTTTAGGCCCTTCCAAAGGAGGCATACGCTATGATATGGGCGTCAACATTGACGAGATGAAAGCCCTGGCTGCCTGGATGACCTGGAAGTGTGCGGTGGTAGACATCCCCTACGGTGGTGCTAAAGGAGGAATCCGATGCAACCCCCGTCAAATGTCTTCCGGGGAAATTGAACGACTGACCCGCGCCTATACCCAGCAAATGATCAGTGTTTTGGGACCCGATCGGGACATCCCTGCTCCGGATATGGGCACAGGGCCAAATGAGATGGCGTGGCTTATGGACGAATACTCGCGCGCTCACGGCATGACAGTCAATGCTGTAGTTACTGGGAAGCCACTGGTACTGGGAGGCTCTCTGGGCCGTACTGAAGCCACCGGGAGAGGCGTAATGGTATCTGCTTTTGCTGCTCTGGAAAAGCTCAAGATCAACCCTTATAAATCCACTGTAGCTGTACAGGGCTTTGGTAACGTAGGTTCACACGCCGCTCTCCTCATGGAGGAGAGAGGATGTACTGTGGTAGCGATCAGCGATGTATCGGGTGCTTACTACAGCGAAAATGGTATTAACGTCAAAGAGGCAGTGGAATATCGCAATGCCAACAAAGGATCGTTGGAGGGGTTTGCTGGTGGGGAAAAGATTGCCGGGAATGAGCTTCTGACACTCAAGGTAGATATACTGGTGCCTGCGGCTATGGAAGACGTAATTACGGTACTTAATGCCGATCGCATTGAAGCCAAACTCATTGTAGAAGGAGCCAATGGCCCTACCTCTGCCAGAGCCGATGACATCATTAATAATAAAGGAGCGATGGTTGTGCCAGATATTCTGGCAAATGCGGGTGGCGTTACGGTCTCTTACTTTGAGTGGGTACAAAACCGACTCGGCTACAAATGGACTCGCGACCGGGTAAAACGGCGGTCTGACCGGATTATGAAAGATGCGTTTGAAAAAGTATACCATTCAGCCATTAAGTACGGCGTTTCTATGCGTATTGCGGCTTATATTGTGGCGATTGATAAAGTAGCGAATACCTACAAATTCCGTGGAGGTTTTTAGCATTTCAATTATGGAGCATTGGTTTGAGAAACAAAACTGCTTATTTAGCAGTATCATGTTATGACTAACCAAAGCATGTATACTTTTTGACAATCTCCATGACAATTCATAAAGAAGGCCGTACACTGTTGCTGGCACTGCTGGCGATACTGGTGGCTGCTAACTTACTGATTGTGTATTTGCTTCCTGAAAGAGGACAGCTGCAAAATGCTACCCTTATTGCAAGCGCCATCTTCTATTTGTTGATTCTCCAGTTTTTTCGTAATCCAAGAGTGCTGGTAAAAGGAGACGAGCAACAGGTGATTGCTCCTGCTGATGGTAAAGTAGTTGTGATTGAAGAAGTAGAAGAGCATGAATACTTTCGGGGAGAAAGACGATTACAAATCTCCATTTTCATGTCTCCGTTTAATGTACACATCAATCGCAACCCAGTTTCCGGTGTGATCAAATATTTTAAGTATCACGCCGGACAGTACCTGGTAGCATGGCATCCCAAGTCCAGTACCGATAATGAGCGTACTACTGTTGTAGTAGAACTACAAAATGGCCTGGAAGTTATGGTACGCCAGATCGCCGGTGCCATGGCAAGGCGTATCAAGTGGTACATCGGAGAAGGTGACCTGATTCGTCAGGGAGAAGAATTTGGCTTTATCAAATTTGGCTCTCGGGTAGATGTATTTTTGCCCCTCGGCTCTCAGGTGAAGGTGGGTGTTGGTGATAAAACTAAAGCCGGCCGTACTATCATAGCTGAACTGCACAAAGAGAAATAAGATACCGTAATAAAGCTATTGATTAACAATGTCTCTGATGAGCGATCAACAGAGACGTTTTTTTTGCTACAGCTTTCTTAAAAAACCGTTGACTACCGCACAGCGAGGCTTCCCATCCAGTTGAAGAATGAAGTTCGGACGGTTGCCCAGTAGCAGTTCATGCTCAGGTTCGGCTTCCATTCCGACCACATCCAGTGTCAGTTGTTGTCGTATTTTCTCCTGCCCTTCTATGTTTTCCACTCTGATGGTAGTATATCCCTCGCGCAGGAGTTTTTTGGTATTCAGTTCGGTTACCGCCCGCAGGTCAGGCTGCACTTCAGGGTATATTTTTCCGGGTATCGCTACCATGCCTTCTGCATCAAGTTCTTCATAGCCGTAGTAAGTAGACATGTCACCCAGTTCCCGGATGCTACTGACATAAAAAAAGTCTTTATTTTCGTCAAATTCTATCTCTACCCGGTTAATGCCCACATCTACCGTATAAAGCTTATCGTTCATTTCTCGCTGCACGTTGCGCACCACCAGGTCGTATAGATAGCGCTCGTTTTCCGGTATCTCCCAGTATTTTTCACGGTCGCGCTCAGCGTAACTTTCTGTAGTGATAGAATGCAAGGCTGTCAGCAGTAGCATAAAGTTGAGCTTGCGGATCTCCTGCTTCTCCGGGTCGCGAGGATATCCCCCTGACTCTATCAGTACGGTGCTAGTGCCCCACTTCTGAATGTTATCCCCGAAAGCGCGGGGCTCAAAGTTATCATTGTAACGGGCCACCTGCCCGGGGATGTAATACTGCAAAGCCTCATTGAGTTGTACGATCATTTTCATCGCTCTTTCCCGCACATCGTTTACATCTTTCTCGTAGTTGTAGGCAGGTGGCAGAAAAGAAATTGTCGCCGGCTCTTCGTTGATACCGGCGGTGTAATATGTACTCTGATCATGCAGATTGAAGCCGAAGTCGGCTTCCAGGCTGTCGCGGATATTTTTGAGAATACGGGATTCCGGAGAAGTCAAACGAAGCGCATCGCGGTTGAGGTCAATGTCAATAGCATTGCGACGCTCAAATGCTTCTGCCCCATCAGGGTTAAGCATTGGTACAAAGTGGAGGGTAATATTTTCAAAGATCTCTCCTCTCAGACCATTGAACTGATCATCAGCCGCCAAAAAATTGAAAAGATCTAGCCCGGCCATGGTAGCAGTAGGCTCGTTGCCATGCATCTGCGACCACATCAGCACCTGTGTCTTCCCGGTACCTACGGCTACATCGTAGATCGGACGCCCCTCGATAGAGGAGCCCAGTTGCGTGACACCAAATCCCGACACTTCCCGCAGCCGGAGAAGTAGCGGCTCAATATCACTGTGTTTGAACCGGCGAGTGTCGATGCTTTCTTCGCGGTATTGCTCGTGGCTTTCGTAGACTTGTCGGTACACAGGCCTTTGGGCCAATGCGATCTGCAAAAAAATAAGACTGAAAACTAGGGACAGAAAGTACTTCATGGAAAAAGTTCTTGCACTAAATCTAGGGTGAAAAGGCGAAAAGGCCAAGCTACATTCTGATTATCCCCGGAGTTGGTTAGTGCTGAACGTGTTCTACCAACTGCACTTTTGTCTGGTCAAAAGCAATGTGGCCCTGTAGCTTTTCACTGTAGTCATAGGGTTGATTATAGTGCCAGGCAGCGTTTTCTAGTTGTGATCCTTCAGCGTGAATGTTAAAGTATTCAGTATCTCCTTTGAGTGGGCAGTGGGTAGTTTTATCTGTTCTCTTCAATGCGTCTGAAATCACATCGGCTTTGGGGAAGTAATAAACAGGATCATAGAGATCAAAACCGGCTTCCTGCACCTTGAGAACATGGTTAGAATTGGCTATTTCTTTACCGTTGATACTGGCAGTTACTTTCCCCTTGGGATGCTTGATGCGCATGAAGTGGCGGGCGTCATCAGGGTTATGGATAGCGTTTTTGACTAAGGTTACTTTTTTTTTCATGTGGTTATTTATTTTAATTAAAACATGAAAAGGGGAGGGGAATGTTTCAGGCTTATGGGTAAAATCACAGGTACTGGCGTAGGATTCACATCAAAACTACAATCTGGTATTCATACTGTGTCTCAAAAAATTTTGATAATGAGCTCATCATGAAAATACTCTACCCGACAGGGTGCATCTCAAAGTGTCGCTACCGCTGTTAAGCGGCCTTGGGGGTATGCTGGTTAATGAGGTTGATGACTCTGTCCCACTGCTGATTGAGGTGCACGACTCTGAGGTTGGCGACGGCTTGGGCTCCTTTTTTGGTCCATTTCTGGCCTGACAATTTCATTCTTTTCTGTAGGACCAAGCGATGGGCCGATTCTATGGGCCCTGACCCTATCAGTAATCCTCGGCTTCTGTAGGTCTGGTAGTACATCCGATGCT
>CAZZGE010000279.1:0-5652 GCA_964653665.1 uncultured Porifericola sp. | reverse complement strand
TCGAACCAAGGACCTACTGATTAACAGTCAGCCGCTCTAACCAACTGAGCTAAGGAGGAATATTTACTCAATAGGAATGCAATACTAGTATCCTGAAAATTGATATGCAAAAGATCAGTAAAGTTTTTTGTAACCCTTCGTTATGAACCTTTTGGAAGTATTGGACTGGTTTTTCAAGTACACATAACGTTATTTTCTCTGTGATCTGAGCAAATTATCGTTGCTAGTGTAATGGTTTACAAATAAGTTAATTAATCTTAGAGCTAAAAATGGCCTATTTGATCTCTAAACGCATATTTTTTAGTGTATTGATGTACAATCGCTACACTAGAGGACGATTTCTGCACAAAGCACAGAGCTTTCTTCTGCCTCATGTGGTATATCAACTGAAAAGTGTTATTTTAATCAACTTAATAACACTAACTAAGTGATGCCGTTATTAGGTAATACATTTAGTAAACCAGTTCTTTTGACCCTTGATATCACTCAGCATGAGTAAAAAACAGTTTTTTCTAGGAATTATGTTAGCAGCAATGTTAGGAGGTGTGGTTGCCGCTGGTGTTTTACAAGCCCTCAACCAGGACCAGTCCCCGATACCTGCTTTCAAGAATGATCAAAAAGTACAGCTTTCCAAGTATCTGTCGGATTCTACTTTTATTGTACCTGACGGTATCAACTTCGTGTATGCTGCCGATAGAGTTAAACCCGGAGTTGTTTTTATACGGGCCAGTTACAATGGCTCACGTGACGGTTCTAACCTCTCTAATCCATTAGAAGAACTATACGATGATTACTTTGGGGAACGAGATCGCCGTAACAGACGAGGGCCATCCCGCTCTTCCGGTTCTGGTGTGATTATTTCGTCAGACGGATATATAGTAACCAACAACCATGTGATTGAAGATGCTGATAAGGTGGAGGTGACGCTGGACGATAATCGTTTATACACGGCAAACGTTGTTGGCGTAGATCCGACTACAGATCTTGCCCTTATTAAAGTAAACGATGAAAATCTGCCATACGTCGAGTTTGGCGATTCCGATGATGTGCAAATAGGAGAGTGGGTACTCGCCATAGGTAATCCTTTTGGCACCCTGACGTCTACCGTGACAGCCGGAATTATCAGTGCGAAGGCAAGAAATATTAATATTCTTCAGGATCGGAATAATCGTCAGATTGAAGCATTCATTCAGACAGACGCTGCTGTTAATCAAGGCAACAGCGGTGGGGCGTTGGTAAATCTCAAAGGCGAACTTGTAGGAATTAATACAGCAATTGCGACACCTACCGGCTCTTATGCAGGGTATTCTTTTGCTGTACCGGTCTCACTGGTCCGTAAGGTGATGAATGACCTTATTGAATTTGGTGCTGTACAGCGGGCACTCCTGGGAGTTACAATTCGTAATGTAGATGCGCCATTAGCCGATAGGGAAGGACTAGACGTCGTTGAAGGTGTATATATTGAAGGAGTAGCTACCGAAAGTGCGGCCTCCGAAGCTGGTATGGAGCCCGGAGATGTTATCCTTGAAATAGATGATAAGAGCGTTGCCAATGTAGCTGAACTTCAGGAACAGGTAGCGCGTAACCGCCCGGGTGAACAAGTAAAAGTGACCTACTGGAGAGACGGAGAAGTAAGTAAAGTGTATGCTACTCTCAAGAATACTATGGGCAGTACAGAGATCGTGAAACGGCAAGAAGAGGTAAAACTGGAAGGGTCGCTGTTTATTACGCCTTCACCAGAATTACAGGAAGAATTGGGTATTGATGGCGGTGCGCAAATTGCGAACCTGGGCGAAGGCAAATGGGCTGATGCTGGTCTTAAAAAAGGCTTTATCATCACTTCAGTAGATAAAGAAAAAGTTAAAAGTGCTGAAGTTCTGGAAGAAGTAATGGCTGATAAAAGTGGGGGGATTCTGATAGAAGGCATGAACCCCGATGGTAAGCAAGCTTTCTACGGATATGGATGGTAATTTCAAGACTTTTTTCACACATAAGAAGCACTTACAAAGTGCTTTTTTTTTGTTACGTGTACCTTATCCGATCTCCAAGATGGATCAATCTAAACCAGATTATGCGAAATATTAGAATAGTTATAAATTCTTTAGGTAAGTATACATCCAAATTGCATCTTTTTTTTTCTTAAAATCTTCTAACTTGCCATCAATTAATGATTGGTACGGTAAAATTGAGTACATTTTTTGCTACTCACTTTAGTATAACTAATATTTTATAGAGTTCCAATTACTTATTTATACGCCAAAAAAAGTTAGTGAAGCATATGTCTGAAGGAAAAAAACATCGCGCTGTAATGTTGATTGATGATAATGAAATTGACAATCTCATCAATCAAAAAATGATAGAGGCTGCTAGTATTAGCGATCATATTTATACACACTCAGGTGCCAAAAGTGCCATTGAGTTTTTGAAAAACATTGAGAAACTTGGCGAAAATGCGAAAACAGTCCTTCCTGAGGTTATCTTTTTGGATATTGATATGCCACTAATGGATGGTTTTCAGTTTTTGGATGAGTTTGATAAACTTTCTGACGAAACCAAAGGGCACTGCAGCATCGTTATGCTGACCTCCTCTATCAACCCACAAGACGTCAATAAGTCACATAAATACCCCTGTGTGAAGCAGTATATCAACAAGCCATTGACGCAAAAGAATCTTGAGAAGCTAACGATCTGATTTTCAGCAAGTAGCTTTTTAGCAAGGCTAGGTTTCATTACTATGAAATCTGGCTTTTTTTTGTAGCTCAATCGTTTTTTTTGATAAAAGGCCTTTTCCATCATTTCTAAATATAGCTATCCTATTTGCTAAAAGTAATAGCCTGGCTGAAAATTGTACAATCAGCTTTGCATAAAACTCTTCACTCCCCTAAACCTGATAAGCCGCTGGTGTCTTGAATAAGCCGAGCTTACAACGTTACTTTTTTGCGTATAGCTGCAAAATAGAATGCTTTTCATGCCTCTTCACAGACGTCTGTACTTACGCCAACAGTGCGATTGTAAGGCAGGTTTTATGCAATCTCCAGCACATACTAGAGATCTGATTGTTTACAAGCTGGTTTTGTAGACCTGTAGAAAAGGATAAATCCTTCCCTGAAGACTGGGTCTATTCAACTCTGCTGGATGTATTTTTTTTTACATACCCGTACCGAGAGAGGTATTTTATGCGCACGGATGCTTATTTATAAGTTGGTCTTATGGATATATTTATATGGCTATTTGTACTAAAAGAAAAACCCTGATGCATCACTGCACCAGGGTAGCTAATGTATAGCGCTATAGACCCTTGCTAGCAAAGCCGGTTCACAAAAGTCTCGTCCATTTTGACAAGCATTGTAGGGGCAAAGTTTGTCATCTCAAAGCGGTTGAATTTCTCTACCAGGGCTTTGATCTTATTGTGTTTATCTCTCTTCACATCCGAGACTGATATCTTGAGGATCTTGGTAAAGATAACGATTGACTCAGTATTCTCCTTACCCAGTATCCTAACCTGTCTTTGTATACTGTTTGTGAGCTGGTTGAACAGATCGTAATCGTTCATAAGGCAGTATTGCAGCGCCAGAATGGCCTTAACCTCCAGTTGAGCGTAGGGATATTTTTTGAGGCTAGTTTCATTTAACAGATTGTTGATCCAGCGAGCTGCTTCATTATATTTCTGTGAGTAGAAGCAGGAGAGAGAGCGGTACACTACATACGTTACGTACTTGGGTATGTCGTCCAAGTCAGGCTCAAAATCATGGAACAATATTTCGTTCTCTTCATACAGTGCTTCTTCCTCGCCCACTCGTATAGCTCTTTCCAGTTTGCTGATGAGATATTGAGCAGGGTAAGTATGAAGACTGTAATTGGTAAGCAGGGTAGCAGTAGCATCATTTACCACCTCATAATAATCCTCAGCCTTGCGATACACTTTGTAGTGGTTGTAGTACTCAAGGCGCAGGAGTTCATAAGTCAGCTGCAAATGGTGGTAGATAGAGTCAAGATAATATGAATTAAGAATGTTATAAACCCTGTCCAGAATATCTTCAATTGGCTCCAGTCCGCTGCTTTCCGGCACTTCTTCGGTGACAAATAGCCTGTGAAAGACATTCAGGCAACTCTGGTAGACGTACAGACGGTGAGACTCATAAAGATTACAGAGATTATTCATCTCTTCTGCCAGGAGATCCAACTCCATTTTGTTAGTCTCCTCTCGGGAAAGCGAATATTCACCGTACTTTTTGAAGTATTGCGATAGCATTTCCTCAGCTTTGTCTACCGCCAACATGTAAGCGACGTGCTTATTGTAAAGCTGAGAATAAGTAAAGTGGTCTGGCGTATTGATATGCAGTTTACGAAGAGTTTTATAAACGACAGTTAGTTCACTGGGAAGGTCATAATCCAGAAGTTCCTTTTCAATTTTCTTGAGGGTGGCTATCGCTATAGCTTTCTTTTTGGTAAAAATAACCTCGTTAATATTGGCGACCTTCTTAATAAGGTCAGTACGAGGATTCTCCATCTGCTGGAGAAGATATTCCTCAATTTTCTGATTAAGACGAGAGCGAAGGGTATAATAAGCGTTTGTATTAACACCTAACTCGTCCATAATTTTGTTATCAGAGAGAGAGCGCTCGCGCATTGCTTTGAGTAGGTGGGCAGACTTCTCCGCACTGTTTTCCATCAAAGATTCATGAATAGACAAGTAGTCTGAATCTGAAAGTTGCCTGATAATGTTCTTAAGCTTAGCCATTTGTATAATATTAAGTTCTGACCTTTTCAATTGAATTGACTAAACAATAATAAGTAAAAAATTACTGCTTCTAGTAATTCGGGGGTTTTGGTGTAAAGTTCGGCTACCAGAAGAGAGGTAATAAAAATATCTTTATTGACTTTAAAAAAAGGAGGCGATTACTAATTAATTAAAAAATGTATTACTTAGTTACTAAATATTTGAATATTACTCATAAATACTCAAGAATTATGTCTTTAATATGATAACATTATATGTGTACCATTTATTGAGTGTAATGATACTTTTTTAGTATAACCTGTAAAACCGTTACAAGAGATGAATGGTTGATACAAGATATTTTTCATTATCCTAACAATTTAGTCAATATATTACGTAAAAAAGAGATGTATAAGAATGCTAAAATATTCATATTTTTCTCTGGGTTGATTGCACTAATATTAGGATTGTTTATGTTGAAACCTCTTTTTTATCTCCTGTTCCTACATCTTTTTTTACCTGATAAAACGGAACATACGAAGGTAAATACCCTACGAGACATGCCTCGTGATTCTGTGGTGTTGTTAGATACACGTCAGTATGAAGAGTATGCAGTCAGTCATTTAGAGGGTGCAAGATGGGTAGGGTTTGATAACTTTAGCATCAGTAAGGTTGATACTTTGCCCAAAAATACTACAATTGTAGTGTATTGCTCTGTGGGCTACAGAAGCGACCTTGTAGGAAAAGAGATGAAAGATGCTGGATTCAACAAAATAACGAATCTATGGGGCGGAATCTTTGCCTGGGCTAACCGGGGATTACCGCTCTATGCTGACGGTAAAGTAACGCAAAAAATTCACCCATATTCTACAAGCTGGGGTTTGTGGCTTTCAAAAGGAGAAAAATCATACGGTACAGCCAAAGAAAAAGCC
>CAZZGE010000278.1:0-5661 GCA_964653665.1 uncultured Porifericola sp. | reverse complement strand
ACATCGTGCGGGCACACTTTTAATACTTATCAGATACGTTACGGCTTAAGGGCATTAGATTTAACAGCCTACGCCTTGGAGCCAGGCGTTAAAGGAGCGTAGCCGCTGTTAACCAGATTGGTGGTCATGGGTTTCTCGCCTGATTGGTTATTAAGCACTGAAGAGATAATCTAAAAGCTACCGGCTCCTTCTTCGCCTTTTTCCAGCGGATCCATCAGGCCTACCGGCCCCACAATTTTGGCTCCCGGTTTCAAATTTTGTAGCTCACTTTCCAGTTCGGTGATAATTTCAGGAGGCAGGGTAAACTCTACCAGAGCGTGAAAGAGGCTTCCGTTGTTTTGCTCACTCTGTCCTACATACTTGATACATAGCAGTTCAAAAGTACCATCGTACTTCCGGGCCAGCCCGGGGATACTGAGGTATGTACTGGTAAGAAAACGGGTCGTTATAGACCTGTATAAGCTGTACTTCGTTGATCATCATCCTTCCCTGGTCATAGTGTACCACAGAAAATGAAAGATGGCTACTTAGTAGAAAGATGCTAAAGATGAAATAGGTTTGTAGACGTTTCATGATTACAATCCTTCTTAGAATTATACCCTCAAGGAGACGAAATATAACTTTATATAAAAATTTTTTATTATTTATAGCTATACTAATATAATTAAAAAGAAAGTAACTTTCATACAAGCCAGCCTTATATTTCTTGAATTCAACAGATAAATAGTAAGACAAGAAACACTAAATTTTCAACTCAGTGGCTTCCAGTATAAAGTTGTGGAGGTCGGTATTAATAACATAAGGATTCATCATCTCACTGCCAGGTTCTAGCATGGCAAGCTCCACAAAATCAATAGAATGGCCGGCACCTGCTCAACCTACACCATCCTGTATGGCAAAATCAACGGCTATCTTTATAGCTTCATCAAAAGCGATCTGATCGTAGATAAGTCCGCCGATGTCATTGCCATGATTTGCCCAGTCTACCTTGCCAGGCTCTACCTGCATCACAAATCCTTTGGCATTTTCTTTCATGTGATCAATGGCGAAAACGGGTCATTTGCACTAAGGTTGGAATGTTGGTTTGCTGTTCTTCATCCTGCATCATATCCAGTGCGTAAGGGAGGCCGCTTTCATGGTACACGCCCATGACTGGTTTACTCTCCTTTACTTTGCTCCATTCTTTTTTTTAGATTGTAACATGCAGCAATCTGATTCTTTAAAGAGAGCAAACATATCTTTACCATCGGTTCTTTTGTCTTTGCAGAAAAATTCACTACCACCACCCATCATTACATCAAACTCAAGGCTGAGGTATTTTCAACAATTTTTTCCTGTTCATTACGACTAGGGTACGATACACAAAATCCGGCAGGAGTTGCATGACTAATGGGAACGGCAGTGACACAGCCCACTGATTTGGCGACCTCCTTAAACTTCTGTAAAATGGGTTTGTAGTGTACTCCATTAGGCCCTACATTAAGAGAACCATTATTGACCCGTATGCTGCCCCGAGGAGGAACTTGCCGCCGCTGAACAGTCACTAGCGAACTAGCCGAGGCAGTATCCATCAGCACGCGAGGAATTTCATGTTCACGGTACAGTTTTGCCCAGAATTCACGAAGCGCCTTTTTAGCGATTACTTTCATGCTTATTTTACCTACGATAAATATCAAAAAAATTACCAAATTGGTAATAAAAATATCAAATTAATATTATTTTTGCAAAAAATCATTGTATGGAAAAACTCATTGCGCATATCAAACTGATGCGCCCTGCTAATGTCGTTACGGCTATCGCTGATATCCTGGCCGGCTTTGCGGCTTCCGGTCTGGCGCTGCAGTGGCTGGAAAGTAGAGAATTCAATGTAGTATTGCTATGGCTGGTGCTGGCAACCATCGGCCTCTATGCCGGAGGGGTTGTTTTCAACGATATCTTTGATGCCGAACTGGACCGTACTGAGCGTCCGGAACGCCCCATACCCAGGGGGCAGGCAAGCGTGCTTTCGGCCAGCCTTTTTGGTTCCCTGCTGCTGGTACTGGGCATACTGGCGGCCTGGCAAGTGTCTGTAGCCAGCCTGATCGTAGCTGTACTAGTAGCAGCTTGTGCCCTGCTTTACGATGCCTGGGGTAAGCATCAAAGCTGGTTTGGCCCTATCAATATGGGCATATGCCGAGGCGGTAACCTGCTGCTGGGCGTCAGTGCCGTACCGGCTGCACTTGCAGAAGTCTGGTACATTAGTCTCATCCCTATTGTCTACATTGCCGCTATTACCATGATCAGCCGGGGGGAGGTGCATGGCGGTGAAAGCGGTACCATTCGTGCCGCTGGACTTATGTATGGGCTGGTGATGCTGAGCATCATTTTGCTGGCAATCAACTTTAGTGGTACTTACTGGCAGACGTTGCTTTTCCTGGCGCTGCTGGCATACTTTATTCTGCCACCCCTTTTTCGTGCCATACGAGAACCGGCACCTAAACTGATAGGTCTGGCGGTCAAATCAGGAGTACTGGCGCTCATCATCATGGACGCTGCCCTGGCGACAGCTTTTGCCGGCTGGCTCTACGGACTGGTTATGCTGCTGCTTTTTCCTGTCTCTCGCTTTGTCGCCAAAGCCTTTGCCGTTACCTGAGGCACTTTTCGGCAGCAATCATAGTTATTTTTGGTGTATAAAACTATATTGCATACTTGACTTCAAGCGTAAGCCGTACTTATGAAACCCATTCAGCAGTCTTTTAGCGTTCCTTTTCAATACCAAGTATACTTTACAGAAAATCTCTTTGACATCAGCAGTACGCTGTTGGTAGATATTATTCGCAGCAAACGCCCTCCCAAAGTCTTCTTTGTGCTGGATGCCGGGGTGGCAGCGGCACATCCGGGATTGGTAGAACAAATAGAAGATTACGCAGAGCAACACAAGGATATTTTCACCCTCTGTAACGAACCCCTGCTGGTACCGGGCGGTGAACAGGCAAAAAACGAAACAGAGCACTTGCAAAAGATCGTGGAGGCAACGCACCTTTACAGTATTGACCGCCACTCTTACATCATCGCTGTCGGTGGTGGTGCCGTGCTGGATATGGTGGGTTTTGCAGCGGCGATCTCGCACCGGGGTATCCGTCACATTCGCATCCCCACGACGGTACTTTCTCAAAACGACTCGGGTGTGGGTGTGAAAAACGGTATTAATTACTTTGGCAAAAAGAACTACCTCGGCACCTTCGCACCGCCCTTTGCTGTCATTAATGATTTTACTTTTTTGAATACGCTGGATGATCGTGACTGGCGCTCCGGTATTTCTGAGGCTATTAAAGTGGCTTTAATCAAAGACGCGGATTTTTTTGAGCAGCTAGAAAAAGATGCAAAAGCTCTGGCCCATCGGGAAATGTCTCCTATGCAGCAGCAGATCTATCGCTGTGCGAAGATGCACATGGAACATATCTCGGGAAGCGATCCCTTTGAGATGGGTTCGTCTCGTCCGCTGGACTTCGGGCACTGGGCAGCGCATAAGTTGGAACAACTGACCAATTATGAGCTACGCCACGGAGAGGCGGTAGCCATTGGTATTGCGCTAGATGTGACCTACTCCCAAATGAAAGGTATGCTGAGCAAAGCAGAAGCTCAGCGGATCGTACAGTTGTTCAGCACCCTCGGCTTTAGCCTCTATGTGGAAGAACTGGAAAATGAGGAAGTCATCACGGGCTTGCAGGAATTTCGCGAGCACTTAGGCGGTAAACTGACCATCATGCTGCTGGAAGAAATCGGTAAAGGGGTGGAGGTGCATGAAATGGATGAGACATTGGTCCGGAAGGCTGTAGAGCAACTCAAGGCTTATGAAAAGATGGACCTGGAGGTTAAGTAGTTTGGGGATAAAAAGTTACAGTTTTAATGTGCTAGCTCAACAGTTCGCTTCCTGCGAGAAACCACTGTCTTATAAAATATCAGGACTAACTCAAGTATGATTTTATTTGTTGTAAAATACGGGCTAGTAGCCTTACCGGCTATTTCTCATTAGCCGGGGCGGCTCCGCCGAAGGCTAGCAACTGAAGAAAAGGCTCAGGCAGACGCTAGCGCAGTACAGAGGTGCCTCAATTGTTGACCTGTATCTCAACGAGTCAAGGCCCACTTTCGCTCAAAATGATAGACCTACGTGTACAAAAAATTCTAGAGATTCTGTTGTAAAACTTTTAGATTACAGCTCGCAATTTCAAACTTTTTCGCACTTGAAACTCAGCAAACACTACCAGCTTACTTACTGCACCAATATCCATCCCGGCGAAAATTGGGACAGCGTCATGCAGACGCTGGATATTCATATCCCTTCTATCAAACAGACTCTTTCACCGGATGACCACTTTGGCATTGGACTGCGCCTGTCGCGGCAGGCAGCGGAGCAACTTATGAATGCTCACTGCTTGGCGACCTTCAAAAACTGGCTCAATGCCAACGACTGCTACGTATTCACCATGAACGGCTTTCCTTACGGCGACTTTCACCGGCAGCGCGTCAAAGACGAAGTGCATCAGCCCGACTGGACTACCCCAGAACGTCTGGACTATACCCAAAAGTTGTTTTTCCTGCTGGCCGAGCTTCTGCCCGAAAGCATGGAGGGCGGCATATCTACCTCTCCAGTTTCTTATAAATATTGGCACAAGAACGAAGCCGCCGCAGCGGAAGCGATGGGAAAAGGTGTGCAAAATTTAGTGCAAGTCGCGATGCAGCTACATGATATTAAGACTTCTACCGGGCAGCTTCTGCACCTGGACATTGAGCCGGAGCCTGACGGCCTGCTGGAAGACACACAGACCACGCTGGACTTTTACCAAAACTGGCTCATTCCTAAAGGCACAGAAATGCTGCAGCAGGATAAAGGCATGTCGGCCCAGGAGGCAGAAGAATGTTTGCGTGAACACATACAGCTATGCTACGACATCTGTCACTTTGCGGTGATGAACGAAGCCCCGGAAGAGGCACTACATAAGTTTGAAGCCGCCGATATCCGTATTGGAAAGGTGCAGATCAGCGCGGCGCTCAAAGCGCTGCTGCCTGAAGGAGACCGGCAGGCGAAAGAAGCGGCTTTCCGGCAGTTTGCTGAATCTACCTACCTACACCAAGTGGTGGCCCTTAACGGAAAGGGCGGCAGGAAGCAGTATCCCGACCTACCGGAAGCTTTGGAAGAAATTAACCAGCCGGAAATCAAGGAATGGCGCACCCACTTCCATGTGCCGGTTTTCCTGGAAAACTATGGCGAATTACAGTCTACGCAGGATGATGTCATTAAAACACTAGATTATCTGAAAACATATCATCTGACCAATCACCTGGAAGTAGAAACCTACACCTGGGAAGTATTACCCGAAAACATCCGCCTGGAACTGACTGACTCTATTGTACGTGAGCTGCAGTGGGTAAAAGAAAATATGACTGAAGAATGAAAAAGACCGTTTTACTCAATATAGTCGCCTTGTCGCCCCGTCTCATCGGAGAACACACCCCCTTCCTGAAAAGCTGGCGCGATAAGGGAAAGCAGATCTCCATAGAGCCGCCTGTACCGGCGGTTACTTGTTTATCGCAGGACACCCACCTCCCTGGTAAGTGGCCTACCGAGCATGGCATCCTGGGGGACGGCTGGGATTTTAAAAATGGGGGCGAGGTGCAAAT
>CAZZGE010000277.1:0-5679 GCA_964653665.1 uncultured Porifericola sp. | reverse complement strand
TGCCTGTATGATGGATAAATTATTGTTTCAACAAGAAGTTGCATTTATGACTTGAGTCCAGCAAATTTAAAGGGTTTATCAAAGCTCAGAAATTGAAATTTAAATTGTCAAAAACTTAGTGCCGAAGGCACTAGAAAAAGGATACAAAAAAGCCCCAACTAGTCAGTTGAGGTTTTTTATTGGATTTGCTAACTGTTTGGTGTGTACAATATCTTAATCAACTGGTAATACGGTAATCCACGGATTCAGGGTTCTACAAACATATGTTTAATTTTAAAATAAATTAATTAAACAAATTTCCATTCTTTTTATAACAATTATTTTGAGTGTAAGTTAGAAAACTAACCAAATCAAAAACCTTAAGCATATGAAGACGCATTTTTTTCAAATTATTGCTGCCATGTTCCTAACTGGAACGATGGCTTGTTCCGGTGGCGGAGGTTCAGAGACAGCTTCTGAAGACATGAGTGAAAGCGCTGAGTCTACTGCTGCAGCCGAAGAACCAGCTGATGAGCCTGCTGAAATGTCATCAGATACACCTGATATTGTTGCTTTGGCTTCCTCTAATGATGACCTTTCTACCTTGGTATCAGCCGTACAGGCAGCTGGACTGGTAGAAACATTACAGGGTGATGGTCCTTTCACAGTATTTGCACCCACCAACGCTGCATTTGAAGCATTGCCTGAGGGAACTTTAGAAAACCTGCTAAAGCCAGAAAATAAGCAGCAGCTTGCCGATATTCTCACTTACCATGTAGTATCAGGCGAGGTAATGTCTACAGACCTTTCTGATGGTATGACTGCTGAGACAGTTGAAGGCAGCGAGATAGAAGTTGGCATCGATGGTGAAAGCGTGACCATTAGTGGAGCAACAGTGGTTGCTGCTGATGTAGACGCAAGCAACGGTGTGGTACATGTTATTGATCAGGTGATTTTACCACCTTCTATGTAATCTCAAGTTATTGCTTTATAGTCGCACACTTGCAGGAGAGCAACACAATGTTTTATTTGTGCTGTTCTTTTTTTTTGTCCTCGCAGCTCAATTCGTGCGATGAAGAACCCTTACCTGCTTCTCATCTTTGCGACGCTTTTCTGGGCGGGTAACTTTGTGCTTAGTAAAGCAATGTCTACCGAAATACCCCCGATTACCCTGGCGTTCTGGAGGTGATGTGTTGCTTTTATAATACTGACGGTCGTTGCCTGGAAGCAGGTCAGGGCAGACTGGCCGCAAATTACACGCAGCCCACCTGTACTTTTAACCATTTCTATGTTCGGGGTGACAGCATTTAACACTCTCATTTATATCGGCCTGCAGCATACTTCTGCGCTCAACAGTTTGTTGCTACAGTCATTCTTTCCGGTCGTTGTAGCCGGTATGTCTTTTCTGTTTCTCAGAGAAAGATTACGAAGACCCCAGCTTCTAAGTATTCTTCTTTCACTCTGTGGTACGCTGCTGTTGGTAGCCAAAGACAATCCGGTCGTCTTACTTACAGCTAGTTTTAATCGGGGAGACCTTTGGATCATCTCTGCTGTTTTCTGCTATACTTCATACGCCATCCTGCTCCGGTATCGCCCGGTTATTCGCCCCCTTAGTTTTCTGATGATCACCTTCGGGCTGGGTACTATGATGCTGTTGCCGTTTTACCTGTGGGAACGTACCCATGCGATGCTGGTTGTCTGGGAACGAGATACGGTGCTCACGATCGCTTATCTGGCTGTTTTCCCGTCTTTTATTTCCTATTTGTTTTTTAATGAAGCAGTACGAAAAATTGGTGCAAGTACTGCTGGATTGTTTACTCACCTGGTTCCTCTCTTCGGAGTAAGTATGGCTGTCATCTTACTGGATGAACGTTTTTTCCAATACCATACTACGGGAGCATTTTTGATCTTTGGAGGCATTTACCTGGTAGTAGTTCGGTTCAAAAAGCCGATAGTAAAAACCAGTAGCTAGTCAAAGAATGAGTATTATTAAGCCCTTCAGGTAAATAAATATACTCCATTCCGGATCAGATTATCCTGAATGTGAACAATTTATGCCGTTACTTGGTAAAAATACTGTAGTTAAATAAATGTATAAACATTGGTTTTTATGATAACAGATAATAATAAGCATACAAGTAGAATCTTATCTCTCCTCCTCGTACTGAGTATAAGCTTTGTATTCATTGCCTGTGAAGAAGATGAGGATGTTATGGATGACGAACCAGCCGGAACCATATACCAGGAAGTATCTGATGCGGCCAGTTATACCATTTTGGAAGCGGCTATCAACAAAGCCGGGCTGCAGAATACGCTGGGAGGCAGTGGCAGCTATACGCTCTTAGCACCCAGTGACCAGGCATTCATCAATGCTGGCATTACTGATGTGGATAGTTATACTGCTGATGAACTGACTGAAATACTAAGCTACCACATGATTGGTAGTGAGCTGGAATTTAGTGTGCTGGCAGAGCGTGAAGAAATAGAGACGCTTAACGGTATACTGTACGTCACGCCATTCAATGATGATATTTTCTTGAATGCGCGAGCTGGTTTTCCTCAAGCCAATGCCGAAGCCAGTAATGGCATCATACACGCAATCAATACAGTGCTGTTTCCACCACAGGAAGCGGTATCCGGTATTGTTACCGAAACCGAAGATCTCAGCACACTAGAATCAGCGCTGACTCGTGTGGGCATGGAAAATGTACTGATTGACGATGGCCCTTATACTATTTTTGCACCGAGTAACGAAGCGTTTAACAGGTTGCTGAATAGTATGGATATGAGTTCGCTGGATGAGCTGACCGATCAGCAATTAACCGATATTCTGCAGTATCATGTAGTGAGTGACAGAGTATTCAGTACCGAACTGGAAGCTGGTGAACAATCTACACTGCTCGGCAGGAGCATTACCATTAGTTTTGATTCCAATGCCATTATCATTACGGATGGTAACGAAGATTCAGAAAACGCTATCGTAGTAGCAGGTGACGAACTTGGTACTAATGGCATAGTGCACCTGATAGACCGTGTACTGATTCCTGAATAATTTGAGTGATATTTTATTGGATAGTACTGCCACACTTCCCGATAAGGATGCGTGGCTTTTTTTAGTAACGGTGGGCAGTAAACGGCAGGTAATTTCATGGTTTCTTAACAAGGTTCTAGATCAGCTTTATTACTTTTAGGCAAAATATCATAAACCACGCGATACTACATTAACCTGTTTTGCCTACTCACCTTTGCTTACGCCTGCCAGCCAACTGATGAGACTGATCATATACCCCCACTGAGGCCAGCGGTCCATTTGCTTATGATGCGCTTCTGTACGATGCGTCTCTGTATCCTTTTTACTATGGTGTAGCTTCCGGAGACCCAGCTACAGACCAGGTCGCCATCTGAACCAAAGTGTTACCCCAGGAAGCTGCTGCCTCAATAAATGTAAGCTGGGAAGTTACGACAGATTCTCTCTTCACCGATGTTGTCAAAAACGGTTCGTACGCCACCGACTCTGCAAACTACCACACGATAAAAGTTCGTGTGAAAGGGTTACAGCCTGACCAGTATTACTACTACCGTTTTCAGGCGATGAATGCGGAGTCTATCACCGGGCGTACCAAGACGACGCCTTCCGGTGATACCGATGAACTACGATTTGCTGTGGTAAGCTGCAACAATTATGAGGGCGGCTATTTTGTAGCGTTTGATAAGGTCGCTGATCGGAATGATCTGGATGCGGTGCTTCACCTGGGCGATTACATCTATGAATACGGACCAGGTGTGTACGGTGACGCTACCAACAGGCGTTTTCATGAACCTCCTTACGAAATCGTTACCTGGCGACTACCGCACCCGCTACGCCCAGTATCGCCTGGATAAGCATCTGATGCGCATGCATCAGATGCATCCAGTTATCGCCATCTGGGACGATCATGAGATTGCCAATAACGCATACGTAAGCGGAGCACAAAATCACCAGCCTGATGAAGAAGGACCCTACGACCAGCGTCGCCGTGCAGCAGTAAAAGCCTACTTTGAATGGATGCCCCTGGAAGATCATCCTGATCAGCAGCTATATCGCTCTTTTCACTTCGGCAATCTGGCCGAGCTAATGATGCTGGACGAGCGACTGGCCGGTCGTGACCAGCCGGTAGATAGTTTGAGCGATCCGGCTTACGCTAGTGAAGAGCGCTCACTGCTGGGCGAGGAGCAGTTTAGCTGGCTCGAGCAAAGAATGACAACTACCGAGGCTAGGTGGAAAATTATCGGTAATCAGGTCATATTCTCTGATTTGTATACCGGAATCGTGTATGACGTAGAAAGAAATCTGGATGCCTGGGATGGTTATCCGGCGTCTAAGCAGCAAGTCGCTGGTGCTATTCGTGACAACAGCGTGCAGAACGTGATCATCCTTTCTGGCGATACGCATACCTCATGGGCATTTGAAACAGCCATTAATCCCAATCAGCCAGGACAGTATGATCTTGAAACTGCCCGGGGAGCTTTTGCCGTAGAATTTGGCACGCTCAGTATTTCTTCTGGTAATATTGACGAAAGTATTCCCACTGACTCCGCTAGCCGGATTGCCGAAAGGTTAAAAGCTTCCCAGTACAATCCCCATCTCAAGTACGTAAACCTGTCGGAGCACGGCTACCCTCTGCTAAGCCTTCGGAAAGACGAAGCCCGGGCCGAATGGTACTTTATGGACGATATCCAGAAGCCGCAGAGTGGTGAATACTTGGCAAAAGCTTATCGTATAGCCGAAGGACAGCATCAGCTACAGGAGATGAAGGAGTAAAACCTTTTGGTTGCCAAATTTCGTATCTTACAATGAGGTAAAAACATCACCGCCCAAACTATGAAAACGCTAAAATTGACTTTTTGGCTGCTTACGCTATCTTTTTCACTCTATGCTCAGCAGCGTCAGGCAAGGCACATATAAGACTTTGACCGAGTCATTTTTGAGGGCAGGGGAGGACTGATCCTCAGCCCGGCCCATCAAACAGGGATGGAGATCGAGATCAAAGACGGCGTTGACCTCCGGCAGATCAAAACCTATACTGAAGGCAGCACGCTGCATATTGAGTATGACTATGACAACGACGATATCCTAGACTACCCTAAGGTGACAGTTTATCTTTCCTTCAAAGACCTGGAAGAGCTGCACTGCTACGGTGTGGTGAATGCCCGTACCACCGATCCTATCATCAACGAAAGCTTCTATTACCTGGCTGAAGGAGTGGGCAGCAGCCGCCTCCAAATAGAGGCAGACCGGTTGACGGTAGAGATCGCCGGTACGGCCAGCCTGTACTTATCCGGTACGGTCTACCGCGAGGTGATTCTACTGGAAGGCACAGGTACCCTGGATGCATTTGATCTGGTAGCCGAGGAAGTAGCCGCTGAGTTAAGTGGCCTGGGTTCGGTCTACGTACACGCCAATCAAAGTCTGTTTGTGGATGCTAATGGCTTTGCTGCCCAGGTGAAATACAAAGGCAACCCGCCGAAAAAGAATATTCGGAAGTCGGGATGGGTCAACATCAAGCAGGTGGTAAACAACGAGTAACGGGCGCATCGTAAGCAGAGGATGTTTGGTTTTTAAGGTAGCCGCTATATACTTCTATAATACTATATCATACTACCAGACAAATTCAAAAATAGAAGGATTTCATAGCATAACTTTGCGTTACCAAAATTCAA
>CAZZGE010000276.1:0-5740 GCA_964653665.1 uncultured Porifericola sp. | reverse complement strand
GCTCTATTCAAGATAGTACTTTTTCGGTACTAAATCTTTATCTCAAACCTAAAGGATGCCGGCCACCGGGGTGCCGGTCACCGTAAACCGGGCTTTGATCTTGCTTTAGCTGCACAGTTCCCTTAGTGCAGGCTAAACACCTGATGAAGGTCATCGGGATCTCCACTCAACTATTTATAATTATGGAAAATCAAAACACTTCAAACTCAGGTTTTCAGTCAGTAACCCGGCTGCTTGCATTTCAGTACAAGCTGGCGAACGCCCTTAAGAACAGGTCAATTGATTCTTTTTCAGCTTATGAAAAGAGGGTTTGTCACTTTGCTGTTGAGTTGTACACTTCAGAGTATGATCACGAATCAATCCAGCATTTCCTGCTAGCTTTTTCTAACCCTACATCCGACAAATATCTTGTTAACGCTAAAGAGATTACTTTTGAAGATTTTGATAATCACTTTGTCAATATAGATGATCTTTTATATGCAGCATGGCAGGAGATTATTAACCATCACGAAAAAGTGATTCACAATATCAAGCAGCAAGCAACCAAACATGAGTTCCCAGTTGGTCAGGGAGATTATCCAGATGGTATTGATCCAGAACTATACGACATTTGACTAGGAGCTTCGTGCTCCTTTTTTTAATATCTCTTTTACAGTCAATTTGCGTACACGAAGATGATTAGCTTTATCATTAGAAGCTTGTAACTACCAATTTGCTTCACAATACTTTCGCTATGCGCCCTCTGTGAGATTTTCTTAATTAAGATTCATGCTTGCATTTAAGCTGTGTTTTGAGATATGTCTAACCTCAATAATGAGTAAAAATCAAGTTAGGGGAGTAGTTTAGGTATTGAGGTAAAATGCCCCCCTGCCTTATGCATAAATCACATAGTCACCGCATCAAGCGTTACAAATCAGTATTTCCCTAATCGGTCAATACCTCAGATCTTTCCTTAACAAAGCTCGTCTTTACCCACCACCCTATTAAGGAGTAGCTTTAAGTGTCTTTTTTTGCGGTGAAAGCTATGAGAGTTAACCCGACAATAAAAAAAGGGGAGCTTTTGTACCCTTTGAGTACTCTTTGAATTATTTATCCCTTAGTTGATAAGCTTCATATACTGAGTGAATAGTGACTTAATCTCTTTAACCATCTCTTTTTTCACAGGATCCCCCTTTTTCAGCTTAGCAGCCTTCTTTAATTTTGAAGTTAGGTTCTTACACAAAGCCTGAGCTTCAGGAACTGATTCAGGTACGCTGGATTCGTTTTCAAGAGCTAAAAGCAACTTCATAGCCTGATTCAGGTTAGCTGTCTCTTCTAGCTTCATTCTAAGTTGCTCAAGAAAGTCATCATCCTGGTCAGCTAACTCAGCTACGGTCTGTTTTTTAGCTTGTATCTGACCATTAAGAATACCCCAACGAATCTGCTGGTTCTGGCCTGAAAACCGGTTGAGGCCTTTGGTGAATTTAGCATCCCTGCGAATCGTCTTTTCTCCTACTGAATATTCTTCAGCGAGCTTTTCTGAGGTCAATAAATTAATCTGGTCATTTTGACCAGTTTTAATATCATCTGCTTTTTGACGGCCAACTGAAAGCTTTTCCGTCTCATATCTTAAACCTCTTAAGTAACTCATCTGAAGAGATGAAAGGTTGCGCCTGGACATCTGGTTGCCGAGCATCCAGTTCTTGACGTCAAGGATGTCTATGAACTCTTTTGCTTTAACTCTAAACGGAATATTGTGATGCTTACAAATCCGGTAACGGTTATGGCCATCAACCAAAACGTGATCACCGTTATTGACCCATATGATCAAAGGATCTCTACACCCCTCTTCTTTAATGCTTGCTTCTAGATTAGATAATTCTTCATCTGACAAGGGGGGGATAAGATTATCAAGCTCAGGAAGGATGGTAATTTTTTCTTGCTGGATAACCATATCTTCAAGGTTCTCTGCAGCACTTTTGGTTTCTGGTGTTTCATCACCGAAAAGAACTCCTTTGAAGTTTTTCTTAGCCATTAAGTTGATATTTAGCAATTATCTCCTCTGAAAGATTTTTGTAATCAGTAGCTGCTGTACATTTAGCATCATAACTAAACAGATCTGTTCTCATAACACTTGCTTCCTGAACAGCTACATTTTTCCTGATTACAGTATTATAAACTAGATCACCAAATTTTTCTTTCAGATCTTCTATTATATTCCTCTGTACAACAGTCTGTTCATACTGAGTAATTAAGATACCAGATACATGTATCTTATCATTAAATCGTTTGGCATATTTTATCGCTTCAATAGAGGTCATCAAACCCTTGGTAGGTAAGTGTTGACCTAGTAAAACGATCATTACCTCATCTGAAGCCATGAACGCATTACTGGTAAGGACACCCAACGATGGAGGACAGTCAATTAGAATGTGATCATATACTTCTCGTAAAGGTTCTAAGGCCTCTTTAAGTGCGAGGTAACCTGCTAACTCTTGCCCTTTTAGCTTATTTTCTACGGCAGACAGCTGTAATTCTGAAGGTACCAGGTCAAAGCCATCAGAGATATGGTGTATAGGAAGAACTGAACCGTCTTCAAGCAATGTGTCTTTTATCGTCTTTTCAGGGTCAAATAACCCCACTGAGTCCGATAGATTTGCTTGAGGATCAAAATCAACCATCAATACTTTGTAGCCAGCCATGGATAAGGCTTTACCCAAATTTAACGTAGTTGTTGTTTTTCCTACACCACCTTTGTGGTTGACAATGCTTCTAGTTATCGCTGTCATGAGAGAATATATTTTGACTGCAATTTAAGAGAATAGAAAACTCTAATAATAACTATGTCTGATTTAATTTAGAATTTGCTCTTTCCCCTCTAATCAAACACCTCTATCTACAGCAATATAATACTAATCTAAATACTTAAAAGCTAGGATAAATAGTAAAATAGCTATAACGATAATAGGAAGACCTAATCGTGAAAACCCGTGCCAGAAGGCCTGCTTGCTGCTAGCAAAATTATACTGCTTGATAGGGGGGAAGCTTTCTAAGATTTTACTGACTTTAGTATCCAGTGCCTCATTGTTTTTAAGCATTGTCTCAATGCAGTGGTTACCCATTTGCTCAATACCCGTTCGACTTTGCTCTACAATCTTGCTTATCTCATTCTTGCCTACTACTACCTCCTGCCGATAGACTTTCGTTATCTTCTGGTAGTCATCGAGCATATTGAGAAGCTGATCCTTGCTGATATTGATTAGACTTAAATTGAACATTGCAGACTTGTGGCACAAATAGTACTGCGGCAATAGCTCATTATTGGGGTCCATCTTTATGTCATATTTCTCCAGAAGAACGCTGCAAAACTTCACCCTTTGCTCATAATTCAAACCTTCTTCATTCTGAAAATGGATGGATCTGCTTTCAGACATAGACTAGAAACAGTCGTAATGAAAAAATATGCCCATATCTATACTTGAGAATACGGGCGAACAATGTTTATTTTTTTTCCTCAGCAATTTTTTCCTGACTAATATCCGGAAGGCTTTTCATTGCAGTGGTAAAGTATGCCCTGGAGAACATCTTAGCATTTTTAATTCCATTTCCAGCCTCCAGAACAGCGCGAATACGGTTCTGCGTGATCTCATTGCGATCTTTACTCACAGTGAAATTATAACCGGGAAGAGCTCTGGATTTTAGGTATTTGGCATACTGAGCTTCCTGCCCCTCATTGAACCAGTGATAGTCATTTTTGAAAACAGTTACCGGTATCTTGCCATCTACTGAATCTACCAGATCAGATAGATACTTCATAGTTGAGGTGAACAAGTTACCACCACCAATTACGCAGAAGATCTGTAGGTTGACATCAAGAGCCTTTAGTGCCTCATCAAGGATCATATTGTTGTCTTTCAGGTAGTAGGGGAGTTGCTCAGAAACTGAAGCACCCATATCACAAAAAATAATATCATGAGCCATTTCAGGAACCATCTCTAAAAACTCATCAAAGGCACCTCGGTCAATCGTATTGCTTTTATTGAGGAACTTGATATAGAGAGGGTCTCTATAGGACAAGTTCTTTGTAGTGGTCTTGGTAGCATCGTCCATATCAACAACCATAGCATCAGGATACTTCTCTGCTAATAGATAAGCTAGTATAGATTTACCAGCACCACCTTTACTTTGAGTAACAAATATTAATTGCTTCATAGCTTTATATTCTTATATGTTTATAAAATAGTTTATTATGATTTACCCTCATTAGGCGGATTCTTCAAATACCTAGCTGCATGCCTTCTAAGCTCATCTCCGTATGATTCCGGTTCTTCCCATACCCACTCTTCTTTTTGCTCTTGCTCCTTAGGTTCTGGTGAAGAGGCGTTGAATTTTTTTGATGCTTTGAAATCAGTATCATTAGGTGACTTGCCTACATACTTCCCTCTTATGAAATAGACAACTCTTTTTCCGATGGCGATATTAAGTTCTGTTTTTACTCTTTCAACTATTAATGGAGACGTGATAGCATCATCATCAAACACATCGGTGAAATAGAGATATAAAAGATATAACCTTCCTTTAGTCTTATTAGCAAATGCTTTCTTGACCTCTTCAGCTTTTACCTTCGTCATACAATATTTTATGAATATTAAAGTGGATTCTTAATGTTCTATGTAGTATACACAGGTGATAGTTGTACTATAATGTCATTATAGGTTTCACTATAACTTTACCTGCATAATACTAGCAGTATATACGTAATTAAAATGCTATTATATATTCACTTTAATTGTACTATACATGAAGTATAGGCAACATGGATTAACAAACTATCATAATAGTTATATTATAAGCGTAGTTAATTAAAAATATAGATAAAATTTATTTGTACTTTAAATATCCATTGAATAACATAAATTAATCTCTTATTTTAAAATATATTTTTTTAAAAAAAATAATAAATATAATTTATTAATCTTATTTCTTTAGATTGCATGTGGTAGTAATTATATAAGCAAGTAATGTTATGGTCTTACCATAACCTGTTTTTGATGGTGCTGGTAAACTAGCGGTTTATTCTGCAAATACACAGAATTTTCCTAATGACGTACAAATGGGTGATTTTAAACGAAATAAAGGCGGCAGGCCTAGATTACCTGAAAATAAAAAGGTAAAAAACGTCATAACCTTTAAGGTCAATAATGACGATTTGGTACAGTTAGAGCGCTTTACTAAAAAAGCAGCTAAGTCCCAGGCAGATGTGATCAGGGAAATCCTGTTCAATAAAAAACTTACTGTACGGATGATTAATGAAGCTGATTTTAATATTGTACTTAAAATAGATGAGATTTATGAGCAGTACAGAATCAGTGTTGCAAGATTAAAAAGAATATCAGTTAGAATGGAAATGGCCAAGGATGAGGATTTGTCTAAATTTAGAGAAGAATTATGTCAGGCAATTAATATTCAGGAATCAATTAAAGAACAGCTTTACAAGATCAATGAGCAGGTAAATCATAGACGGACGTATTCCAATATAAAAGCCAAAGACTTATAAAAAAAAGATGATTGCCAAGCTTAGCAAAGGGACAAGTATCAAGGGGGCTTTGAAATATAACGAAAATAAAGTAGCAGAAGGCTCAGCTGAGCTATTGAATGCTCATAAGCTTGGCAAGGAAAAAGATGATTTAAGCTTCAAAGAAAAAGTAAATAAGTTTAAACGCTACACTGATCAGAACACCCGGGCCAATGTCAACTCCTA
>CAZZGE010000275.1:0-5793 GCA_964653665.1 uncultured Porifericola sp. | reverse complement strand
TCTTCAGGCTTCCGGGGGATCACCATGCTAAAAGTAGTACCGTCATCAGGATGACTCTTTACCTTAACGTCACCATTATGAGCTTGCGCTACGCCTTGAACCAACGTTAGGCCCAAACCCCAGCCATGCTTGCCTTTCACATGCCGGGTACGGTAGTAGGGGTCAAAGAGTCTTTGTAGTTTATCGGGCGGTATAGGATTACCAAAATTGTGAACGGAGATCTTAGTCTGGCGATCGTCCTGATGCAATCTTATCGTGATTTCTTGGTCTTGGGCACCGTACTTCAGTGCGTTAGACACCAGATTATCGATAGCCCTGCGCAGGGCGTCGGCGTCCCAGCAGTCTATTATTTCGTCCCTAGTGTTTTCAATATGAATCTTATCGCGCGTTGTGTCCTGGTAATTATCCAGCAACTTACGGATAACCGGCAACAGATCACTTCTCTCCCGTCTCAGGGGGAAGGTATCGCCTGACTGAATGAGATTAACGTCTAGCAGGTTCCGAATCAGTTGGTTCCCTCTTTCAATACTGAGTTTGATCTTACCAAGTACATTCACCACAAATTCGTCGTCCTGGGGAAGTCTTTCTTCCAGCAGTTCTAACAGTTGCAGCGTATTATTCAGTGGTCCCCGCAGGTCATGGGTCAATGATGCTACGAAGCGGTCGCGAAACAGCCCCTGTTCTTCCAGTTTCTGCGAGAGCTTCTCTGCTTTGTTTCGAGCTTCTTCAATCTCGCGGATACGCTCCTTATAAAAGACGCTAGCGGCCTGCTCCATGGCCTGGTCTATGGCGAACATAATACCGTCCCGATCACGGATTTCTATCTTTTCACCTTGCTCATCCAATAAGTTGAAGATCACCTCTTTGAGCAGTCTGTATTCTTTCAGTACCTGTACCAGCGAATAGTCAGTTTCCCAGGCACGTTCTTTTCCGTGCGCCTCACTGGGATAGGCCAACAGTTTTCTGAAATCTTCGGACTTCAGCGCCTCGACAAGGGTATCTAAAAAGTGGGGAACGTCATTTCTGACGATGGGATTATCATGCTTATGAGCCTCAGGAATCTCTTTCTTCACTTTTTCAATCCATTCCTGCACGATGATTTGCCTACTAGATAAAATGATAGAAGATGCATTCATAAGGCTCAAAAAAATTTAGATGATGGAAAGTGATACTTAAAACAGGACAAAAGTTTAGGTTCATGGAGCTCACTTGTAATTTAAATAAAATTTCCAAGTATTTACGTACGATTACCCACTTCACGTACCTTTATGGATGTAATTGCAAAGATGGATACCTGCAGAAGCCGCAAATTATCTTAATAAATGCTGTTAAAAGCTAAAGGCACTTTTTTAACCATGGCTCGTCTAAGAATCCTGGCTTTTCTGTTCAGACTTTATGTTATTTTTCTGTGAAGCCAGGAGGCTACGTACACCAATGCCCGTATAATTACTCCTGGCTTACCTGAGCCTTGATTACTTCGCTATTTACGAATAATCATCAGAGAGATTTTCCCGCCCACCGGATCGCATTTTCTAGCATTTGCAGATGCTTGGTTTCCTCAAAAGATTCACCGGTATGCCCCATGGCTGAGTAAAACATACGACTATTGCCTTTTTCCTTATACCAGGCAATGGGATGATCCTTACCCATCCCCCAGTCCTTATCTTGGATAAGGAAAGACAGGTTACCGCTGGTCACGATATTGGCTTCATCCAGGGTGTAAAGTACCTTGAAGCCCTTGTCTCTGGGGTTGTTGTAAAACATATACCACTCATCGGTCCGCTGCCACTCCTGGGGCATATTTTTGGCGAGCAAGGCATAAGTACTATCATACTCCAGGTAGAGGTTGGAGGGCTGAATCTGCGGATTGAGCGGGTGGTGGGAGAAATTGGCACCAATCACTTCCTGCTCGTACCACTCCCACTGGTGAGAGGCATCACCAGCGGCGTGCACCCCTACAAAACCACCACCATTCTCCAGGTAAGCACGAAAAGCTTGTCGTTGCTCCTCAGTAAGCACTTTACCGCTGACATTGTTCCAGACCACCACCTTAAATTTTGAAAGGTAATCCGGATTAAAAGTGGCACCATTGTCGGTAATGAAGAGGTCCCAGCCGTTGGCCTCGGCCATTTGCTGATAAGCAGGCAGCGAAGCTGCTATGGCGGCCCCGTGACGGAAGCCGTTGGTTTTAGAAAAGATGAGTACAGCATTTTCTCCTAGGTCAGCGGGAAGCTCCGGCGCTTCACTTTCGTAAAAATTGATGCCGTACTTGGCTTTATAGTAAATAAAGCCCCCAAAACCCAGGGATCCGAACACCAGCACCAGTACCGCGATGCCGGTGATCTTAAGAATTTTCCTGATACCCATTTATATCGCGTTTTTACTTTTAAATTCCAGCCAGTTGACGACGGTCACCAGTACATCGTCAGCCTCTTCCTCGCTGTGAAAAACAACATAAAGATCATGCAGCCCTTGGGTAGGCTTAAGGTCTACCTCAGCTTCTCTGAAGCCCATCTCGGTAAGTCCCTGCTCCAGTTCTACCGAGCCGATCAGTTCACCATCCGGACTGCCCAGACGATACTCAACGGTCCCCCCTTGGGTGATGCCCGTCACCAGTCCGAACTGTCCATGAATAGAGGTAACACCAGTAAGGTCAATGTCCCGGAACATAAAGAATTTGTTCTTCTGGCCAATTACGATGGTCATGTCTTCGTCAACACCGGGTGTATCTTCAGCCTTGACTGGAAACTTCATCGCCTGCCCATCATCATAGGACTCTGCCTCTACGCGAGGATGCCGCAGCATCAGGCCTTCCTGAATGCTCAGCGGGCCTACTTCCTGCCCCCCTTGGTCGGTATAGCTGGCAGTCAGGATGTAGGTACCGAACTTATCTTTGCCCAGGTGGCCCCTGCCCTGGTAGCGGCCTTCCGGCGCATAAGCAGAGGCTTTAGGTTGAACACCTCCGGCCAGCGACAGGATGTAATCTACCATCTGGTTGGCCTGGGACTGTGTCAGATTAGGGTGTGCGGCCATGGCTACTGCGCCCCAGTTGCCACTACCGCCATTCATGATCTTAAAAGCCAGCATTTTTTTGGCACCGGCATCATCCTGGTAGCGTTCGGCAATCTGCTGGTAAGCCGGCCCGATGGATTTGCCCTCTACATTGTGACAGGATTTACAGTCCGAGTTTTCAATCAGTGACTTCCCCACCAATCCTTGTGCCTGATCCGCCAGTTCGGCATGTCCCTGAGCAGCCGTCACCTGATCGTAGCCCTGCGAGAGGTAGTCGAAAGAAACAACCACCCGCTCAGGCGAAATGCTACCCTCGGCCAGGCTACCGTCTTCTGCATCGCTTACATTAACTGCATAAGTTAGATCCAGCGGACGGTCAGGCCAGAAAAAGGTACGGTTACCACTTTGTATATCCCAGCTCAGTTGGGGCATTTCGTTTCCCACCATAATCTCGGTCTCAGTAGATGATTGCAGCCCTTCTTCGTCCTGTACCTGCAGTTTAACCTTATAAATGCCCGGTTCATCAAAAGTGAATTTAGGATTGGCCTCAGCAGATGCTACCTCCTGATCTCCGAAGCTCCAGGCAAAAGTCAGAGGATCACCATCGTAGTCCAGTGAATTACGACCGGCAAACTGTACGGTCATAGGCACCCCACCGATGGTTTTATCTGCTTCTATTTTAGCAATAGGGGCCCGGTTTCCGGCAGTAAATTCTATGCGGGCCAATTTTGCGTCAGGGTTCTGGCTGAACCAGCCACTGCCGTATTCCAGCAGATAGAGCGCACCATCCGGCCCGTACTGCATATCAATGGTGTTGCTAAATTCCATATTGGACAGGAAAGGCGTCAGCTTCTCCAGCGTACCATCCTCTTTGATGGAAGCCACAAATATCCACTGGCGCATCCAGTCATAGAAAAGCGGCTTACCATCAAAATAATCAGGAAATTTACGGTCACTGTCGACGTAGTCTTCGCTGTAATAGACCGGCCCCGCCATAGCGTTACGAGAACCGCTGCCCAACAGAGGAAACCCCTCCGACTCAGCATAAGGATAGTAGACCAGCGCCGGACGCGCCGGTGGTAGATTTTTAGCTCCCGTATTATTGGGCGATTCGTTGACCGGCTTGTCCGGATCAAAAGCCTGTCCGTTTTTCTGGGTCGTAAAGTCAAAGTCATGGTAGGGCTTGTTGTCACCGATAAAGTAGGGCCAGCCATAGTTACCGGCGGTACGGGCCATGTTAATCTCATCATAACCTCTCGGCCCGCGACCTACGGAATCCTCTCGGGCATCGGGGCCTACCTCTCCCCAGTAGAGGGTACCGTCGCGGTCGTCAAGGGAGAAGCGGAAGGGATTACGGTTGCCCATGGTATAAATTTCGGGACGTCCTTCCGAATTGTCGGCAAACAGATTACCCTCGGGAATGCTGTAGCTGCCATCCGCTTCCGGCCTGATACGGAGAATTTTACCCCTAAGGTCTTGCGTATTGGCCGAGGACTTCTGCGCGTCAAAGGGGCTGCGGCCTTCGCGTTCGTCTATCGGTCCAAAGCCATCCGATTCATGCGGATTGGTATTGTCACCTACCGAAATAAAGAGGTTGCCTTCCGGGCTAAACTCCAACGAACCGGCTGAGTGACAGCATTCTTCCCGCTGGGTAGCGATCTCTAGCAGTACTTTTTCTGAAGCCAGGTAGAGGCTGTCATTTTCCAGCCTGAAGCGGGAAACATGCTGCTTAGCCTCTTCCCCCTGAGATGAGTAGAAGAAGTACACCCATTGATTTTCTGCGTAACCAGGATCAACGGCTACGCCCAGCAGTCCATCCTCAAAGCCGGTGTGTACCTCGTGAAAAGGCAAGGTTTTAGTCTCCGCGGTTTCCAGGTTGTACATATGAACGCCCCCTTTACGCTCTATCCAAAGAATGCGGTTTTCGTCCAGGAAGTCCAGTTCCATGGGCTCGTTAAGGTTCTGCTTAAAGACCACTTTGGTAAAGCGGTTTTCTTCGGGCATCAGGTCGGCATATGCCTTGCTGTAGTCCAGCGGCTGGTTGGCTCCGATGGCATAGCGAATACCGCCCAGCAGATGATACAAAAACAGCGGTTCGCTAAAAGACTCTTGGGTATGTCCTCCCCCGGTGTAGAAAGTACGGCCACCGTCATATTCCTTGTACCACGACATGGGGTGGTTATCACCATTGGTACCCCCTTCATAAGTTGTTTCATCTATTTTGATCAGTACCTGGTTATCCGGGTTGATGGCTTTGTAGTTATACCACTCATCCGTGCATTGCCAGTCGGATGGCAGGGAGTCCGTGGATATGTGATTAGGATTGACCACATTGAGGGTAGCCGTCCTCACATTGGGACCGCTCGGGTGACCGTCGAAATACGCCCCTACCAGTTTACCGTACCAGGGCCAGGCATACTCAGTGTCGGTAGCGGAGTGGATGCCCACGAAGCCACCGCCGGCCTGGATGTACCGCTCCATTTGTACCTGCTGCTGTTGATTTAAAATGTCACCCGTGGTATTCAGGAAAATAACGGTGCTGATGTCCTTAAGATAATCCTCGCGGAATACGGAGGCGTCCTCGGTAGCTTCTACTGTAAAGCCGTGGGTGGCTCCCAGTTTTTCAATGGCAGCGATGCCCGACTCAATAGAATTGTGGCGAAAGCCCTCTGTTTTGGAAAAAACCAGCACTTTGGCCTCGCGCTTTTCGCTGGAAAAAACGGTAAAATAAAGCACGAGCCCACCGATCATGATCAATGCTCCAACTCCTAATAACTTTTT
>CAZZGE010000274.1:0-5825 GCA_964653665.1 uncultured Porifericola sp. | reverse complement strand
CCGGCTTTCTGCCCGTCAAGCTGCTGCCCTTCGGCTTTCAGTTGTCCGTCCTCGTAATGCTCCTGCACCCGTTGTTGGGCCAGCAGTGGACATAGCAATGCACTTGAGAAAATCAGACTATTTGCAATGCATAAAATCTTGGCTAACTTCATTTAGTCAATACTTTAACGATCGAGGCTTTACATTAGCGGTCTACTGACGACCTGGCTCGGCACTGGTTAATCAACTTTTTTACCACTTGACATTATGTTTAAACAGCGCACAGAACTTTTCGGACCGCTGGAGCAAGTCACTTTTTTTAACGACAGTAGTGGAGATATGATTTCATTCCTACCCTCCTACGGCGCCTGTATCAATCGTCTGGTACTCAAACAAAACGATATCCTGGACGGTCTGCGTGATCTTGAAATGCTACAACATCGGCACGGATTTCGTACAACCTGGCTCTTTCCCTGGGCCAACCGGGTCAGGAACGGAAAGTATACTTTTCAGGGCAAAAGCCACCAGCTCCCGGTTAATGAATCTCGGCGTAACAATGCCTTGCATGGCTTTGCATTCAAACAGAAATTTCTGCTGGAAGATGTAGGCTTATCAGAAAAAATTGCAACAGCCCACCTAAGCTGGCAATACGATGGCCACTTTCCGGGCTACCCCTACCCTTTTGATCTGGATCTTTTTTATGAGTTTACAGTTAACGAAGGCTTGCGAGCAAGCTACTCGATCAAAAATCAGGGGCAATTTGACATGCCCTTTGTATCCGGCTGGCATCCCTACTTTCGTTTTGCCGAAGGCATGGCCGACGACTGGTACCTGCAACTGCCCAGGATGAACCACCGCCACCAGGTAGACAAACAGATGATCCCGACTGGACAAACGGAACAATATGATCACTTTGAGCAACTCCGGTTAGTCGGCAATACCCAGTTTGATCACTGCTTTGAAGTGGAAGCCCGGGAGGGTCGCGTGGAAGCTATTCTTGCCAACAGTGCGTACAATAGCAAGCTACACTTGTGGCAGGAAACCGGCCATCATAAGTATAACTTCCTGCAGGTCTACATCCCGCCCCATCGGAAAACCCTGGCTCTGGAACCGATGAGTTCCAACGTCAACGCCTTCAACAACGGTGATGAGCTGATCGTACTTGGCCCTGGCGAAAGTAACGAAGCGAGCTTTGGTTTGTGGCTGGAGGGTTAGGGTGTTTGGTTGTACTTACCTTGTTGTGCAGGTTTGCATTTTTCTCAAATTTTTAAAAGCCATAACCACCATCACAAATTAAAACACTACCCATAAAATCATTATACTTGTGAAACTGACCATATACCAAACGATACTAACAAAAGACACATGGGATTTTCGGGATTAGACTTTGCAGTCTTCATCGGCTACTGCCTCTTCATCATAGGCCTTGGCCTTTGGGTTTCTCGCGACAAAAAAGGACACGAAAAAGACTCTCAGGACTACTTCCTGGCGAGCCGCTCTCTCCCCTGGTGGGCTGTAGGTGCCTCGCTCATCGCTTCCAACATTTCTGCCGAACAGTTCATCGGGATGTCCGGCTCCGGTTATGCCCTGGGACTGGCTATCTCTACTTATGAATGGATGGCCGCCGCTACGCTTCTGGTGGTAGGTAAATTCTTCATCCCTATTTACATCAAGAAGGAAATCTACACCATGCCGCAGTTTCTGGCCGACCGTTATAATGATACTGTGCGCACCTTCATGGCTATCTTTTGGCTGCTGGTCTATATTTTTGTTAACCTCACTTCGGTTATTTATCTCGGGGCACTCAGCATTGAGACAGTACTGGGCATTAACCTTATATATGCCATCATCGGACTAGCCCTATTTGCCCTGCTCTACTCTATCTACGGAGGGCTTATGGCAGTAGCCTGGACCGACGTGGTGCAGGTAGTATTCCTGGTGCTGGGAGGATTGGCTACGACTTACCTGGCCCTCGATATTGTCGGAGACGGTAGCATACTGGGTGGCCTGGGCCGTCTGCGCCAAGAGGCACCTGACCATTTTCATATGATACTGCAAGAAGGGTTTATGATTACTGACGGGCAGGGGGGCACCACCGACGCTTACCAGATGCTACCGGGTATTAGTGTTTTGATCGGTGGTATGTGGATAGTAAACCTGAGTTATTGGGGCTTCAACCAGTATATCACCCAGCGGGCCCTGGCTGCCAAAGACCTGGACAATGCCCAGAGAGGTGTCTTGTTTGCCGGATTTCTGAAGCTGCTCATCCCTTTGATCGTTGTAATTCCTGGTATAGCTGCATTCGTAATCGTACAAAACGATACACTGGGCGGTGAGTTTTCCAGCATTATGTCAGATCCTGATACAGAATTTATTGTACCTGACAGAGCTTATCCTTCGCTACTCAGCCTGCTACCCAGCGGTATGAAGGGCGTTGCCTTTGCTGCCCTGACCGCAGCCATCGTGTCGTCGTTGGCATCTATGGCCAACAGTACTTCTACCATTTTTACGATGGATATTTATCGTAACTATATCAACAAAGGGGCTTCTGAAAAATCTCTGGTGAGGATGGGTCGTATTGTAGTTATCGTTTCGTTTATCATTGCCTGCCTAGTAGCCCCCGCTCTACAGGGACTGGGCCAGGTTTTTCAGTACATACAGGAGTATACTGGCTATGTGTCACCGGGTGTGTTTGCTATCTTCGTATTTGGCGTATTCTGGAAAAAGACAACCTCCGGGGCTGCGCTTACTGCCGCTATCCTTACGATACCGCTTTCTGCCCTGCTGGCATTCATGTTTCCGGAACTCCCTTTCATAGACAGAATGGGTATCGTATTTTTGGTGCTGGCCACACTGATGATCATCATTAGCTTTGCTCAATCTGGCAAAGACCAGCCTAACTCCATTAAACTATCTCTGGATTTGTTTAAAACCAGTCGTAAATTCAATGTCGGGGCGCTGCTAATTATCGGTATACTGGCTGCGTTATATATTATTTATTGGTAATCAAAACCTACTTTTTTGCGTATGGAATCGTCCATTATCAGGAACAAATTTTTAGAATTGTACGAAAATCAGCCAGTCCTGGTGCGCTCGCCCGGCAGGGTCAACCTGATAGGCGAACATACCGACTATAATGAGGGGTTCGTCCTGCCGGCAGCCATAGACAAAGACATTATTTTTGCACTGGCTAAAAATGGCAAAAAGAAATGTCGGGTATACGCTTACGACATGCGGGAGACACTGGAGTTTGATCCTGCCACTTTCAAAAAACCTAAAGATACCTGGACGCACTACATCCTGGGCGTGATTGATCAGTTGCAAAAAGAAGGTAATGACCTCCAGGGTTTTGACTGTGTGTTCGGAGGCGACATTCCGCGCGGTGCGGGCTTGTCTTCTTCTGCCGCCGTAGAATGCGGGCTGGCCTTCGGCCTCAATGAACTGTTTGACCTGGGCATGAACCGCCAGCAGATCGCCCAGCTATCGCAGAAAGCAGAAAATGAGTACGCAGGCGTGCAGTGTGGCATCATGGATCAGTTTGCCAACCTTTTTGGGCAGGAGCGCCAGGTGATCAAACTGGACTGCCGTTCGCTGGACTATCAACTGTTTCCCTTTGATATCAGCGGACATAAGATCGTACTGCTGGATACCAACATCAGCCACAGTCATGCTTCATCAGAGTATAACAAGCGGCGAGAGCAGTGTGAGCAAGGCGTGACAAAGCTGCAGGAACTGGAATTAGACATCAAAAGTCTGCGCGACGTGAGTCTGGATATGATCACCCGCTTTCGTACACTGATTGACGATACAGTCTATCGCCGCTGCCGCTATGTGGTAGAAGAAAACCAGCGCGTAGAAGAAGCCTGCCGCTACCTGGAGCAGGGCGACCTGATCTCTTTTGGTCAGAAAATGTACGAGTCGCACGACGGCCTGAGCTGTGACTACGAGGTGAGCAGCGATGAACTGGATTTCCTGGTAGACCAGACTCGCAGTAATGATAGCGTGCTGGGAGCCCGCATGATGGGAGGTGGCTTTGGCGGTTGCACCATCAACCTGGTCAAAGAAGAAGCCCTGGCCAGCATGACCATGGATATAGAGCAGGAATACCAGCAGCAATTCCGCAGTGAACTCAAGGTTTACATCTGCGACATTGTCAAAGGCACCGAAACCATTATGGATGACTAAACATGAGCTTTGACCTAAACGAGCATCCGCATCGCCGATACAATCCGCTTAATGGAAGCCACGTGCTGGTGTCGCCGCACCGCATGAAGCGCCCCTGGCATGGACAGGTAGAAAAATCTGAGGAAGCCAGGCGACCCGAGTACGATCCCGGCTGCTACTTATGCCCAGGCAACGAACGCGCCGGTGGTACTCATAATCCACAATACACCGATACTTTTGTCTTTACCAACGACTTTGCCGCGCTTACTCAGAATACGTCTTACGGAAAGCTGAAAAAAGGTAATCTACTCCGTGCCGAGAGCGAGCAGGGCATCTGCCGGGTAATATGTTTTTCTCCGCGCCATGATCTGACCCTACCTCTACTTCCTGTCTCCGATATTGTTAAGGTCATTGAGCTGTGGCAGCAGGAGTACAGGAGCCTGGGTGAGCGGCCGGAGATCAACTACGTGCAGATTTTTGAGAACAAAGGGCAGATGATGGGCTGTAGCAACCCGCATCCCCACGGACAAATCTGGGCACAAAGCACCGTGCCGCAGGAACCGGCGCTGGAAGGAAAAAAGCAAGGAGATTATCTTCAGCAGTATGGTCGCAACCTTCTGGCAGACTATGTGGTGCTGGAGCTGAAGGAAAAGGAGCGTATCGTGCTGGAAAATGAGCATTTCGTGACGGTGGTGCCCTTCTGGGCGACCTGGCCTTTTGAGACCATGATCATCAGCAAGCGACATATTCAGCATATTCTGCAATTCTCTGATGCAGAAAAGCTTGCTTATGCCGATATGCTGAAGAAACTGACCACGATCTACGATAACCTTTTCGAGACTTCTTTCCCCTACTCAGCTGGCATCCACCAGGCACCTACCGATGGGCAGGAACATCTGGAGTGGCACTTTCACCATCACTTTTATCCACCCCTACTGCGCTCCGCTACGGTGAAGAAGTTCATGGTGGGCTATGAAATGCTGGGCGACCCGCAGCGGGATATCACCGCCGAAGCTAGTGCCGAGCGGCTGAGGGAGCTGCCACTGGTGCATTACAAGGAGTAAGGGCTGCATTTGATGGTAGTAGCTTGCAATCGAGCTTTCCAATAAAATCAGCAGGAAGCATCCCACTGATTTATTATTGAAGTGAAACGAAAAGCTTAATTTTCTGCCAGGTAGGTAATTTCTTCTTCGCTCAGCAGGCGGTCGTAGATGCGGATATCGTCTATCACTCTCTGGTAGAACGTGGCTACTTCACTTCTGCTATGCCGTGCCCCGATCAGCACCGGTGTCCGCCGATCATGAGGATGGGTTGTCCAGGGCTGCGTTCTCAGAAGTTCGCCATTGATGTACAGTATCAGCTCCCAGGCCGTACCATCGTAGCTGGCAATCAGGCGGACGAATTCGTCAGCAGGCATCACTTCTTCCGTTCCAATAGTCCAGGGCGATACGTTTCGGTAAGCCAGGGCTTGTCTACTTTTGGAGAGCCCTAAATACCAGCCGGCCAGGACACCCCCATTCCATTTTGAGACAATAACACTGGTGTAGTCTACACTATCAACGCGTACCCAGGCAGCCATGGTATAGCTTTCTGCGCCACCAAAAGACATTTCTTCCACATTACCCAGGCTGATAAAATCATCTGTGCCATCAAAAAGGTAGGCTCCGTTCTGGTTGCCAAAG
>CAZZGE010000273.1:0-5883 GCA_964653665.1 uncultured Porifericola sp. | reverse complement strand
TGGCTAATCCACTAGCTGTGTAAGTCGTGCCAGCCTGGGTAGCAGAAACATCTACGCTGCTGAAATCACTGGCATCGTCAATTTCTATCAGGTAATCTACTGCCCCAGCAGAAGCATCCCAACTCAAATCAAAACCATCGCAGACGATATTAGCAGTTGCTAAGTTGGTTGGAGCCAGGGGCGCGGAGCTTACAGTGTAAGTCACTGTGGCTACTGCAGCGCAGCCGTTACCATCGGTTACCTCCGCAAAAAAATCATCTCCGTCATTCACTGTAGCATTGGCAGGGTCAGCCACGGCTGTGTTGAGGGCAACGTCCTCAAACCAATTGATGGTGAAGCCGCTTCCACCGTCTATGGCGGTATTCTGTGCGGTAAGATTTACGGCAGTGGCCTGTGTACCTCCGGGTACATCGGCACAAACTTCTGGTGTCTGGTCAGTTACAGTCGGTAAAGCATTTACCGTGACATTGATGCTGCTAATGGCTGTACAGCCATTGGCATCGGTTACGGTGTAAGTAAGGGAGTACGTACCGTCCGCCGAGGCGTTAAAGGTAGGGTCAGCTACATTGGTAGCGGAAAGGACGCTGATATCGCCTGTCCACTGATGGACGAAGCCACCGGCCCCACCAGCAGGGTTACCGTTGAGCGTGATATCTTCGCTAACACATACGCTGACAGGATTGGGACTAATGTTAGCTGTAGGCGAAACACGGTCGTCATTTACGACTATGCCGGTTTCCTCCACAATACAGCCATTAGCATCTCTGACTGTCAAAGTATAGGTTCCATGTTCTATATTACTAAATACAGGACTCGCCTGGTAGTTGATACCGCCATTTATAGAATATTCATAACCACCTGCGCCTCCACTTACTGCTCCCGTAGCATCTATTTCGCCAGTGAAAGGAGCCGCACACTGATCGTTACCGGTAGTAGCAATAGTAGTATTATCTATAATGACTTCAGTAGCTTCACTTACTACAATATTAAAGGCTCCCGTTGTGTAATCCTCAGCCGGAACAGTACAGCTTCCTCCACTCAAATAAATAATATATCCAGAACCATCAGTGATCGGTGGAAGACCAGTAAAGGTAATCCTATTGGGAGCAGTGTAAGTTACGCTGATACCCGGTATATTAAATGCTGTAAAGCCCGATTCACTATATACCCAGCCATCACCTGAATCAAACAGGTTGTATTCATAATCGCCTGTACCAGGTGTGAAATCTCCCAGGCTAGCATTATAGACTCCGCCGGCATCTACAAAATCTATTTGTATCTGACCATTGTCATCATTAAAACATTGCTCAGGAGTCACTACTATCGTAGCGGAGCTCTGGCTTTTATCTGGGCATACCTGTGCAGTTGCTAGTAAAGGAACCAATGAAAGTAGACCCAAAAACAGGCTTCTATTTTCTATTAATGATAAAATATTTTTCATGGCACTCCTCATCTGCTCATAGAATTTTGTACTACGACGCCACCCTCTGGGCCAATTATTTTACTGCATTTATCGCTATATAGGACCAGGAAGTAGCTATCGCCGGAAGGGACGTTTCTGAATTCTGCTACATTGGAATTCAGTGAAAAACTAATTTCTTCATCTTCATGAAAGCCAGCATCTAGTTTACTGGGATTATAGAGATAGGCTCCTTTGCTTTTATTCCAGAGGTTGAATTGTAAATCTTCTAGTTCTGCAGAGGCTGGAGCATTGTCCGCTACCTGTAGAAAAAACCTAATTTCGCCACGATTGCCAGCCTCAGAAGATGGATAATTAACTTCATATTTTTCCATACCAGGACACTGAGCCAACACCTCCTGAATACAAAGTAACCACCCCAAAAAACCGATCAGTGTAATGTAAATCTTGCCCATAACAGCTTCCTTTATAATTCTCTTGTCTACTTTGTGGATTGACCTATTGATGAATAATAGCGGATTGGACGGGAACGAAGAATACAAAAAGTGGAAAAAGGTACACAGAAATATTTTTCACCGTTTTTTGTACTTCATGAACACTTATGTGTACCAACCCGTATTTTCCCGAGGTTCTTAAGTATAATTTTATTAATCTAATATTGATCTTTTCAAATCTTTTATTAGTTAAAATTCAATTTATGCGCTTTATATTTACTAAATTTAGAGGGATTTGGATAGAAAGGAGAGTGTCGCCCAAAATGAACTTTAAGAAGTATGTAGTAAAGTGCGACTCAGTGGAAGATTTTGAAAAGAGTATGGCAGATGCTACCACTTTCGGGCATGGATTGGGAAATGCCCTGTAAATGAAAAAAAGCCGATAGCCAATGCGTGAGCATTAACTATCGGCTTACCAACAGTTTATGGATTCAGTCTCAGGAAACTTCTTGACGGATGGCTTCAGCGATCTGTTTCATCTCTTCTTCAGAGAGTTCTAGTTTTGGGTTGCTGAAGTTAGCATCGCTCATTTTAGAGATAGGAATCAGGTGGATATGTGCGTGGGGAACCTCTAGCCCTATGACAGCAGTAGCAATGCGTACGCAGGGAACTACCTGTTGTAAGCCGAGGGCTACATTTTTCGCAAAAAGATTTAGCTCAGTATAAGTGGTATCATCCAGGTCAAACAGGTAGTCAACCTCAGTCTTCGGGATAATCAAAGTATGGCCCTTCGTGAGTGGACGTATATCCAGGAAAGCCAGGGAAGTTTCATTCTCAGCAACGATATGGGCCGGAATTTCGCGGTTAATGATCTTCGTGAAGATACTACTCATAGCTAAATGGATATCTCTATGATTTCAAATTTCATGGTACCGGCCGGTGCTTTGATCTCAGCCGTTTCACCAACTTTTTTACCCAAAAGTCCCTTTCCAATAGGTGACTTGACAGAAATCTTACCGGACTTAAGGTCAGCCTCTTCTTCAGATACCAGGGTGTAAGTCATTTGGGCACCATTCTGCTTATTTTTAATTTTGACCTTGGCCAGAATAGACACCTTGGAGGTGTCCAGTTTAGATTCGTCCAGCACGCGCGCATTTCCCACTACTTCCTCTAGCTTAGCTATTTTCATTTCCAGCATACCTTGTGCATCCTTGGCAGCGTCATATTCGGCGTTTTCGCTCAGGTCACCCTTATCGCGCGCTTCGGCAATTTGTCTGGCAATATCAGTTCTGCCTTTCGTCTTCAGTTCGTTCAGCTCATCTTTAAGCCTTTGTAGTCCTTCTTGTGTGTAATAAGATACCTTTGCCATACTTACTTTGCATTAGTTACCACTATAAAAAACAAAGAACGGCCTACAAATGCAGCCGCCTTATCAGATGTAAAAAAAAACCGAAAATAAGCACTGTTGCGTACTTCTTTCGGAAAAGTATAAATACTAAAATAAGGATTATATGGTTATATACAAATAGCCATAGTCGCTCAATTCCTATATTGATCAGGATAAATATCTACACCTGAACTGGCCGTAAATGGTTTCATTTTTTTCACTTATACGCCTGTATAATTAAATGGAGTAATTGCCATGAGTTCTTCCTTCACCGCATCGCTCACATCCAATGTATTAATGAACCACCTGATGACTCCTTCTGATATTTTTTCCTGCCCCCGGGTCAGCGATTTGAGCGCCTCGTATGGCTGGGGATAACCCTCTCGGCGTAAAATGGTCTGAATACCCTCGGCCACCACCGCCCAGTGCTCCTCCAGGTCGCCGTGGATAGCTTCCTTATTGATCTCAATTCTTCCCAGTCCTTTGAGCAGCGACTGAAAGGCGATCAGGGTGTGGCTCAGGGGCACTCCTATGTTACGCAACACTGTGGAGTCCGTTAGGTCACGCTGCAACCTTGAAATAGGTAGTTTGGCCGCCAGGTGCTCAAACACTGCATTGGCAAGGCCCAGATTACCTTCTGCATTCTCAAAATCTATGGGATTTACCTTATGAGGCATCGCCGAGGAGCCTACCTCATCGGCAATGACTCGCTGCTTGAAGTAGTTCATAGAAATATACTGCCACACATCGCGACTAAAGTCCAGCAGAATCACATTAATACGACGCAGATTATCAAAAAGCGCAGCCAACATATCGTAGTGTTCTATCTGCGTAGTAGGATGGCTGCGCTTCAGTCCCAGGTATTTCTCAGTAAACTGATTACCAAAGCTGAGCCAGTCAGTCTGTGGATAGGCTACGGCATGGGCGTTGAAGTTACCCGTTGCACCTCCGAATTTTGCGGTGTGAGGTATAGTCTCCAGTAGCTTTTTTTGTTGCTCCAGCCGTTCCCAGAAGACCATCCACTCTTTGCCTACCCGGGTGGGCGATGCTGGTTGCCCATGGGTGCGGGCCAGCATCGCAATATCTTTCCACTCCCTACCCTGATTCCCAACCTGATGCATCACCTCCTCCAGGGCGGGGAGGATTACCTCTTCCAGAGCATCTTTGAGGAAAGCGGGTATCGCTGTGTTATTGATGTCCTGAGAGGTAAGCCCAAAATGGATAAATTCTTTAGAAACCTCCAGCCCGAGAGTGTCCCACTTATCTTTAAGAAAATATTCTACTGCCTTTACATCGTGGTTAGTTTTCTTTTCTACCTGCTTGATAGCCTCGGCGTCCTGCTGGTCAAATTCCTGGTAGATTTTTCGGAGCTGAGGGAAAACATCATGACTTACTTCGTTTAACTGGGGCAAAGGCACTTCACACAAAGCGATAAAGTACTCTACTTCTACTTTGACGCGGTAGCGGATCAGGGCGTATTCGGAAAAGTAGGCAGCAAGTCGGCCACACTTATTACGGTAACGCCCGTCAATTGGAGAAATGGCGGTTAATGTGCTTAAATCCATAGACATTCAAACTTTGTTGCAATTTAGGCAATTCACTTTCTAAATCAGCCTCCTGCTATTTTTTTGAGATAAGAATCACTCTGAACCAAACATTTTAGGCCATTTTCGAGAATATATTAAAGGTTAGATAGCTATAATGTTTGTTAGCTTTTCCCGTCTTAGAAATGCAGCATTTTAGCCGCTCAACCATTTACTTTATTCATACCATCAAAAACTATAAGTAGTAAAAAGATGAGCAATCGCTACCATCAACTGAAAGTACAGGACGTAATTCGTGAAACACCAGACGCTGTATCCATTGTATTTGAAAAACCAGCAGAGCGAATGGATTACAAATCTGGCCAGTTTCTAACCCTGATTGCAACCATTGACGGCAAGAAGCAACGCCGTTCGTATTCCCTCTCCTCTTGTCCCTTCCTGGACCCTAACCCTACCGTCACCGTAAAACGGGTGGCTGGTGGCGTCATGTCAAATTACCTGAACGACCACCTGAAACCCGGCGATACACTCCAGATTATGGAACCGATGGGAGTTTTTACCACCACACTCGTTGGTACAGAAGAGCGTCACCTAGTGTTATTTGGCGGAGGTAGTGGTATTACCCCACTTATGTCCATTATGAAGGCAGTACTCTATGCTGAGCCAAAAACCAAAGTTTCGCTGATATATGCCAACCGGGATGAGCATTCCATCATTTTCAGAAAACAAATAGAAGCCCTGCAGGAAAAATACGATAAAACTTTCCGTGTCATTCACTTGCTGGAAGAACCTTCGGACAACTTCCCTTCGCTAAGCGGGCGTATTGAACCCAATCAGGTGAAAGAGCTCCTGGCTAAACTGCCTCAGCATCCGGCCGGAGACACTGAATATTTCCTTTGCGGGCCCACGGGCATGATGCAGAATGTGCTGGAAGGCCTGAAACAACTAAATGTAGACCCCAATCGTACTCACAAAGAAAGCTTTGTAGCCGGTGTAACAGCGCCTACTACGGATGGTGAGCAGGAAGTCATTCCGCCGCCTCAGGATAGCGAAGTTTCCGCCCAGATAGCCGAAAAAGAAACCCAGCCAGGCCCTCCC
>CAZZGE010000272.1:0-5884 GCA_964653665.1 uncultured Porifericola sp. | reverse complement strand
CTCTGATCAATAGGTCCGGTATAACGAGCGTAGCCTTTTTCCAGGCACCAATAGTTGTAGTACATAATTTCGTCCCCGCCTACACCGGTGATGCCAAAGGCAGCAATGGCTACACCCACTGAGGCAGGAGGAAGCGAAAACTTAACGCCTTCTAAAATATTATCCCAACTTAGGGCAAAGGAGGTGTATTGTAGAAAATACAGGGAAGCGAAAGTCAGCAGGGTAAACAGCCCGATCATGCTGATAGAGAACTTCTCAATAAAACGGTAGTAGCCCTTAAAGATAAGCAGAGCCGCCAGCGTAGCGGCTAGCAATGCCCATATCGTGTCGTTTACCTGGGGAAAAGCAATGTTAAGCGTAATAGCAACACCACCAACAATCCCCCCTACTTGCAGGAGTTTAAAAAGCTGAATGAACAACCAGGTCCATATCGTCCAGTTAGTACCATTGAAACGAGGACCCGGTAGTCGGTTGAAAGCTGCCATGACAGTTTCGCCCGAATAGATGGCGTGTTTACCAAATTCCAGTTGCAGAGTCACTTTTACCAGGCAGGAAATAATCACTACCCAAAAGGTAGCAAATCCAGCCTCCGCACCTAGGGTAGTAGTTGCAATCAGTTCGCCGGAGCCTACGATAGCGGCTGATAGGATAAAGCCCGGACCTAGTTCTTTAAAGCGATCTTGCCAGCGAAGCGGAGGCTCTTTGATACTATTTTCGTCTAATACATATGGATTTTCTTCGTGGCTGGTGTTTTTTTCCTGAGTCAGCAAGTTTAGGTTGTATTTAGTTAGGTTATTTTTGTAGCACATCTAATATACCATTTTCTTGTAGATAAGCCATCGCTTCCCTTGTACAAAAGCAGGCTAAATCACTCACTTAATCAGGGAACCAATGCTTTCCACGAGACTTACCTGCTTACGTGTCATGAGGAAAGTTGAAGTTACCAACAAGCGTTGGTGTTCAAGTTTTTATTTCATTGGCACCACAAACGCTATTCGCTGAGTCATTAGAGTATCTGTCTGGGGATAAAAAGTCTGCTTAGAATCCACTTAATTATTTAAAAATTTTATCCTAAAATAATAGCTTAGCATATTGAAACTTACGCACAGCTCTAACCTACCCTTATGAGACTTACTGACACATTCCTACTGTTTCTACTTAGTGTATTGATGCTATGTTCATCCTGCGGACCCGACAGTCTGCAGTTTGCTATCACATTACCCGAAGACGATGCTTTAGAGCCTCTGGATGGCCGTCTACTGCTGCTAGTGTCTGATAACGATAATGCTGAACCCCGCTTTCAGTTGAGCGACGGTCCCAACACACAGATGGTTTTTGGGATTGACGTAGATGGTTTTGCCGTAGGAGAAGAAGCAATCATTAGTGACACTGTTTTTGGCTATCCCTTCAAATCAATTCAGGAGATCCCGCCAGGAGAGTATTATGTGCAAACCCTTCTGCATAAGTACGAAACGTTTAACCTGAACAACGGTCATACCGTGAAGCTACCCATGGATCAGGGGGAAGGGCAGCAGTGGAACCGTTCGCCAGGAAATCTGTACAGTGCTCCCAAGAAGGTGACCATTGATCCTGAGAGCGAAGAAACGATCAACCTTGAGCTATCGCAGGAAATTCAACCCATACCAGAACCAGAAGATACTAAATACATCAAGCATATCAAGATCAAGAGTGAGATGCTTAGTGAGTTCTGGGGCCGTCCTATGTACCTAGGTGCCCACGTGTTACTGCCGGAGGGTTTTGACACTCACCCCGAAGCTCGCTACCCGCTGGCTGTCTTCCACGGTCATTTTCCGTATGATTTTGACGGTTTCCGTACTGATCCACCCGACCCCAACCTGGAACCCGACTACAGCGAGCGTTTTGATATGGAAGGGTATAACAAAATCCAGCAGGAAGAAGCCTACAACTTTTACAAGACCTGGACTGGTCCTGACTTTCCCCGCATGCTGATCATCAAGATACAGCACCAGAACCCCTACTATGACGATAGCTATGCCGTCAACTCTGCCAACCTGGGCCCCTACGGCGATGCCATTACCTACGAGCTGATTCCCTACATTGAGCAACAGTTCAGAGGGATCGGAGAAGGATGGGCCCGCTTTCTTTACGGTGGCTCCACCGGGGGCTGGGAGGCTCTGGCCGCGCAGGTTATGTATCCCGAAGAATACAATGCCTGCTTTGCTGCCTGCCCCGATCCTATTGATTTTCGTGCGTACACGGTCGTGGATATTTACCAGGATACCAACGCTTACTACTTACCCAGTAAATATAAAGAAACCCTCCGCCCCGGACACCGGGATTACCTGGGACACGTGAGCTCTACTTTACAGGACATGAACCATCGCGAATTGGCCCTCGGAACCAAGAGCCGATCCGGACAGCAGTGGGATATCTGGCAGGCAGTCTACTCTCCTACTGGCTCAGATGGCTATCCTAAGCCTATCTGGGACAAACGCACCGGTACTATTGATCCTGAAGTGGCTCAGTATTGGAAAGAGAATTACGATTTACGCCACATCCTGGAACGCGACTGGGACAAACTGGGACCCAAACTACAGGGTAAGATTCACATCTACTGCGGAGATATGGATAATTATTACCTCAACAATGCAGTCTATCTGATGGAGGATTTCCTGGAAAGCACCAAAGATCCGTACTACGAAGGAGAAGTTGCCTACGGAGATCGGGCAGAGCACTGCTGGAACGGCGACCCTGAATTGCCCAATGCCATTTCTCGTCTTCGATACAACACCATGTATGTCCCTAAGATTTTGGAGAGGATAGAAGAATCGGCACCGGCGGGTGCAGATCTCAGCAGTTGGAGGTACTAAAACACGAAAGTTGGAAATTCTCCAGCTTTCGTGTTTCATGCGACAAAAGATGTACCTACCGCCCCTCCAGGTGCAGAAAGCGGATTTTTTCTGAGTTTAAATACACAAATTTTGCAAAAGTGCTCTCATGCTTAAAGCTGTCGCCGAAAAAAGTTTACCCCACTTCATCTCTAAAGACCAGATAATCAAATACTTACGATAGGTTGTACGTCAAAAGTTTTTTTGTAAAACGTTCATTACCAGATACTTATTTTAAAATCGTGTCAAACTAAGGACATGCCAAGCTGAGAAAGCTATTCAGCGACCCGGCCTTTTCAGTAAGAAATTCACAAAAGGGAGTGTGGTGTAAAGCGTAAGGCTATGGCCTTTTAGGGCTTCTTTAAGCACTACCAAGGCGCGATAGACCAGTGTGCGGGCGTACTTGGTTTCTTTCATATTCATGATCTCCGCAATATCAGCATAGCCCATATTTTCATAGAAACGCAAAAAAATGGCCTCTTTCTGACGGCTACTCAATCTGGCAAATGAGGTCTTAAGCATTTTTTTGCGGTAAGCATCCAGTTGTTCATCAATGAGTTGGTCTTCTCGTGAGAAGTGTACCTGAAAACTGTAATTATTACCCACCGATTCAAGCAGTTGATGCCTTGATGTCATATTGCGGATGACGTGATGGCGAAAGCAGACAAAGAGGTACTGCTTTACCTTTTGTACGTCGCTGAGAGAACTGTGCCCCTGATACATATCTACAAAAAAGTCCTGCAAACAGTCTTTTATCACCGCACGGTCGGTACAAAACTGTAAGCCATAACCAAATAAAATTGAAAAATATCGATCATAAAGTTGTTCAAAAGCGGTAACTGACCCGCCCTTCATGGCTTTCCACAGTTTGAGGTCAATATCACTATCTAAGGCAGAGGTGGGCATAGTTTAGGTTTTTAAGGTCTCATTTAATATCGTTAATTTATTGATAACTTGCAGTAATCAAGCTCGATTAGTGATTACCAAATCATTAATTTTTTTGCCTAGGCGTCATCTTTTCACCATACATTACCTCCAAATAACACTGATGATCAACGTACAGCGAACGTTCATTGCTACACAGGCTTCCTCCTGGCAGCCTGGCGACCAAATGTAAACGACCTAAAAAGTCTGTTAGCAAACAGAAAAACCAGGTTACCGACTAGCCTCCATACGTTAAGAGGAAAGCCTGATGGATGACAAATCACTCGACCTCTGTCTCAATGTCAAATCTTAGTTTAATAGGAGAACTCGCCGGAATAGGCTGCCGATTTCGGATGTAGGTGAGCTGGTACACATTTGCGATACCTCCTGAAAAATCTTCAAATACCTGCTGAAGTTCTTCTACTGAGCGAGGAAAACTGGATACTCCGACGTTGGCGGTCAGCTTGTTGAGTACATTTTTATCTACCTCCCCTTTTCCGTCAAGCCCGATAGAAAAGCTGATCACCCGTTCTTTTTCCTCGTCGCCTCTGATTTTTTGTGCGAGAAAATCAGGATTGTACTCCAGGTTAGAATTATTATCAGTACCATCAGTAAAAATGACAATAGCTTTGGCCTCTGCCTGTACTTCCTGCAACATGTTAACTCCCCGGTTGACAGCCTCATAAAGTGTTGTGAAGCGCCCCTGCTGTAAGCTACTGATGTAATCTGTCACATCATTCTGACGGTTGGTAAGGGGCAAAGTGTTTACATCATCAGCAAAGTCCACTACGCCCACCTGTATCCAACCGGTTTCTCTGAAAATGCGATCCACAAAATCGGAGGCGTAATCTTTGACTTTGGTAAAGTCCTCCCCCAGCGATTCGCTTCTGTCCAGTACTAGTACAACGGCCAGGTCCTCAATGGTCTCGTATTCCATGGTAAATTCTACATCTTCCTTCCAGTCTTTTACATCGGGGCGATACTCATAGGCGGTAATTCTTTTTATCTGATGATTCCCATTATACTGGTCAATGATCCTGAAATTATCAATGGCGACTTCAGTAAGTGAGCTACCTAGCACTGTACCACCAAAAGTATTGTCAAAATCAATGCGAATAGCATCGGAGGTGTTCCCTTCGTCAAAACTGATCTCGGGGCTATTACCGTCAGGATTCCAATAATCAATGAACAGTTGAAATTTACGACCTGGATTGGTAACGTCATCCTTACGATCACAAGAAGACATACTGTTCATGACAAGACCACATAGCAAGAGGGTCAGATAGCGGTTCAAATTAGATTTGTTTTATTCTACACCTGTTACATTTTACCAGTATAAGAAAACTGGTATTTTGTCGGAAACGATGGGTAAAGAATACTAGTATGCAGGTAAGGCGATTAGAGATGTAGCATGGTCAAAACTTAATGTATCTTATAAAAAATTTCAATCATTTACGCTAAAACCAAATAAACACCTTATTAGCAACAGTACAAGTCCGTATTTTTAGAAAAAAACTTACTTCATGAAAAATTCAGCCTCATTTTACTGTACCAAAAAATATGTGGATTGAAGCAGTAAATAGTACCTGTTTTTGATTCACTCGGCCAAATGAGGCCAATACATCTGTACATTTCACATACAATGTGGCTTCAGATGTCTTTTCTTACGTTCTTTATTTCTTTGGAAAATACATCTTCTCTGCTAGATGATGTTAGTCATTTGAAATTTTGTATAATTTAGGATAATTATCAGCTTCAAGAATAACAAAAGTACCCGTGCTTTGGTATCGTATTTCAAGTACATATGGACTTCAGCGTTAGCAAGAGTAACCAAATTTTACGCTGGGTCTGGGCTTATTATTCTGCTGGTACCAGCGTCTCTCCTGGCCCAGGCCTCGACTGATAGTCTGTTGATGATCCTTCAACAAGCACCTGCTGATACGAACAAAGTAATACTTCTTAATCAGATATCCCGGTCTTTTATATACGATGATCCCAGACAAGCACTTCAATATGCCCGGCAGGCTGACAGCCTTGCACGCAGTCTTGATTACAAAAGGGGGCATGTACTAGCGCTCAACAGGATGGGC
>CAZZGE010000271.1:0-5919 GCA_964653665.1 uncultured Porifericola sp. | reverse complement strand
CGCAGCCGACGCTGAAAATCCACATCGTAGGAGCGAATGGTAAAGTTTTGTCTATGTACCAGAGGGGCATAAGAAGGTAGCATACGCTAGTGTTTCGCTAAAGATAAAAAATCAAGTTTAATAAATACGCCTTATAGGCATGGCCGCTGAAGCTTCAAAAGGGTTTAGCGCATTAATGAACTTAAAAGCCTGAAAGCTCTCCAGTTCATTCTCTCTGACTGGCACTGACCGGATAAAACCCTGCTCCAGCAGGTACTGTCGTTGTACCCCCCGGAGCAGTGGTTTGTCGGGCGTCAACCACTGCTTTCCGTCAAAAAGCAACAGGTTACCAATATAGGTATCGGTGACCCACCCATCTTTGATGATCAGGATGTCATCACATTCCTCCTTCTGCTGGTAGAGCGCACGCAAGGCAGCTCTTTCTTCATACTTATGGTCGTACGTAATGTTATTGCTGTAGATCTTTTTCAAGGAGCGTATCTGCGGGCGTTGATAGGGAGAAAAATGTACTTCGTCAATCCCTCTGCTATAGAGCACACGGCATTTGTACAGACCTTTTGGGTAATGTATGAGGAAAGGAAGCAGGGCAGCCTGTAGATTCAGCGGTACGGTCAGTTGCAGCAGTGCGCGCCTGCTACGTTGGATGCGGGCGGTATGGTAAGGTAGCAACCGTAACTGCCCGTTTTCCAGGCAGAGGGTTTCAAGCAAGCGGGACATAGACCTTATCAATCATTTCCTGGTACTCCTTTTGGGCATCGCTGCGGGCCGTGATACCACCGCCGCTTTTGTAAACCAGCTGCCCGTGCCGTAGTTCTATAAAGCGAATCATCACAGCACTGTCCAGGTTCTGTCCGTCAAAAACACCCATCACGCCGGTGTAGTAGCCTCGCTCATAACCCTCGGCCTCGCAAATGATCTCCAGCGTTTTGGGTTTGGGGGCTCCACTGATGGAGCCGGCAGGCAGCAAGCTGCTGATGATATCTCCCAGCTTTTTATGATAATCCTGCGGCAGGAAGCCGGAGATTTCGGAGCTTACCTGCAGCAGCTTGCTTCTTTGGGTGGGTACCTTGCCCAGGTAGCGGAAGCGGCTAACCTCCACTTTCTTAGCAAAGCAGCTTAGGTCATTCCTGATCAGGTCTACAATAGTGACATGCTCTGACATCTCTTTCACATCAGAGAGAATGATATTTTCAGCATCAGGAATACTGCTGCTGATGGTGCCCTTCATAGGGTAGGCGTAGATTTTGTCATCCTGTATCCTGACAAAAGTTTCCGGCGAAAAAACCGTGAAGTGATCCCTGTACCAAAGGCGGTAAGGTGCCCAGCTGTGGGCAAAGATCTGACCAAGGTCCAGGTTACAAACAATAGGCGTGGGTTGGGTTAGGTTGACAAGGAAGGAGTTCCCTTCACAAATATGGCGTATCACTGTGTCAAAAGCTTTACGGTAGGTATCAAAAGAAACAGGATATTTTTCCAGTACAATCGGGATGGGCGAGGGTGGCGGCTGAGCCACCACATTGCTATGACCGGGAAAAATAAAACGTACTTCATCATCGTTTAATTCATCCAGAGGAAAGATAAGGGGGCGCTGCGCCTCAAAATCTATCAGAAATAAAAAAGGCTGACGGGCTATCCCGAGACGGTTCATTTCTTCTGCAAAGGGAAGGGTACTCAGTGTATCCATAGGCTAACTCCAACTGCTATCATAAGGAATATTTTCTGCCGGGGGTTGGCTGTAAAATTACTAAGTTCCAGGTAAATATACCCACCCCTCTACGCTTAACTCATTACGGCAACTTTATTTTTTAACTCGGATAAATACAAACTTTTTCAAAACAATTTCATATAATATCTACCAAGGATTCACCAACAAGATGGAGGCCGGACTATCCAGTAAGAAGCTCAAAAAGCGGATCAGCGAATGACTAGCCAGAAAACAGCCCGAAATCGTAGCTTTTCAGGAACCGAGTGGCTACGCCTCCAGAAGCTGGAGCAGGAATCCCGCACCTGGGGTTATCGCTTACCAGTGTGCTTTGTGGTACTTCCGATTTACCGGTAGACCTTTCTTAGCGCTATCTCAATGAAGTGCAGGAGCACATCTTCCAGGATATGTGGCACTAGCTGCTGCATGTCATTACCGGAGAGCTAGATGTGATTGAGACAAACTTTTGTCTTTCACTGGTAACTTCTCACAAATCGTGCTTGGAGCCACCATCAGGCGAGTATTCAACAAGATCCGTATGCTGTCCATATGCGCATGCCCAGAATCAGTGAAAAACCTGCTGCCCTACTTTTTCAGCGTAGTGGTCCAGTTCGGGAATACCGAGCGGCTCTACCGGCGTAAAGTTCTCAAAGAGATGAGTAACCCCATTCTCACGGTTCCAGTGGCGATGCATGACCATGGCAGCTCCCAGTGCCGAAGCCTTGTTTAATTTACTGATGCATAGCCGTACTTCGGAGTACAATGTTGCCAGCAGTTGAAGAAAAAGCTGATTACCAACAAATCCGCCTGTCACAAAGACCCTCTCGGGGTGGGTTTGGCCCTGTGCCAGTTTGAGAGAGCATATCTGTATACTTACTAAATCTAACATGAGCTGGTGATAAGCTTCCTCGTAGCTACTAAAACAGGAGAGATCATTGTCAGGTCCGATGTAGTTGGGCAGGGGACCGGTACCGTACATTTTCTGAGGATAAAATTTTCTCTGTTCCGTATAGTTGGCCTGTATAAGATCGGACAGTATCTTTCTGTCAAGTTGTATATGCTCGTGATAATTTTTAGCCTTTCCAAAGTACTCGGCCAGCCGCCGGGCCTGGTAAGCCAGTTCGTTACCTAAAAAAACACGGGATGCTTTGACCGGTTTGGCTCGGTAATCCATATAGTTCAGGCAATCTCTTGCTAACTCCTGGGTGGTCAAAGGCTCCTGATTGAAAGGGTTCATCGTGATATTCCAAGTACCTGTAGACAACAACATAAAGTGCTTCCGAAAGCCCATCAGGTAAGGTACCAGTGCGGATGAGCTGTCGTGGATGCCTACACCACACCGTACTGAGCTTAGCTTACTCTTTACCATCTTAAAACTGTGGGTGGGCACAATCGGAGGAAACAGAGAAGTGAGCTTTTCGTTGTACACCCAATCATGGCTACGGTCGTTCTGAAAATCCCACAGCCCGGTATGACAGCCAATGCTGGTCATTTCTGAAAAGGTTTTTTTGTGAAGCAGATAGCCGAAGTACTGGGGAAGATGCAGCGTCCGTTTGATGTTGGCAAACAAATCCGGCTTTTGGTACTTGAGCCAGTACAACTGGAGTCCGCTGTTTAGCATACCCAGGCTGGGAGAGGCTGTCTGTATCGAGAAAGCTTCCTGTCCTCCATGCTGACAGTAAAATTTTTCCGCCAGCTCTTTCGGAAAGGTTTTGAGATAATTGTAAAGAGGGGTAGCCGGCGTACCTTTGTCATCCAGGTGCACCAGGGAGGCTCCGTACGCACTGACGTTGACTGCCTTGATGTCCAGGGCTTCCTGTTTTTTGATATCCTTAAAGCTCTTTTTGACCCATTGACTTACTCCTTCCAGGTCGTCTGACGGATATCCATCATCGTCGGTTATCTCTTCAAAGCTACGACTTTCTTCATGGACGATCTTGTATCGCTGATCAAATAGAATCAGCTTCTTATTGGTTTTGCCAATGTCGTAAATGGCAATAACAGGCTGTGACATAGTAGTGCATACTTAGGTTGTTATATATTTTTTGATAGGAGACTTTATTTGCTATAAGCCGCTGGCCATGGCTTCAGTACCACGGTCTTCTATAAGCTGCTGACGCACATCTAACTGGCGGAATAGCTTCATCGGCTGGAGGGCAGCTTGCTTTTTCAGACGCGCTTCTGCCAGCAGTGGACGTACATCAGTACGGTACGCATCCTGGATAATCTCTTGGCAAAGGGTAACGTCGTTGGTATCGCGGGCTGCTTCCAGGGTATTGCGATCTACCAACAGAGCCTGCGCATAGGCAATCAGGATCGCTTCTACAGACTGTAGTAGGTCTTCCAGCGGATCTTTGACGTTGTGGCTGGCATCAATCATCCAGGCAAAATCATGACCTTCCATTCCCTCTACCAGTTCCAGGAAGATCAAGTACAACTGGTATGGCTTGATGCTCCCCACAGTAAGGTCGTCATCGCCGTACTTGGAGTCATTGAAATGAAAGCCTCCCAACTTACCTTCCATCATCAGGCGGCTGACGATCTGCTCAATATTGGTATTAGGCAGGTGATGCCCTAGGTCTACCAGCGAGTAGGCTTTATCGCCCAGTTTGGAAGCCAGCAAATAAGAACTTCCCCAGTCCTGGATGACGGTGGAGTAAAAGTTAGGTTCATAGGGCTTGTATTCTACAAACATTCGCCAGTCATCGGGCATTTGTGTGTAGATTTCCTGTAGTGACTCCAGCGTCCGCTCAAACGATTTCCGGAAATTCTGCTGCCCGGGAAAGCTGGCGCCGTCAGCCAACCAAACAGTAATGGATTTAGAACCCAGCGCTTCTCCGTGCCGAATCACGTTTACGTTATGGGCCACCGCCTGCTGCCGAACCTTTCGTTGGCTGTGGGCCAGAGAGCCAAACTTATAAGACTCCGCCTGCTGCTGTTGATCCTGGAAAGTATTAGAATTAACAGCGTCAAACACAATTCCCAATTCGTCAGCGAGGCTGCGGATGGTTTGGTAATTTTCAGGTATATCCCAGGGGATGTGAAGGGATACAGCGCCACTGTTGCCATTCAGGGCATGCAACAGCCCAATATCTTCCAGCTTTTCTTCCAGGCTGCGGGGTTCGCCTCCACCGGGAAAACGCCCAAAACGAGTTCCCCCGGTACCCAGCGCCCAACTCGGAATGGCAATCTGTAGCTTGGCTACTTTGTCAATAATTCTCTCCAGGGCTTGCGGCGCCTCCCAACTGCTGAGCAGGGCGTTCAGCTTTTTCTGATGAAGATCATGCTCCTGCTCGTTGAATTTTTGAATAGTCTGGTTTTGAATACGCATATGGTTGTTCGGTTCTAATAAGTTACAAACTTACAGTATAGAGCTTAAAAGAGGAGCAGGCATCCTGTACCCACCTGTCATTAACTTATGAAAAGTTAAATATTTAATCCTCTAATTCGTAAAAAGTCAATTAATATTAATATTTTATTTCATATTTTAAAATTGTTGAAAAAGTCATTTTTCTAAATATTGGTTCGGACAGTCCCATACTTTTGGTCAAGGCATTTCTTACAGCCTCTGGTGTTGCTCCTTACTGTTGTTTTGCCTAGCTGGTCACGTAGGTGTACTTGAAGTAATTTCCAGGGTGTATATTTTAAATTCGGCATAGGATGCATAAATAAAAGATTTTACTATGACTAGCACTTCTGCCATCGTAATGGTGGCCTCACTAAAAGTTTGGCAGGGGCCTGTCTCTCACACTTACCGATTTCAAGAGAGTACTGGAGCAATGCTCATCGGCCTGATGAACCAGTTGATTCTGCTGCCAGCCATTGGCTTTGCTTTGATCCTACTGTTTCCGGTACAGCCCGAAATTGCCATCGGGCTTATCCTGCTGGCAGCCTGTCCCGGTGGCCCTACTTCAAACCTGATCACCCACCTTGCCAAAGGTGATACCGCCCTCTCAGTCAGCCTGACGGCGGTCAGCAGCATGATTACGGTTCATCGTCAACCTTGACCTGATTCTGATCATGGGCAAGAAAACAGCCTTTCATCTCAATATGCTACAGACCATCGGGTAGGTGTTTGGAATGGTAATCATTCCGGTAAGCCTGGGAATACTGATCAAAGCTAGAAAAAAGGCATTAGCTGACCGCATGGACCGCCCGGTCAGGCTATTCTCTACCGTTAAATTAGTTGAGCGAATGTTTGTAATTTTGCCCAACAC
>CAZZGE010000270.1:2530-5922 GCA_964653665.1 uncultured Porifericola sp. | reverse complement strand
CCAGGGACAGCCGGCAGGGTGAGCCATGACAGAAAACCCGTTTTGAACAACCGCAGAAGGGCAGGCCTGCATGTAAAAGCCAAAGACCGGGAAAGAAAAGACCGTGCACCGCTAAGAAGACAACAATCCTAAACAGGCAGCTCTTTATTCATATTCAAACCACAAAAAACGGCATCCGGATGCTGGCTTTCAGTCACTGTATGCCGACCACCCACACCCTACGATGAAACAAAAAACAGCTAACCTAAGCGACCGCCAGCCGGTCTTTGCCCTGGAGTCGGATAAATTGATCCTCAAAGACGGCCGGGTTGCGGTCGGCTTTTACTTGTCCGGTGCTCCCCAGGAATCCTGGACGCCCGGCCACTACCAGCAGGCCAGTCAACTCCTGAGCCAAAAGATCAGGCAGTTGCCCGTGGGCAGTGTGGTTCAGAAAACTGATATCTACTACGATCAGGCCTATCGGCCGAAGGAACAGTCTTCCGCATATTACGCCCAAAAGCTACAGGGCCACTTCATGGATCGCCTGGCGCTGCGGCAGGAGAGCTACCTCTTCCTTTCTTTTCCACCGGTAAAACAGGACCCTTTCAGCCGGGTGGTTTTACAAAGACCTAACCCCATTACCACTGCTTTTGCCTACGGCAAGGCCCTGCTCAAGAACCCCTTTTCAGGGGTGGACGCCCTGCTCTCCCAAGCCGAGGCCCTTGCCAGCGAATTTGCCCAAGGGCTGTATGCCCTTCCCGGTGTAAGCCTCACCCGTCTTAAAGCCGAGGATCTGCAAAGCCTGGTACTACGCTATCTCAACCTTGACTTTGAAAGTCATCCTGACCAGCGACGATCAGGCCTCAACCGACCCATGTGCAATGACCAGGCTTCTCTGGCAGTAGGCGAGAAGAAGGTAAACGTGGTAACGATGATTGAAGAGGGCAGCGAAGTGCTGGCCAGTGTAAAGGATGAGAAAGGCGTGGGCAGTCCTTATGTCTATCCCCTGTCTTTTCATTTGCAGTTCCCCCATATCCTTTCGCAGTGCATTTTGGTAGAAGATACCGAAAGCCAGCTCAAGGTACTGGACTTTGACCGTAAGCTCAATGATTCGCTGGAATGGCTCACCACACAAGACCACCAGCTCAAAGCCGAAGAGCTTCAGGAATTCACTGCCTACGTGCGCTCGGCCCATGCCCAGTTGGTCAGCCTGCATCAGTCGGTGATTGTCTTTGACAGTGACGAGGCACAGCGCAAAGCCCACCTGGAAAGGGTGGTCTCGGCCATGCGGCAGTTATACGGTGCCGAAGCCCTGGTAGAAAGCTACGATACGGCCAACCTGTTCTTTGCCTGTCTGCCCGGCAACGGCTTCCAGCACTACCGCTGGCTGACGACTTCCGACGAGATCGCTGCCTGCTACCTGTACTTTATGGATCATGTCACTGGTGACCAGACTGGGGATTATCTCTGTGACCGGCACCGCAACCTTTTGCAGGTCAACCTTTTCAACACCGAGCAGTCCAACCAGAACTGCGTGGTGATCGGCCCTTCCGGCTCGGGCAAGTCCTACACCATGGGCCACCTGATCGCCCAGCGCTTTGAGCGGGGTGCCCGGCAGATCATCATTGACAAGGGCGGCACTTACCGCAATGTCGTCTACGCCCTTAACGGCAAAGACTTTGATAAGACGTACTTTGAATACAGCCCGGAAAAGCCGCTGACCTTCAATCCTTTTTTACTCGGCAGGGCAGAAAACGGCAGCTATCAGCTGACTTCTGAAAAGCTCAACTTCCTGATTGCGCTTTTGAGCACGATTTGGAAAGGCAGTGGTTCCCAGCAAAGCGAGCTAACCGCGGCCGAGCGGGCGATCTTTCAGATGTTGCTGCCCCGTTACTATCTTCACTTAGAGCAAAGTCAGATGCAGCCGGGCATGTATTCATTCTATGACTTCCTGCAGGCCTACGACCGGCAGCACCGCAATGATGATGACTACCAAAGCGAAGTTCGCTACTTTGACATGCAGCAGTTCTTTATCGTGCTGCGGCCGTTCGTGCGAGGGGCTTACCGGGACTTACTTAATGCCCAGCAGGAAATAGATATCAGCGAGCAAAGATTAGTTTGCTTTGACCTGGACAAGGTCAACAGCGACCCGCTGCTGTATCCGCTCATCACTTTGCTCATCACCGAGCTGGCCCTGGATCAGATCCGTAAGTTTCCTGATCAAATTAAGTATCTCTATTTGGATGAGGCCTGGGCGATGCTCTCCGGCAAGCTCAAGGCTTTCATAGAAGATCTCTTCCGAACGATCAGGAAGAACAATGGCTCGGTGAACATCATCACGCAGGGGCTCTCTGAGATCAAAAATGCCAGCATTGGGGAAGCAGTGCTGGTCAATGCCGACACAAAAATCATTTTAAAACACCAGGACCAGCGGCTCATAGAAGAGCTCTCCACCTACCTGGGCTTTACCGATCACGAGGTGGATTTGATTAGATCTATCCGGGTAGAAAAAGACTTCCGCGAGCTCTTTATCAAACAGGGCGAAGCAGCCTGTGTGTATGTACTGGAGACTTCGCCGCACCTGGATGCGGTGCTTTCCTCCAAGCCTGCCGAGCGCAATTACTTGCGAGCACTCATTGATCGCTATCATGGCAATCTTTCGTATGCCATCAATCAATTTATTGAAGATAAAAATCTGCCATGAACAACGTCGCTGTCAGTGCTGAGTTTCTAGGTGCGGTCAATGCCTTGCTGGACAAGACTTTGCCGCTGGGCCTTGCCATGGTACCGCTGTTTTTGATGATCGTGCTCTTCAAAGAGCTGTTTACCGCCCTGGTGATGCATAGCCGGTTTAGATTGGATGCTTATCCGCTGGTCAGGGGCGTGGTGATACTGATCGTGCTGGCTTTTTACCGCGACCTGCTAGAAGTGCTCAGTGCCTCGCTGGAGGCCATCACCGAGTACATCGGCCCAGACCGGACGTTCATGCAAAAGCTTACCGCGATGTGGAACCTGTTGTTGTTCGGCGCAGAAAGAGAATTGCCTTCCAGCATGGAAGAGGTGTACGAGAATTTCACCCGGCTCTGGAATTTTGACCTGGTCACCTGGCTGCTGGCATTGCTGGAAGGCTCCTTTGTGCATATCGTAAGAAAAGGCATAGAACTGATCCGCCTGGTGCTGCTGGGCTTTCTCTACATTGTCGGGCCGCTGGCACTGGGGCTCTCAGTGATTCCCGGCTTTGGTAGCCTGTTCCTAAAATGGCTGCAGAGCTATTTGACCGTGCAGTTCTGGAGTGTGACGCTTATCATTCTTGACACACTGGTGAGTGAGTTCAACAGCCTCTACTTTGATGGGCTGCTTTTCCCTGAGCAACTAGACACCACCAACTTTGTGCTGGTGAGCCTGGTGATTGT
>CAZZGE010000270.1:1328-2430 GCA_964653665.1 uncultured Porifericola sp. | reverse complement strand
AACCAGAGCTTTAGGAGTATGCGGCTCATTGCCCTGCTGAGCCTGTCGGGCTTTGTAGCCGCCACGGTGGCCTATGCCGTACTCTACCAGCAATTAGAAGAGGAGTACCAGCAGCGTACTTATGTCATTACCTCCTGGGGTACTTTCCCGGCCAGCTACTACGACGGACGTAAAGTGACGCGCATAGAAGCGCAAAATCACGTGGAGACTTTTCTCAAGAACATGTTCGCCCACAGCGCCGAGACTTACTACGAGCATATCAATGCGGCGCTGAACTTAATAGATGAAGAATCCGGCAAGCGCATCTACCATGACTTTGAAGAAGGAGAGGTGCACAAAAACTACGTGCGCTACGGCTCCCATACCGAGGTACAGCTAGATTCAGTAGTGCTGGACATGAACAGCTTTCCGGTGCAGGGCAGCTTCTACGCCCTACAGGAGGTACATATCGGTACTAACGTCCGGACCCTGCCGATTGCGGCCAGCTTTGAGCTGGTACAGACCTACCGCCATGAGAAGAATCCTTTCGGCCTGGAGCTGACCAATTTTGATTTTATCCCCTACGCAAGAGAAGAACAACCATGATGATGAATGAAATGATGAAAATACTACCACTGCTATTGCTACTAACCTGTTCCCTAGCAGGGCAAAGCCAGGATACGATTGCGGTTTCCAATCAGGCCAAGTCTTACCTGCTCTTTGATGCCCCGGTGAGCCTGGCCGATGTGGGCAATCCCCTTCGTTATGAGGCGCGCATTGAGGGCAATAGTGTGTTTCTTCTGGCCAAACAAGACAGCGTAGCCGACTCACCCTTTTACGCTGTAGTAGGTGGCGAGCCCTTTACAGCAACACTCACTTTCAGCGCCCGACCTAAAGCTTTCTATGACTTTAGAAAAACGCATTCGGGCAACGGCCAGCTAGATACCTACCAGCGGGCAGCCCTGCTGCAACTCGTACAGCAGGAAGATTTGATCTATGCTACCAAGCAGGAAAACGGGCTTCGTCTGAGTTTAGTCGGCATGCTGCATGACCACGCGGCTACTTATCTCAAGTTCAAAGTTGAAAACCAGACCTCGCTTTACTTCAAAACACTGGGCATCGG
>CAZZGE010000270.1:0-1228 GCA_964653665.1 uncultured Porifericola sp. | reverse complement strand
ACGTATACTGACCCGCTTTAGCTTATTGTGGGTACTTGCCGGGGCAGCATTGGCCATTGCTGCGTTGCTACTGCAGGGACAATCCTGGATCGCTACGCTCCATGGCACACCCCTGCCCAGCTTTTACCTGGAAGACTCCCTGCAGCGCAAACCACTGCCTGACAAAACCAAAGTCTATCAAAGCACGCTGGCTACCACCCGCTTTCCTCAAACTGCACGCAAGCAGGTAGCTGCTGGTAACAATATGCCTTGGTGGCAACGGTGGCAGCAAACAGCCACGCCAAGCATACCAACCGCACTAGACTCGCTGGTAGACGCAGGCAAGCTTGCTACAAAAGATAAGCAGCCGCCTACCAGACGAAAAAGGAAAAGAAGAAGACACTCGGTAACCAAGCCTAAACAGGTAGTAAGCCCTGATACACTACCAGTAAGCCTTTTCCAGCCGGTCAAGGTGGAAGGTGCAGTTGTATCTCTTTATGGTAAGCCGGCTCAGCGCTTCGTGGCCTGCCAGGTGCACGGTGACCAGCAACTTACCAACCAGCAAAGAATCGTGCTCCGGCTCTCAGAACCGCTGGTATTAGACAACCAACCAGCTCAACAAATATACCCGGCCGGCACGCTGCTCTACGGCAGTGTACAGTTTGCTTTAAACAAAATAAGCATCAGCATCTCCCGCATTAATGAACAAGCAGTCACCTACCAGGTGCATGATCATACTTACCACGAGGGCATTTTACTAGAACCCGCCGATCAACGCCTGGAGCAGGCCACTACCGATGCGGCCCTGCAGCAAGCCGGTCAAAGCATGCAACAACTACCTGCCCGAACAGGACTGGTGTTAGGCACTGTCCTGGGTAAAAACCTGCTCAACGCTGCCCGGCAGCGACCCAACACTTTCTTCCTGCCCGACGGCTATCCCCTTTTTATTGTGCAACAAAAAACCACTACCAGCCCATGAGAACTGTGATTACTGTAATATTCTTATTCACTACTACTGCTATTCCTGTACTTGCGCAGGGCATCCCGGTTATTGATGTATCCCATATTGCGATGACCCTTGCCAACGGCGCTACGCTAAAAGATCAGTTGGACAAAATAGAAGAGCAGGTAAGCGTATCTCGCCAGATAGAGCGCACAGTATCCGATATCTATGACTTGCAGGAAAACTACCAGCAGCACCTGCGAGAGGCAAGCAGTGTCGCACAGCTCCGTTGGTCTGACCTGGTCA
>CAZZGE010000269.1:0-5940 GCA_964653665.1 uncultured Porifericola sp. | reverse complement strand
GTTTTATTGGTTTGGCTGCTCAAGACATTGCGATCAATGGCCGCACGGTCATTGATGTAGTAATGGCCGAAGATGCCAAGCAACTTTCTGAAGTAGTAGTAACGGCTATCGGTATTGAGCAAAGCCGCCGTAAACTGGGCTACAGTGTACAGGAAATTGAAAGTGAGGAAATCACTCGGGCTCCCCAGACTAACCTGGTCAACTCCATGAACGGTAAATTGGCGGGTGTCAACATTGTATCCTCATCCGGAGCACCCGGTGCCTCGGCTTCTATTCGTATTCGGGGTAATACTTCTATTGATGGAAGTAACGATCCCCTCTTTGTGGTAGACGGGGTGCCGATCAGTAATGATGCGGTAGGGAACGGGGTAGGTGGTGTTGACCAGTCAAACCGTGCCATTGATATCAACCCTAACGATGTGGAAAGTATGACAGTACTTAAAGGGCCATCTGCTACCGCATTGTACGGTATTCGTGCTGCTAACGGAGCCATTATTATTACCACCAAAAAAGGTAAAAAAGGTGCTGCTCCTACGGTTAATGTCAATACAACCTGGGAGGTGAGTGAGGTCAATCGCTTTATGAATCTCCAGCAGGAATATGCTCAGGGAAGAAACGGTAGCTACCGTGGCCCTGAAGTTGCAGAACTATGGTCATGGGGCCCTCGCATTGAAAACCTGGAGTACGACGGCGATGAAAGTTACCGTTTCAGCGATCGGGGACGTCTCGTTCCTGTAGGAGAGGGTAACGGACAGCCTGCCGAAGCCTTTGACAACCCGAGCAACTTTTTCGTACCTGGTCTGCGTAGCGACAACAACGTATCCGTGCGTGGGGGTACTGAGAAATCCAATTATTATCTCTCAGCGGGCTACCTAAACAACCAGGGGGTCATTCCTAACTCTACTTTTGAGAGGATTACGCTACGGACAAATGTCTCTACAGATATCACTGATAAGCTGACTGCATCTTTGTCGGCCAATTATGTAAACTCCGGAGGAGACAGACCTGAAAGAGGATCCAACCTGAGAGGGGTGATGCTTGGCCTGATCCGAAATACCCCTACCTTTGATATAGGTGCCGGTAAAATCGGGCGGGAAGCGGCCGATGATCCTTCAACTTACCAGTTTCCCGACGGAACTCAGCGAAGTTATCGCTACGGTGTTTATGACAACACCTACTGGGTAGTGAATAAAAACTATACGACCGATGATGTAAATCGTATTTTCGGTAATGCCAGCCTCAGCTACGAAATTATTCCTGGGATGAACGTATCCTATAAACTAGGATTAGACCAGTACACTGACCGCCGTAAGGCAAGAGTGGGTTCTGTGCCAAATCCTTTTTCCCCTGGGGCATTCTTCAATCCGGGCGAAGTAGATTATGACAACATCTTCAGTCAAAATATCAACTCCGATTTACTATTGACTTATAATAAGCAACTGGAAGAGTGGTCAATAGACGCTTTGGTGGGGCATAACTACTTCTCTACAAACTACCGCAGGGTAGCTTTTGATGGTAACGGACTAAGTGTGCCGGACTTCTACCATATCTCTAACGCATCTCCCGGAAACGCTCAGGAAATCATTGAGCGCAGAAAAGTAAACGGTGCGATCGCCCAGGCTAATATTGGCTTCCGCGACATGATTTACCTGAACCTGACCGCTCGCAACGACTGGTCATCTACTTTGCCCGACGGAGAGAATTCGTTTTTCTACCCGGCAGCCAGCCTGGGACTGGAATTCACCGAAATGCTAGGAATCAGCGATAACGATATCCTGCCCTACGGTAAACTTCGTGTCAGCTACGGTCAGGTAGGTAATGATGCTCCGTTCTACGCTACATCCAACTACTTTGCCCAGACAGAGGTAACCGGTGACGGATTTACTGATGGATTGGTATTCCCGATTCTGGGTCAGAATGCTTTTGAACAGGATGGAGATTTAGGAAATAATCAGCTGAAACCAGAAACAACCACGACTTTTGAAATCGGTGTTGACTTACGCTTCTTCAACAACCGCCTGGGACTGGACGTTACTTACTACAATGCCGAAACAGTAGACCAGATACTACCGGTAGATATCTCTGCTGCATCGGGCTATCTATCCTCTGTCCAGAATGCCGGTTTGGTTACCAACGAAGGTATAGAAGCTGTAGTTAATGCTACGCTCGTAGAGTCAGGATCCTTCCGCTGGGATACTCGCTTTAACTTCACAGCTTATGAAAATATTGTAGAAGAAGTGCTACCTGACCTTACCAATATCTCCCTGGCAGGATTTACCAGCACCTCATCTCGTGCTATCGAGGGTGAGCCTTTTGGGACTATTTTTGGCGGCGGTTTTCAGCGCGTTGAAGACGAAAGCAGCCCATATTTTAATGAGCTAATTATCGGTGCGGATGGTTTTCCGCTTACCGCTACCGAGTCCAAAATCCTGGGAGATCCCAATCCCGACTGGATACTAGGTGTTTCCAATACTTTCTCTTACAAAGGACTTAGTCTGAGTGCATTGGTTGATATTCGCCAGGGAGGTGATGTGTGGAACGGTACCTACGGAATCGCTCAGTATTTTGGTGTAACTCAACACTCTGCTGATTATCGTGGCGAATTGGGTGACGGAGTCATCTATCAGGGTGTACAGGAAACGGAATCTGGTGAGTTTGTGCCTAATACCCAACAGGTGGATATGAACAACGATGACGTAGGAACCGGCTCTAACCGCTGGGTGCGTTATGGTTTTGGTACACTGGGTGAAGAAAACGTAGAAGACGCTTCCTGGGTACGCCTCAGAGAGGTGCGCCTGGCCTATACGCTGCCCAATGCTCTGACAGATAACCTGGGAGTAAGCGCAGTAGATCTGGCACTTACCGGTCGTAACCTCTTACTATTTACCGGATACCGTGGTATTGACCCGGAAACCAACCTTACTGGCACAGGTAACGGATTTGGATTAGACTACTTTAACAATCCCAACACCAGGGGATACGGAGTCAGCCTGAACGTTACTTTCTAAGAACCCAAAAAGCTTTATTATATGAATTTCAATAAAATCAACAGTCTCTTGCTGGCAATGGTCATGATTTTGGCTACTTCTGCCTGCGAGTATGGCGACACTAATGTAGACCCTACTTCACTGAATGAAGACCAGGTGTCGGTCAGCCTTTTGTTACCAGGGGCGATCATGCAACTGGGCTATGCTACCGGTTCACTGGGAGGGCGTAATCCTGGTATGTTTATGCAGTATTTCCAGGGACAGGATGCTCAGCAACTGGCCTACACACAGTACAACATTACCGATAATGCCATGAACAACTTCTGGCGTACCGGCATGTACGGTGGAGTGATGAAAGACCTTGACCTTATTATAGAGAAAACTACCGGAGAAAATGCTATAGATGCTCCTTATTACCGGGGTATTGCCCGAGTCATGATGGCCAACTCCCTGGGCATTTTGACAACTTTCTTTGGCGATGTGCCTTACTCTGAGGCTTTCCAGGGAGACGAGGGAATCATACAGCCTGCCTATGATACCCAGGCTGAGATTTATACTTCTATCCAGCAACTGCTCGAAGAAGGGATCGCTGACCTGAGTGGCGATGCTGGCGTTCTACAGCCCGGTGGGGACGATTTTATTCACGGCGGGGACGCCGATCTATGGGTCAAAACGGCTTATGGTCTGCTGGCCCGTTACCAGTTACAGCAGAGTAACTACGATGCGGCCGCTGCAGCGCTTGCCGATGCTTTGGGTAGCAATGCTGATAATGCGCTCTTTCCGTTTGAAGCAACCATTACAGGGGCCAATCCTTTCTGGCTGTTTGAAAATGATCGTACTGCTACGATGCTCACACATCCTAACTTCAGGAGTATTATGAGCGGCGATCCTCGGTACGATGAGTATATTGGAGCGACTAATGGTTTTGCCGACCAGTTTTGGACCAGCCAGGGTTCTCCACTCAAGTTGGTTACTTACTCTGAGGTTAAAATGATGGAAGCTGAAATTGAAGCTCGTGCTGGCAATACTGCCGGAGCAATGGCCGCTATGGAGGCGGGCATACGGGCCAACATGGAAGTAATGGAAATTTCTCCGCTGGCTATAGATCAGTACCTGGGTGGTGTGAGTGATGCCGATGTGCAGACCGTCATGGATGAGAAGTATAAACTGATCTATCCACTGACCGAAGTAGCCTGGGCTGACCAGCGTCGTACCGGTTTCCCTGACCTGACACCGAATCGTGAGATACGCTCGACGATCACTACGATTCCGCAGCGTTTTCCTTACCCCAATAGTGAGGATCTGTATAATCAGGAAAATAAGGATGCTGCTCGTTCCAGACTGGGAATCTCCAGCGATGAGGACAATCTCTTCCTTACCTTACCGGTATTTCAATAATTTTTTAATTACGGATAAGATATGAATATCACGAATCAATATAAATTCATAATAGCGCTTGTCCTGCTAGCCATAGTAGGTTGGGGCTGTGAAGAAAATGAAGATTTTCTTCCACTCGAACAGGCAGAGTCCGACATAACTTTCGAGGGATACCCGGCTTATGGGGCCGACTTCTCTTTGCTGGACAATGTAGTTATACCGGTAAGCGCGCCGGGGGCCAGCGAGATACAGGTAATCCGGGAAATAAGTTATTCAGCCAATGATGTAACACAAAACATCAACGAAACGCTGACCACGCTTTCCGGCCCCGATGCTACGCTGCAGGTATCCATTGCAGATATAGTGGCCAATCCTGATAATGTAGGGGCTGCCAATGTCGGGTCTACTGATTTGCTCTTCCAGGTATCAGTAAACGGACAAACGAGTTACCGTCGTTTTAGCCTGGATTTCTACAACCCCTTGTCTGTAGATGCTCCGGAAGAAACGTTCAACGACTCAACGATCAGGGTGAAATACGAGGTAGATCTCGTAAATGCCAGCTTGAGTGAGGTGGAGGTATTTTTTCGCGACACAACAGATGGCGAATTTTCCAGTACACCTTTGGAAACATTTACCACCTCAGAAGATAGTCTGGATATCGTAGTTCCTTCTGAAGCTGTAGTAGCACCAGGTGGTGATATTGGGCTAAGGTTTGTAGCTACCACAGCAGACGGAATTTCCGCCACTCAAACGGTAAGCATTGATGCGCTTTCTATTCCGCTGGCGGGTCCGGTAGACTTAGCACTGGAAGCTGATGGTAATCCTATTGACTTCAGTGCCGGCGATACAGTCGCTACTGGAGGTGACCTGGCAGTAAGAGTAGTGGGTAGCCAGTTGCAACTCGAAGCCCTAGGTGGTTCAGACTTTATACTAGTCGAGGAAGGTTTTGATTTTGATGGAGCCAGCTTCCAGGATGTGCGCGATGCTTACATGGAAGGAACACCGCAGTCAGTGGTGGGTAACCTGAGCGATGTTGCTACCGGGCAGGTGCTTATTGTAAGATTAGCCGACGCCACAGCTGGATCTGCTGACGAATACGCCCTGGTACAACTAGGCGAATTGATAAGAGGATTTGATGTTGAGGATAGCCAACTTTCGGTACAATATCGTGTCCGATAGTTTTTTTCACTAGGGTTTTTGATAAAAATGCCCCGGGATGCGTCTCGGGGCATTTTTTTATTGTGCACTTCCTTTTTTATCATGGGATGCAATTGCCAGGTAGATTTACAAGGAGAAAGTTATTAGTCGCCGGCAATCCAGCAATAGAAGAGGGAGTCAATATGTAAATCGTTAGCTTCTTTTGTGATTTATGCTAAGCGCTATTTTATCTATAAAATAATGCATTAATCCTTAACGTGAGAAACTGCTTGACTTAAGCAGACATGTGGGGGAAGTAGAGGAGAGGCAGTGAGAAAAGTATATACTGATGTGCGTAGTATTTAAACTAGAAATAAATTGAATTGAGTGTATAACATATGAGGGGAACCTCAAGCAGCCCTTTGATAGAGTTTTTGTT
>CAZZGE010000268.1:0-5948 GCA_964653665.1 uncultured Porifericola sp. | reverse complement strand
CTTTCTTTTGGGCAAAAACGGAAGCCCAACCGTCGCGAACCGTTCCCCACATACTATGGTTGGCGGCCCACCAATCCTGTGCAGCTTGGCAGCGGGAAGGATCGACTCTAGTGTAGGTATCAAAGCCTTTTTCTTCGGCGATTACGGTGTCTTCGCCGTCTTTACGCAGTACTTTTTTGTTGTCCTGATCGTGAACCCAGCCATGCTCGACAATTTCTACATGATTTTGGCGAACGGTGATATTGTAGTCGCTGCGGATGGTGTATTCGCGGCGTGGGAGGGGCGCATTGGTGGTATTTTCCCAATAACTCCTGCCATCAATGTGTACCCAGGGAGCTGTTCCTTCGTAGCGTGGGCTATCATCAACTTGAAATACTTTTTGAGTCCATTCGCCGGCTACTTCGTTTTTGGATTTACGTTCGTAAGTCCAATTATTATCACCATTGTACGTGTAGAAATCACGATTTTCGTATTCCCAGTCCTGCCGCCAGTGCTTGATGATGTAATTCTCTTCACCTTGGGAAATGACGAGTAGGTGCTGCAGAACTATTTTGTCATCGGCATCCTCTACGAGTTGTACCCATTCCAGCGCTCCCACCTGCTTTACAGGCGAAGGCTTATACTCGGGATCATCAACGTAGTTGAACGTTTCAGCAAAATTGAAGGTCACTTCATTGCAACCACACATCGCCTTGATGGCTGCTGCGTCTTTTTCTTTGCTACTCTGGGCGTACACTGAACTACTTAGTAGGCAAAAGCATAAGCTGAGTGTCGTTAACTTTTTCATATTGTTTATTTTTTTATTGTGTTGAATTAATAACAGTCCATTTTAACCTGACCCAGGGTCAAGTATTCCGTCAACGTTTTATCTGTGTAGTTGGCAATGGCTTCTGCTAGCACAGTGAGTACCTCCCGCTGCATGGCCAGAGAGCCACAGATCATGATATACCCTCCGTATGCTAGCTGACGGGCTAGTTGTTGGCACTCTTGCCGGACGATATCCTGCACATACTGGCGCGCTCCATCACGCGAATAGGTCGTATAGAAAGAAAACCCCATGTGTTTAGCTTCTACGTGTTGCAGATAATTTCGATACAGCGAGAAATCCTTTTCGCTTCGCCCGCCCCAGTAGAGCTTGATGGGTACCGCAAATTGCTCCTGAATCATTCCAAGAAAAGGCCCAATTCCCGTACCATTGCTAATTAGAATTACAGAAGGGGCGAGCGCTGGAAAGTGAAAATGTTCGTTGCCTACCAACCGTCCTCGGACTATTGTCCCCTTTTTCTGATGGTACAATTCATTGGAAGCTACACCGTATTTGTGCCGCTTGATTGCTAACAGTATCCGGTCTTCGGTGTCGGCAGCTATGGAATAGGATCGCTTCACGGGGTCACTCTTGGGATAGATTTCGAGTAAATCTCCCGATTGAAAGGATACTTTGCGATGTGATTGTAAAGTCAGTAAATAAGTCTCCTGTCCATCAGTCTCAACCACTTGCCGATCTACGAGCGTAAAGTCACTTAGGCCGGGAATTTTTACTTTCAAATGCCGCCCAACGGGCAGGGCAATTGATAAATGTTGACTCAGAGTTTTAGCCCACTCCAAGAAAGCCACCTTCGATTGATTGTGTATGATTTCTACATCCATCAGCGGGTTTACCTGGGGCAGATTCTTGAGTGCTCGGTGCGCATCCAGCGCAAACTGCCCGAACTTAGGGTAGGCTTTAGAGCCAAAACCCAGCACTGCAAATTGGATGAAGTTGGGTATGTTTTTTTGCGGAAGCAAATCCAAAAAAGAAGTAGCATTAGCAGGTGGTTCTCCATCGCCGTAAGTCGAGGTGAGCACCAGGATGTATTTGGCCTGCGGGAAATCTGTAAAGTGATTTAGTTCCGCTAAGTATGCTTTCTTTTTTTGCGAAAGCAAGCTGCGAAACAGTGCCATGGAAAATTGCCGGGTACTGCCGTTCTCCGATCCGTAGAGTACGATGTATTCTGCCTCTTTCGGGTGGTATAATTGCTTGGTTTTACCGCGCAAGCGCTGGTAGCCAATGCTAAGCCCCGAATACAGGAGGAATAAGACGCCTGTTGTACTGCCACCGAGTACTAAAGACCACACGACGCTGCCGCTGCCGGTGTGCATCCGGTAATTCCATTGCGAAACTCGATTGACCAACGGGTCTTCGTAGGTATTCAGTACTGTTCCGTTGTACTGATGGATAGCCAGCCGCCGGTGCCGGGTATGGAAGAGGTAAGGTTCCTCCACGTCATCGGAAAAGGGGAACTCTAGCTTCTCCAGTTTGGCGAGAGGAAGCTCCCGGAATAACTCAAATTCAAAAGCGGGCCTCTCGGTCCGTGTTACCTCCATCGTCTGAGGTGGAAGAACTTGCATCTCTGGCTCGGGGATTACCTTAAATCGTAGTAAAGACAAGTACACCCCCGAAAAGGCGATGATAAGGAGAGGTAGCCAGGTCCACTTGCTGACTACTATGTGCATATACTGATCGTTCTGGGTCTTGACTGTTCGGGAAAATAGTCCCCGCAAGCCTCCCTCCCGCTTCCATAGCAGCAGCAATCCGGTAATGATACTCATCAGGAACAGAAAAGCTGTGATCCCAACCAGCATGCGGCCGGTGCTTTTCATAAAGAGCGACCGATGTAAGTTGGTTACTGTCTGGAAAAAGGGATTGCTCTCCGGAATATCGCCTATGCGCTCGCCCGTAAAAGGATTAATGATGAAATCGCCATTCTTGGCTTCATCCATATCAATGGTTGAGATCTTGACAGCATCATTGTCGAGCATTTCCACATCCAGAATGGTTTCGTACTGACCATCAAGCTCGTGGAGCAGATCGGCTACCGACAGCGACCGCACTCCTGGCACCGACAAGGGCGCCCATTCCTTCTGAATGGGGTCAAAAGCCAGTATGACACCCGTCACGGTGGCGAGCAATAAAAAAACTACCGAAACAAGCGCAAGAGCCAAATGTGTGTTTCGCCACAGGCGGTTAAGCATGGATTATTTAGTTGACGATGAGCCGCACGTAGCGGATATAACCGGATCCCTCCGCCTTCAAATTAGCCATATTGGGCTTTAAGGGAATCTCTACATCGGCTTCGTGATATTCTTGTTCCTCTACGGCTGTTTCAAAGCGTAATTTATTCCCATCGGCAATATATTGCTCATCGACGGATATTTGGAAGACCGACCTTCCGCCTCCGGAAATGGTGGCTCCGGTAATACCATCGAGATCATAGCGCTTTTTACCGTAGTAATCCCACCATGAAGGGATATCAAAGTACCATTCGGGATCGTCACCCAATACGCGTAACGTTTTCAGGTAGTTGTTGTCTTTATCAACTACTGAAACGATAATATAGGCACCTTCTCCCTGGTAATTCACCAGTTGCACAAGGCATTTAACCTGTTTGCCGGTGGGCATAAGGGTAACGGATGTGGCTAAAAGGATCAGACCGAATAGAGCGACCCATTTGTATATTGACATTTGTTTAATTTTTTAGACTGTTTAAATCAAATCCAGAGTTTCTCAATAGTTCGTTCTCCGCAGCGAGTTCGTATACTGACTCCTCGAAGTCAGTTTTTACACGAGTATCCGCCCCTTTTTGTACCAACGTATTCAAGAGACTTGCGTCTTTAGCCTTCATGGCTGCATAGTGCAAGGGCGCAAGCCCGTCATCATTCTTAGCATTGATATCAATTCCTTGGTCCAGAGCCAAACCAATCAGGTAGGTGCTTTGTTTATCGACTGCCATGTGTAACAGATTGTCGCCTCTTGACTGAGAGATATTCATGGGTACGTCGTAGGCAGTTAGCAGGGCGAGAACCTCTTCGAATGGCTCCCGATTGCGCTCGGAGTAAGACTGGAATAAGTGTCCCGCAAGGGTGTTACCATCCTTATCAATGATATCGTGCGCTGCACCGGCCTCTAGCAGGGCAGCTACCACTCTAGGCGAACGAGACCGGACAGCGTAAGTCAGTGCTGAATACCCCTTTTTATTTTTATGGTTCAAATCGGCCACTTGGGACAAGTAATTTAGCGCGATGGCTTCATTTCTTCCACGAATGACATTCAGGAGCATAGTATTGCCTTCTCCGTCAGACTGATTGATATCAACCCCTCGTTCAGTGAAGAAAGTGTAGACATCCATATCTTTGACTCGGAAAGCAATATTATGCAGGGGTGTCTGGCCTGATTCAGTAACGACATTAGCGGCTATTCCATGGTTGGCCAAAAACTCATACACCTCAGTCCCGTTGACTGTGCCTCGGTATCCACGGCTGGCGAAGATCATAGCATTGCCCCCCACCTGATTAGGCTCTTGGTACGGCAATCCCCATTCGATGGCCTTTTTCATCAAGGGAATATTGCCTAGGACAGCTGCGTAATTGAAAAGTCCATTGCCGTCCGTATCGGTGGAAGTTAACGCTAGGCCTTTGGATTGGAAGTAATCAATCATGCTGAAATTATCCTCCAGGTGTTTGGCGATCAGGAGCAGGGCGTTGGCACCCTTGCGATTAGTGGCTTCAACATGAGCTCCATGCTCAATCAACAAATCGTAGATTTTCTGGTCTTTCATCCCCGTAGTTGCACAGAAGGGAATGACCGCATAGCCGTGATCGTCGACTAAATTTATGTCGGAACCTGAGTCAATAAGGTACTTGGTAATTTCTTTTTGACCGGCATAGGCAGCCCACATCATGTAAGAGCGTCCGTCATGAGTGAGTTTGGTGGCAGCGTCATCCTGCAGTTCCAGCAGATACTTCACTGTCTCAAAGGGAGCCTTTTCCAACAAAGCATAAGAGGTGGGGTCGAAAGCGTATCGGGTCATTTCCAAGGGGTCGTGCCCTTCCGCAATCTTGACTTTGAGGGTTTCCACATCGGGGCTAGTACGCCAAAAATCACGATCCAGTAAAGCATTACTTTGTTGCCCAGTAGCAGCAACACATAAACAAAAAATTAGAAAAGTGGTCATTAATAAACGCATGTCTCTCGTAGTTTATAGTTAAATAATATTTTAGTCAATTGCCTACAGGGTGGTCGATAACTAATGGACAGTTTATTTTTTCGTTGTGCCTTAGAAAGCCCAGCCAAACAAAAGTGCTTGGCCGGGCTTTTACAGTGCTTCTTCCTGAGCTTAGAAATTAGCGCGCATACCGATTAGGAAAGCACGCGGCATTCCGGGGCGCAGGCCTGCCGGCCGCCTGGCGACACCGTAGACTTCATCAGTCAAGTTAGTGATGCTGGTAAACAGGTCAATGTTCCTCTGGAGCCGGTAGCTGGCGCTGGCATCAGCCACCCAGTAGTTATCGATCAACTCGTTGGCGGGGATATCACTTTGACCGGGCCGGGTGCGCATTTCATCTACGAAGCGGGCACTGAGGTTGACACCGAAGCGGCGATGCTCTAAGCCCAGCACAGCTGCCAGTTGGTGATTAGCTAAATAAGGAAAGGCATCGCCTGCGGCAACGGTGCCCCAAGCCCCGTTATCACTGTCGAAATCGTTTTTGAAGGTTGCATCTGTGTACGTATAGACCAGCGTCAACGGCAGATTGAATGAGCGCTGTGTACCAGACAGTAGGTCCAGGCTAGCCTGGACTTCCAATCCCATGGTCTCCACCTCGCCCCCATTGAAGAGCTGACCAGAGCCGCCGCCGCCGGCTGCGTTCAAGTCGGCACCGAGCAAATTGCTGTAATCATTAAAAAAGCCGATGACTTCAGCTGAGAAGGCTGATTTGCGGTAGCGTAAGCCCAGTTCGTAATTGACACTTTCCTCGGGCAGCGCCCCGTCCTTCGAGCCCGGAGGCGCAAAGCCCTTATGTACACCCGCAAAAATATTCACTCCTTCTTGGAAACGGTAGTCAACAGCAAATCCTGGCATAAAGGCACCTAAATCGTTGCTGCGTTCGCTCAAGTCACTACCGCTTCGGTC
>CAZZGE010000267.1:0-5964 GCA_964653665.1 uncultured Porifericola sp. | reverse complement strand
ATAATCGTAGAAGGTCGCACTATCACCCTTTTGAGCTTCTATTTCCTCCCACTTCTTTGCGGCTAGCGCCATAAAATCTGATTTTTCCATCATGATTTGATTGTTTCTCACTGAGCTGGCAATTTTAGACTAGATTCACACTGCGACATTTTGAGATGCGCCCTTGAGTGAACCTATTAAACCTTGTTTAGAAAAGTGATTGTTGTGATCCATTATTAAGGGTAGATTCTAATCTTCTCCTTGCAATATCATAGTAATTACCATCTTTCTCAAAGCCTATAAACTTACGGCCTAAATTCAAACATGCTACCCCAGTTGACCCACTGCCCATAAAAGGGTCTAGAACAACCCCATCTTTTGTTGTTAAAAGTTTAATAAGGTGTTCCATCAGTTCTGTAGGCTTTTTAGTAGGGTGAAAATTATAATCCTCTGCATTTTGCCTAACCTTAGGAACGAGAAAGTATTTATCGTAACCATCATTTAACTCATCAGTTCTCAGAATATTCCCAGTAACCCTCCCTTTGGGATGTGGGTTATGACCAACTTTACCTTCGCCTTCTTCGTAAGGAACTCTTGTATCTTCAAGATTTAAAGCTCCTGTACCATACTTTAAAACATTCTGAGCTACATTTAGCTTCTTTTCAATCGGCTTCTGTACCATTATTATGGGTTCATAGCAAGGCTTTATACCCATTCCCCAACCTTTAAAGGTCCTTCCTTCTTCACTTGCAGGTTCATACCTGAATTTGTCTTTAGAAGCATAGTAGTCTTTTGCTCCTCCTTTTTTATAACCCTGTACATAATTGTACTTACCAACTTTTGTACTTTCAACACTTAGTTCTTTATCAATGTCTAATCCAATATCTCTACTTTTTGGCATTCCATTTAAGTAGCCCCACATCAAAACATCTTTGATATTAAAACCCGCGTCTTCTAAGTTTATCATCACCCTATGCATAAGCTTTATTGCTGAAAAGACTAATGCATAGGAACCTGGTTTTAACACTCTATGACAGTCAGACCAAATAGTTTTATCGGGTAAAGTTTTATCCCATTCATGAGATTGAAATCCTATTCCATAGGGTGGGTCGGTAATAACACAATCAATGGCTGATTCATCAATGCCATTTAACCCATAACAACTTTTTTGTAATATTTTAAAACTGTCTAACTGTATCTTCTCTAACATACCTTTTAAACCTTTTACTTTTGTTTTCAAACAGTTCTACTATCGTCTTTACTCTTTGATTGGAGGGGCAAATAACTGAAAAATTGAATCCTTCAAAAGTTTAAGCATACTAACTGATTGTGTCGACCTAGAACCTGCTGGCCTATTCTGTACTCTCTCCAGTAAATACTGTCCAAGTCCTTCATGCTGACCATAGACAACAGCAAGGAGTTCATTTGCGCCGAACCATAGTGTTACAGAAGTAAAGAGACGGCTATTGCTAAAAACAGCGCCTTTTTCTTCATTAGTATCATTCCATGTACCCCCCCACTGTTTGAATGAAAAGAACATTGCTTAACCTCCAAAAAGACATCTTCAGAACTTTTTTTCGCATCAAAGCCATGTTTATTAAGATTGACTAAGTCAAAACCAAGCAAATTAGGTACTATGGTATCTCTAATTGTATTTATAGTTGTATCTGTGTCCCAGTCTTCAAATTTTTTTGATATTCTGTTAAGCCTCTGAGAGCATTATTAGCTTCTTGTATTTGTGTTAAAGGAATAACGCCATAATTACCTTTTTCAAAAACGCCTAAACTGTGAGCCATAAAATTTTAATATAAGTTATATTTAAAAGTAGTTATTGTTTATTCACTAAATATAAGTAAATGTTGTTATTATGCTAAAAATCCTGTGATTCTTCCTTACTCAAGTTATTCACAAGCCTCAAATACCTCTTAGTAGGCTTTCCCGCATAGGTCTTTTTAAAGCCTTTGCTGTATAGTTGCTTATAAAGTTTGTCAAAACCGAAAAGCTTTTCAAAGTATCCTATTTGTTCCCTGGCATGTTTTGAATAAGTCTGCTTTTCGTACATGCAGCCCGTAAAAGCTTCTCTATGTAAAAAGTATCTGCCAATACTGTAAAGCTTCCGGCAGCGTTTGCCGGTGGCCGGACATAGGAAATACCATACCTAACTTTTAACCTTTGGATTTTAAAGACCAAATTAAAAAGTTTGGTGAAAGAGTTGGGAAAAATAAAAGGCAACTATGCACGGAGGAAGCAACCAAAAACACTCTAATAATGCCTGTTATAAATACATTGGATGTTGTATTTAATTCCTTATGAAGGATACCAGAATTTATAGCTAATAATTGCATCAAGAAAGGCGAAAAAGTAGACTAGGCTACAGTAGATGATGGCATTCCCACAATTCTCACAAAGTGTAAAGCTGCCGATACCAGCCTTTCTTTTAATACTCAACTATTCAGGTATTTCCCAGAGGACCACATAAAACTTTGATATTTTACTCTTACTCATTACTGCTATATCTTCATCCGCATACGAAGAAAACAACTTACCGGGCGTATGCGCCTTATTCATGAAATTTAGCCTTTCGTTTACGATCTCAGGATATTGGCCAGACACATCATTAGTCTCAGCAATATCCTGCACAAGATTGTAAAGCTCTAAAGGACCAGGAGCTCCGGTTGATACCTCCATACTGTTTCCTAGGGCCCCTTACGAACAGCCTGCTTGCCTCCTCTTTCAGTAAATTCCCAGTACAGGTAGTTATGCTCCTGCTGTTCTCCTCCAGCTGTTAGTGTCGGCGCTATAAAAATTACTATCTACCTTTTTTTGAACTGAAGATCCTGCCAGGCAGTAGACTGGGAAAATAAAAGAAGAAGGGTTCTTCGCTATGCTGATCAATGAAGTCAAGCACCCGTTCAGTGATGGTGTCCTGGTTACAAGTACCTTTTCTATCGGTGGCCCGGAGCCCGAATGAAGAAAATTTTCCCTAGCACTGTCATCTACTTTGTTACCTTCAAGCGCTACTCGCTAAAGGTCCCGACCCTACTTGTCGTGGAAAAGAAACTCGGGGAAGTAACAATGCGCCCTACGCTGGCAGAAGTAACCAAAAAGCCCATCAAAGCTCCAGGCTATTGGCACACCTTCTGATTCAGGATTGCCTAGCCCCCATTTACCGAAGGAACCGTTAGCGTAACCCACATTTTTTAATATTTCTGCCATTATCACAGTACTATCCGGAATATGGGGATAATGTTAGGTGGGGTTACGCTATCGTTTACGGAAGGTTTTGAGCTATTCTCTGGCGTATTACATCTTGAAAAAAAGGGCACCTAAAAGAAGGTATAAAGCAGTTATTCTCATTGGTAAACCAGTTTTAGTGAACAGGAGTCACCTCCTGTTCACTTCAATAACTTTAATTAGCGGTAGCCATTGTTGGTCGGATCAAATTCCAGTAGTGCCGGGTTCAGTCGTAACTCTTCTACCGGAATAGGCAGTAGCACCTGGTGGGGCTGGATATTGGCAGCCGGATTATAAATCCGGTACTCGGTTTCTCTCACCACATCCAACAGAATACCCCAGCGGATAAGATCCATTCTTCTATGCCCTTCTCCACCGAGTTCCCAGCGTCTTTCATCGTAAATAGCCTCCCTGAACTGTTGCTGAGATAAACCTGAAAGCGGTTGATTCGGCTCATAAGCGCGTTCCCGCACTGCATTAATATACGGATAGGCTGCGCCCGGACCATTCAACTCATTTTCGGCTTCTGCTGCCATAAGATATACATCAGCCAGGCGGAAAATGATTTTGTTATCACCATGGTTACCTCTCGGTGAGTTGATCTGGTCCAGGTTCCACATCTTAGGCATGTAGGGAAAGTTAAGCTCATAGCCCAGGTAAGAAGTAACAATATTAGAGGGTCGTCTCAGATCATCTTCTGGAAATTCATTGACATAGTCGGGCAGTGGAATTGCTAAACCATACCCGGTAAATCCCTCTGTTCTGTTACTAAGTGCTTCACTTAGCAATGGGCGTTCATCGCTGTTACGTGGCTCATCCCTGATTCTTGGGGTAAAATGATCCGGCCAGTCATCCTGGTTGATATCTTTGACAAAATCAATGGACCAGATTACCTCGTCATTGTACTCATTGAAGGGATCAAAAACCGATGCATAATCACTCAACAGGCGATGGTCTGAGTTATTGATGATTTCCAGTGACTTATCAAGGGCAGACTGCCAGTCTTTCTGGATCAGGTAGATCTTAGCCATGACAGTCGCAGCGGTCCATTTCGTAGCTCTGCTCAATTCATTGCTGCTGTAACTAGCCGGGAGCAGATCCTGTGCTCGCTGTAGATCAGATAAAATACTGTTCCTGATCTCGTTGGCATCAGTACGTCCCAGAGCCCTGATCTCCTCGATTTGCAGATTATCGGTAAAAAACGGAACAGGTCCCCAGAGATTCGTCAGGTGATAGTAGGCATAAGCACGTAAAAACAAGGCTTCGCCAGTGTATTGGTCTTTAGCCTCCTGATTGATGTTGTCCAGCGTCTCCAGGTTGGCCAAAATGATACTGGCATTCTGAATAATTCTGTACAGATCCTGCCAGGTAAGCGGAGCGCCCGCTCCCTGAGAGATGTCGCTAACATTACCTTCGTTGATCGTATAATTCTGAATAGGTTCTACCTGCCCAAATTCGCGGTTAGGCCCGATAACGTCGGCTCCGTTTTCGTAGTAGCGGTCCAGGCCGATTTTTCCGTGCAGCGAGTTATTCTTGTAAATATTATACAAGCCGTTGATAGCAGATTTTACTTCAGCTCCTGAATTGAAAAAGTTGGTGGGCGAAACGATCTGACGCGGTTCTTCTTCCAAAAACTCGTCACAAGCAGTGACGACCAACACCAGGAGTAAGAGGCTCAATGGGATATTTATATATTTTTTCATCATTAAATCATTTTAAATTTTAGCATCTGACAAATCCTAAAGAACTGCTCTGATACCCAGAGACATAATGCGTGCGCTGGGATATTCACCCTGGGAGAAACCCTGTGCCACATTACTCCTACCAAACATACTGGTTTCCGGATCCACCAGTCTGAAGTTGGAAAGGACAAACAGGTTGTTAGCCGTGAAGTAGACACTGATTCGGTCAAAGGCATCAAGTCCCCAGTCACTCACCGGTAGGTTGTAGGAGAGCCTTACGTTTTTCAACCGGAGGTGCGTCCCGTCTTCTATCAGCTCAGAGTTATTTTTGACTTCAGAAAGCGCGGCAACAGCTCCTGCCCGGGGAATGTCAGAATCAGGATTTTCCGGAGACCAGCGATTCAGCGTTTCAGCATATTTGGTTCTTTCGGCACGGCCAAAGAAGGCTGTTTGCGTCAGGCTATTGAAAACATCATTTCCGTAGGTTCCCTGAATGAAGAAATCAAGATTCCAGTTTTTGTAGGATAGTCCATTCTGGAGACCATAGATGAAATCCGGCTGAGGACTTCCCAAGATAATGAAGTCATCTTCGGTAATCTGTGCATCATCGTTGATATCCTCAAAACGAGGCCCGCCTACATCCTGGCCCAGCTGGCCGGAGGCATCAATTTCCTCTTGTGTTTTCCAGGTACCCAGGTAATTTACGCCGACGAACACCGGAGAGGTCTCACCCACGATCAATCGTCCGCCTGGTCCACCTTGCCCGGTGGCTGAAGGATCTACAATATCAATCAGATCTACCCCACCCAGATCAAGCACCTGGTTTCTGTTACCAGAGAGCGTCAGGGTGCTGGACCAACGGAAATCATCTTTGGAGATGTTTACACTATTGAAGATGAGCTCCAGGCCGGTATTCTGCATTTCACCCAGGTTCTGTAGACGGCTCACAAAACCCGTTTGCCTGGGAATCTGCACATTCAGCAATAAATCTTCAGTTCTCTTAAAGTAGTATCCCAATTCAAATGATATCCTTCCGGCTAAAAAAGAGGCTTCCAGTCCCATATCAAGC
>CAZZGE010000266.1:0-5968 GCA_964653665.1 uncultured Porifericola sp. | reverse complement strand
AAAAGAGGGAGAGCAGCGGCTGTGGTACTGAGGGCACCCATTTTTTTGAGAAATGCGCGACGCGGATAGTGCATGTGGTGCAGAGATTTTAAGTGTTTGATGTAACATTTTTTGTTAAAATAGATGCCTTTAATTTACAGCATGTACGTATGGTAAACAATTGCAACCTTATATTTCTCTTGGATCTCAAGGCTGCTTTTCAGTTCATCTTTTATACACCATCAACGAAAAGTACCTGTCTTTGAACTTTTGTCTAAATTCTACTTAATTTTACACAAAATGATCAATATTCAAACGAACCTGCTATGGCTCTAAATCACTTCACATCGGTGCATGACGTTCCTGATCTGCCAGCATTGATGCAGTCTGCTTTTCAGTTGAAACAAGCGCCCTATGCTGATAAGGCACTGGGACAAAACCGGGCGATGTGCCTGATTTTCCTCAACTCCAGTTTGCGTACTCGCTTGAGTACACAGCGAGCGGCCTTTAACCTGGGGCTAGACACAGTCGTTTTTGATATGAATCAGGGCGGATGGAACCTGGAGTTCAATGACGGAACCATCATGAACGCCGATAAGCCAGAGCATGTCAAAGAAGCCGCCGCGGTCATTGGTCAGTATTATGATATCATCGGTATACGAGCCTTTGCTCACCTGCAGGATAGGGAGGAAGATTATACAGAGCGCGTCATTGAGCAATTTAAAAAGTATGCCGCTGTACCGGTAATCAGCCTGGAATCACCCATTCGGCATCCTTTGCAATCGCTCACTGATTTGATCACCATAGAGGAGCATAAACAAGGTGAAAACCTTAAAGTGGTATTGAGCTGGGCGCCCCATCCCAAATCCCTACCCCAGGCGGTCGCTAATTCTTTTCTGGAATGGACTAAGGCCGCTGGCTATGATGTAACGCTCACCCATCCACCCGGTTATGAATTGAGTGAAGCGTTTACAAAGGGGGTCAGGATTACCCATCAACAAGAAGAGGCTTTTGAAGATGCCGATATCATCTACACCAAAAACTGGTCATCATACCGAGAATATGGCAAAGTACTGAGCATCGCCCCGGACTGGATGGTTACAGCAGATAAAATGAAACGAACCAATAGGGCCAAGTTCATGCATTGCCTGCCGGTAAGGCGTAATGTCATCGTAGCCGATGAGGTGATTGACAGCGAGAATTCTATCGTTGTGCAGCAGGCAGCGAACCGCACAGTAGCTGCCCAGACAGTCATCAAGCATATTTTACAATCCTAAACTTAAGAGAGTGCAAGATACCATTCGAATATTCAAAATAGGAGGAAGGGTGATAGAGCAGCCTGCATTGCTGAAGGTTTTTTTAAAAGATTTTGCTAGTCTGCCACAGCCCAAAGTATTGGTACACGGTGGAGGAAGATCTGCCACGGCTATGGCTGAAAAGCTGGGGGTAGAAACCAAAATGGTAGAAGGGCGTCGCGTTACTAATGAAGCCATGTTGGATATTGTGCTGATGGTATACGGTGGTCTGAATAAGAAGATCGTAGCCCAGCTTCAGGCAGCAAATTGCCAGGCGATCGGCCTGACCGGAGCTGATCTCAATGCCATGAAAGCCCATAAGCGTCCTGCTGAACCGGTAGATTACGGTTTGGTGGGCGATATAGATGAAGTGAATGGAGCAGGGTTGATGGGTCTGATGCAGCAGGGTGTTGTGCCGATTATGGCACCTTTAACCCACGATGGGCAGGGGCAGATGCTCAACACTAATGCGGATAACATTGCCGGTAGCGTAGCCCGTGCATTGGCCCAGCATCAAGCGGTAGAACTGTTTTACTGCTTTGAGAAAAAAGGCGTAATGATAGACCCTGATGATGATCATAGTCTGATACCCATGATCAACGGAGAGGAGTTTCAGCGACTCAAAGCTGAAGGTGTCGTAGTAGAAGGGATGATTCCCAAGCTGGAAAATGCTTTTAAAACTTTGGATGCTGGGGTAGCAAAAGTATGTATTATGCACTACGAAGGTGTAAAGGGTGTTGGTAGCGAACAATTTGAAGGAACTACCCTATGCCTGAAATAATCTCTCGTACCCAGCAGGCTACCGTAGAAGCCATCAGCCTGCTTAAACAATTGATAGCTACCCATTCTTTCAGCCGGGAAGAGAATCAGACAGCCAATATTATAGCTGATTACCTGGATAGTAAAGGACTCAGCGTATGCCGGCATCTGAATAATGTCTGGGTTGTGACTCATGACTATGATCCCAAAAAACCTACGATCCTGCTAAATTCTCACCACGATACCGTGAAGCCTGTCTTAACTTACACCCGTGATCCCTTTTCTCCCGATGTAGAAGAAAATATACTGTACGGACTGGGCAGTAATGATGCAGGAGGGGCATTGGTTTCCTTGATGCAACTCTTTCTCCTGCTGGATACGGAACAAAATCGTTCCTACAACCTGATTTTTGCGGCTACTGCGGAAGAGGAAATTTCCGGTAAACAAGGCATTGCCGCGCTGCTGCCTGAGCTAGGTAAAATAGATTTGGCGATAGTGGGAGAACCTACCGGTATGCAAATGGCAGTCGCTGAAAAGGGCCTGATGGTCATTGACGGGGTAGCCCGGGGTATTTCCGGACATGCCGCCCGACATGAAGGGGTGAATGCGATATACATTGCCCTTGAAGATATTCAAAAGCTCAAAGCGTTTCGCTTTCCTCTCAAATCAGATACTTTAGGCGAGATTCATGTGTCAGTCACCCAGATAAAGGCCGGTACACAACACAACGTAGTACCGGATAGCTGTAGTTTTGTGATCGATGTGCGTACCCACGAGCAGTACAGTAACAGCGAGGTCTTCAGCATTTTGCGGGAGTTAACACAATCCAGGCTGACAGCCCGCTCTTTTCGGCTTAATGCTTCCGGTATTCCTGCTGCGCACCCCCTGGTACAAAGAGGGGCTGAACTGGGTCTGAAAGCGTACGGTTCGCCAACCTTATCCGACCAGGCGCTGATGAGCGGCTTTCCCAGCCTCAAGATTGGCCCGGGCCTTTCGGAGCGCTCTCATACGGCGGATGAATTCATCAAGCTCAACGAGATCAGGGAAGGAATTAAAATTTATTATGAGTTATTAAAAGAATTAATCATTTAATTTTTGCTAAAGTGTTGAACTTTGCAAAGCATAGCTTGAGATACAAACTTTATTTACTTTGAAAATCTGGGATAAAGGTTTTGCCGTTGACAAACGTATTGAAGAATTTACCATTGGACGCGACCGGGAACTGGATGTATGGCTGGCTTCCTTTGATGTTTTGGGCTCCATGGCGCACAGTCGTATGCTCCACAAAATTGGTCTGCTGGAGAAAAATGAGTTAGCCCAATTACTGGATGGCCTCAAAGGAATATACCAGCAGGTAGAAGCCGGTGAATTTGAAATTGAGGAGGGCATAGAGGATGTCCATTCGCAGGTGGAACTAATGCTTACGCGTAAGCTGGGGGATATTGGTAAAAAAGTTCACAGTGGCCGATCCCGTAATGACCAGGTACTGCTGGATCTCAGGCTGTACATCCGGCATGAAATTCAATCACTGGTGGAACTTAGCCAGCAGTTATTCAAAACCCTGATCAGTCTGAGCGAGCAGTACAAAAACGTGTTGATGCCCGGCTATACCCATACGCAGGTTGCTATGCCTTCCTCCTTCGGACTCTGGTTTGGTGCCTTCGCCGAAAGCCTGGTTGACGATATGTTACTCATGCAGGCTGCTTTCAGAATATCGAATCAAAATCCTCTGGGATCAGCGGCAGGTTACGGCAGTTCATTTCCTCTGGACCGTACTATGACGACACAACTGTTAGGATTTGAAGCCATGAGCTATAACGTGGTATATGCCCAGATGGGCCGGGGGAAAGTGGAGAAAACAGTCAGTTTTGCCCTCGCGTCCCTGGCAGCTACCTTGGGTAAGATGGCTGCCGACGTTTGCTTGTACATGAGCCAGAATTTTGGTTTTATCAGTTTGCCTGACCATCTCACTACCGGTTCTTCCATCATGCCCCACAAGAAAAATCCGGATGTGTTTGAACTGATGCGGGCCAAGGCCAACAAACTGCAGGCCCTTCCCAATGAAATTGCAATGGTCGTGGGGAATCTTACTTCCGGTTACCACCGAGATTTACAGCTGGTCAAAGAGAGCTTCTTACCGGCTATTGAGGATCTGAAAAACTGCCTCGGTATAGCGGATTATATGTTACAACATGTACAGGTAAATAATAATATCTTGGACGACGAAAAATATAAATATCTTTTTTCGGTAGAAGCTGTCAACGAAGAGGTATTGCTAGGAATACCCTTTCGTGATGCTTACAAAAAAATAGGAGCGCAGATCGGTGATGGTAGCTTTCAGATTACCCGAGATCTCAACCATACCCACGAAGGTAGTTTGGGGAACCTTTGTAATGACAAGATAGAGGCAAAAATGCAGCAAGTTATTGCTCAATTTCAATTTCAAGCCATAAAGCAAGCTATCTCACGTCTACTTCGTGACTCGTGAGTTTCACTAATGTTTGTTTTCATGTTAGTAGCTTATGCTTATTTTTAGGATCAACATCAATGTTACTGACCATGAGAAACCTCCTACTACCTATTCTACTATTTTTTTATGGTTTATCCTTTGCTCAGGAAAAGCACCGACTTCTGGTACTTACCGACATCGAAAATGAGCCGGATGATGCCCAGTCAATGGTCCGGCTGTTATTATACAGTAACCAAATAGACATTGAGGGGCTAGTAGCTACTACTTCCACGCATCTCAGAGACAAAACTGCCCCCTGGAGGATTGAAGAGATTGTAGATGCTTACGGAAAAGTCAGAGAGAATCTCTTATTGCACGAGGATGGCTTTCCTACAACTGACTACCTGAACAGCATTATCAAAACCGGCATCTCTCGCTACGGAATGCAAGGTGTGGGAGAAGGTCAGAATTCTGAGGGCTCAGATTGGTTGATTGAAATGGTGGATAAGAAGGATAATCGGCCACTTTGGGTAACGGCCTGGGGTGGTACCAATGTGTTGGCGCAGGCACTGTGGAAAATCAGGTCGACTCGTTCTTCTCAGGAACTGGCTTCATTTGTTTCTAAAATCCGGGTATACACGATTTCCGACCAGGATGACTCTGCTCCATGGATTAGGCGAGAGTTCCCTAATCTTTTTTATATCGTCAGTCCGGGAGAATACTACCTGCACGCTACCTGGTCAGGTATTTCAGGAGAACGCTGGTATAAATTTGCTTCAGGGGCGGATACGACCAAAATTCTAAACCCCTGGCTAAAAGAACATATCCGCGAAAATCATGGACCATTAGGTGCGGAGTACCCTGCCATAGAATATGCCATGGAAGGTGACACCCCCAGTTACCTATCACTAATCCCGAACGGACTGAATGTGCCGGAAAGACCAGATTTTGGGGGTTGGGGTGGTCGTTATGAACTCTACACACCTCGTTACAAACCTTACTACAACAAGGCAGAGCTCCCTCCTGAAAGCCGCCCTATCTGGACGGATACCCAAGATGAAGTTATTGGTAATGACGGTAAAGTGTATATTGACAATCACGCAACAATATGGCGCTGGCGGGATGCGTACCAGAATGATTTTGCAGCTCGTATGGACTGGTCAGTTATGGCTTTTGATCAAGCCAATCATCCTCCGGTACCCGTGATAGAGCAACCAGCCCAGTTCAACGTCAGGGTAGGGGAATCTATCACGCTGAATGCCTTGGGTAGCGCCGATCCCGATGGGGATAAGCTGAATTATCGCTGGGTTCATTATCCCGAAGCAGGCAACTACTGGTACTATCACTGGATACCAGTAATTATGGAAAATGCAGACACCCCCGTGATGACATTCAAGATAAGCGACCGTGTAACATTATCGGAACCCCAACATACCCATGTAGTGCTGGAAGTAACTGATGACGGTAAGCCACAACTGACTCGTTA
>CAZZGE010000265.1:0-5999 GCA_964653665.1 uncultured Porifericola sp. | reverse complement strand
CCCCACTGATAGCGCCGGTCCAGCGGCCGTCATCGGTCATCAGCATGCGGGCACCAGGGCGCCGGTAAGAGGAAGCCTGTACTTTTACGACAGTAGCCAGAGCTGCTTTCTTGTCCGTACCAAGGGTCTGTTCATAGGATGATACGATTCTGCTGAGTTCTTTCATAGCTTAAGCATTTGTAGTGAGAGGATGACCATTTCAGGCCAAGTCCGCCACGCAAAATAACAAATTTACCAGCTTTACGATGTAAAACAATCTAAATAAGGCGTAGGTTTTTATCTTTCGCTAATCAACATACTCACATTAACCAATCAAAATGCAGACTTTCACCCGTATCGACTGTCAAAAAGATAAGTTTAGCTTACAGCATGACGCTACTTACCTCAATTGCTCTTACATGGCTCCGCTCATGAAAAGTGTAGAAGAGTCAGGAATCCAGGGACTGCGGCTTAAGCAGGCACCCCAGCAGATTGGTCACCAGGAATTCTTTGGGGAGGTGGAGGAACTGCGTACTGCCTACGCTGAGCTAATTCATGCCAGTGAACCCCTGCGGATTGTGGTTATCCCCTCCGTATCCTACGGTATGGCTATTATCGCCCGCAACTTGCCACTGGATAAAGGTGATAATATCGTGGTGGTGGGCGAACAGTTTCCCAGCAATGTGTATCCCTGGCAGTCACTGGCCAAAAAGCACCAGGCTTATATCAAAACCGTTCATGCACCGGACGTAAAAAGCGGGCGTGGCAGGCTGTGGAACGAAGCCCTGCTGGAGGCAATAGATGAACGTACCCGCCTGGTAGCGATTGCCAATGTTCACTGGTCAGATGGCACTCGCTTTGACCTTCAAACAATCCGGCAGTGCACGACAGCAGTAGGGGCCATGTTGGTCATCGACGGCACACAGTCGGTCGGGGCCTTGCCACTGGATGTAAGTGAAATCAAGCCCGATGCATTGATTTGTGCGGGCTACAAGTGGCTTATGGGGCCCTACGCCATTAGCCTGGCATATCTGGGGCCTCGTTTTGATGATGGCGAGCCGGTAGAAGAGGGCTGGATTAGCCGCTACAACAGCGAAGATTTTACCAATTTGGTCAATTACCAGGAGCGCTACCAGCCGGGGGCTCTGCGCTACGAAGTGGGCGAGCGCAGTAACTTTATTCTGGTACCCATGATGCTTCAGGCTCTGCGAGAACTTAACCAATGGGGCGTTGCCAATATACAGGCGTACTGCCAGCACTTGGTAGAGCCTTCCATTGCAGAACTACAGAAGCTTGGATTTTTTATTGAGGAGCCAACATTCAGGGGGAGTCATATGTTTGGAGTAAGGCTGCCGGAACAGGCAGACATGCACGAATTTCAAAAAAAGCTGAAGCAAGAAAATGTACTGGTTTCAGTAAGAGGAAATTCGGTGCGGGTGTCGGTACACTTGTATAATGATGCAGCCGATCTGGATAAACTTTTGGGTTGTTTTGAGGCAGTGATATAAAAAGAAGAACCCCGGGCGCGACCAAACACCCGGGGCCAACTATCAACCTTAAACAAACGCTCAGAAAAATCCTTGCGTCGTGTGGTCCTTTGCAACAACTATGCCTGACCTTACCAATTCATAGGGCAGACTGCAAAAATTGAATATCAAAATAAGCTTTTTCTTACGCGCTATACAACTGCCGTTAAGTGATTGTACCAGAAGAAGTTAGAACGTTGGCTTTCTAAGCTTAGAACATAACAGTAAAATAATGACCGATAAATATCTGCCACTTTTCCCCCTGAACCTGGTGGCCTTTCCGGGTGAGACTATAAACCTTCATGTTTTTGAAGACCGGTATAAGCAACTTATCGGAGACTGTCAGGAGCAGGAGCAACCCTTCGGCATACCGGCCTACATCAACCGGCGTATTGAGTACGGAGCTGAAGTATATGTAACCAAAATTGCAAAGCAGTATGACGACGGACGGCTGGATATCAGCACACAGGCAGATCGGATATTCAAAGTTATGTCATTCATGAATCCGGTTGGTGGAAAGCTGTATGCTGGGGGTGAGGTATTCTACCTAGATAATATTGATGACGGTATTCCTGAAGAACGGGCAGAAATGGTGAGCCTGATCCACGAACTCTATGAAGTGATGAATATTGTGAAAAAAGTGGATGTAGATTCTGATATTACTACCTTTGACGTTGGCCATAAAATTGGACTTTCGTTGGAACAGGAGTACGAATTGATTCAACTGGAGCGGGAAAGTCAACGGCAGGCTATGCTGATTCGTCATCTTAAAAAGACTATACCAACGCTGAAAGAGGTGGAACGCACCAAAGAGCGAATCCGCATGAATGGCCATTTCAAACACTTTGATCCCCTGGATTTTTAGCAGTAACTACTTAGCATTATGGTAAGTGAATCTTCGCAGCTTTCTGAATTTGGCGTCATCCTCCTATTTATTGTAGGTGGAGCTATCTTCGTAGCTATTGCCCTGCTGGTTGCCAAACTTATTCGCCCTGACCGGCCCAATGTAGAGAAAATAACCTCTTATGAATGTGGTGAAGACCCCAGCCAGGATGCTTGGGGGCAATTCAACCCACGCTTTTACATTATCGCGCTTATCTTTATTCTCTTTGACGTAGAAATAATATTTCTTTTCCCCTGGGCTACCGTTTTTGGCCGGGAAGAACTGGTCAAGGGAACACAGGGCGTGTGGGGGTGGTTCTCCCTGATAGAGATGTTTATTTTTGTAGGCATACTAACAATGGGTCTGGCATACGCCTGGGCCAAGGGGTTTCTGGACTGGATCAAACCGCGGGTGAGTAAGCCCGTCTACCAATCGCACATTCCCAAAGAAGTGTACGAGCAAGTTTCCGAGCGTTATGCGGTGAAAAAATAAACATGCTACAATTTTCTAACAGAAATTTGTAATCTGCAATCAATATGAAAGGCTTATTAGATCAGGAATTTGGCAAAGGTGGGGTGATCGTTACCAAGATTGACGATATGGTCAACTGGGCGCGGTTGTCTTCGCTCTGGCCGATGGGTTTTGGGCTGGCCTGCTGTGCTATTGAGATGATGTCTACCTACGCTTCAGGCTACGACCTAGACCGTTTTGGCGTATTTCCCCGCCCTTCCCCGCGACAATCTGATGTGATGATTGTTTCCGGCACAGTGACCTTCAAGATGGCCGACCGTGTTCGCCGCCTGTACGAGCAGATGTCTGAGCCTCGTTACGTAATCTCTATGGGCTCCTGCTCCAATTGTGGAGGGCCTTACTGGCAGCACGGCTATCACGTAGTGAAGGGTGTAGACCGTATCATCCCGGTAGATGTTTATGTACCGGGTTGCCCACCCCGCCCTGAGGCGCTGATCGGTGGCATTCTCAAGCTACAGGAAAAAATCAGGAAAGAATCGCTTATGGCGCCGGAGGCGTTGGAAAAGCTTATGGCTAAGAAAAATACACAGGGTTCAATCCGAAAAGAAACAGCCAAAGCATGAGCCTGGAGGATATACAGCGGCTGCTTAGCAATAAGCTTGGAAAAAATGTCATTCTCAACACCGATACGGATGCTACACCGCCGGTACTGCAGGTATCCTCGCAGCACATTGCAGAGGTTTGCCGCTTATTACACGAACACGAACAGACCTACTTTGACTACCTCTCCTGCCTTACCGCTCTGGACAACGGATCCGGAGAGTGTACAATGGAAGTGATTTATCACTTGTACTCTATTCCTTATAACTTTCAACTAGGTCTCAAAGTCGTACTAGAAAGAGAAAAAGATGGGCAGATACTGCCACAGATTCCTACCGTTACTCACATCTGGCGCAGTGCTGACTGGCACGAACGGGAAGCCTTTGACCTGCTGGGCATCGTTTTTACTGGCCATCCTGATCTGCGGCGTATTTTGCTGCCTGCCGACTGGAAGGGGCACCCGCTACGCAAAGATTACCGGGAACAGGAATATTATCACGGAGTAAAAGTAGAATACTAAGTACCATGGCAAACCCGCTTCAGTACAAGTACGATGACCAGAACCTGAAACAGTCAGAGCCGAATAAGTACCACCCGGAAGATCTCAAGACGGAAGAAATGATCGTCAACATCGGGCCGCAGCATCCTTCTACCCACGGCGTACTGCGTCTGGAAGTAGTCACCGACGGTGAGATCATTGTCGAAGTGGTACCCCACCTCGGATATTTACACCGCTGTTTTGAAAAGCACGCTGAAAATCTACCCTACAACCAGACAATCCCCTTCGTTGACCGCATGGATTACCTGGGGGCTATGAACTCTGAACATGCCTTTGCAATGGGAGTAGAGCGGATGCTGGGGATTGAAGATAAAATTCCGCCCCGTGTAGAGTACATCCGGGTAATGGTAGCAGAGCTGAACCGTCTGGCCTCTCACTTTGTAGCCATCGGTACCTATGCCATGGATATCGGTGCATACACGCCTTTCCTATGGCTGATGCGTGACCGTGAGCATATTATGCGCCTGCTGGAGTGGACCTGCGGGGCACGTATGCTGTATAACTACATCTGGATCGGAGGGCTGTTCTACGACCTGCCAGTAGGCTTTGAAGCGCGCTGTTCTGAGTTTGTGCAGTATCTTAAGCCAAAGTTACAGGAACTGGAGAGGCTGGTAATTAACAATAAGATCTTTGTAGAGCGCACTGCCAATGTTGGTATCTTGCCCCTGGATGTTGCCATCAACTACGGGGTATCCGGTCCTATGCTGAGAGGATCCGGGCTCAAGTTTGACCTGCGACGGGTGGATGGCTACTCAGTCTATCCGGAGTTGGAGTTTGATGTACCGGTGGGAGAAGGAACGATGGGAAGCCCAGGTGATTGCTGGGACCGTAACTACGTGCGGGTAAGGGAGTGCTACGAGTCTCTTCACATTATTGAGCAATGTCTGGAGCAGTTGCAGACTGATCTGAAAAGAACCCGTGACTTTGATCCCCGGACACTGGTACCTAAGAAAATAAGACCCAAAAAACAGGACTTCTACAGCCGGGCCGAAACGCCCCGTGGCGAACTGGGCTTCTTCTTCCGTGCTAATGGCAAAAGTGACATTCCCTTCCGTTGTAAAGCTCGCAGTTGCTGTTTTGTCAATCTCTCCGTCATTTCTGAAATCGCCCGGGGTAGCATGATCGCCGACCTGATTGCCATTCTCGGCTCTATCGATATCGTTCTCGGTGAAGTGGATCGGTAGCTGCATCTTATATTTAAGTAGCATAACTTGCACTTAAACTTACAAAAGTTACTTTTACTTATTTTTGGAGTAAGGTGCTAATATCTCATGAATCCTTAAGAAAAAGTATTCAGCTTTGGTGCTCCGGCCTATGTAGCTAGCTTAGGTATCTCTCTATAAGTTTCATTTCACATTCTACTCATTACATGCTTTGCTTGAGTGCTAAAGGGCTACTGATAGCTAAAAAACAGTATTGTCCTTTATTTGTAGGAGTGCATACGCCGGAAATTGGGATATCATTCACGTAAATCAAATAATGACCCTCCACTATGGAACAGCAAAACAATGCTGAAACTACATCAAAGAAGCGTAATAGCTTTTTCAAGCTTGATACGCTAAAATCATACGCCATACTGCTGGTGATGGTGTTTGTTCTTGTTATCATATGCCTGAACATATTTAGTTATGTGCAGAATACCCGGCAACTAATGGTAAGCCGGGAAATCAGCGATATCAGGATGCCGGTGAGCCTGAGAGCGCAGGATATACTGATCGGGCTGAACCAGACTTCTACGGCGCAGCGTGGTTTTTTAATCACTGGTGACAAATCTTTTATAGAAGAACGGAAGCAGGTATGGGAAACGAGATTGTTGCCGTCATTGGCATTTCTTTCAGAAAGAAAAGCGCAACTGGGTGTTACCGAAAATATCCGCAGAATAGAAAAGCTTGAGGAGCTTTTGCCTAAGTATCAGCAGGCGCAGGAGAAAATAGACCAGCAAAAGCTTTTGCTCATTGATAAAAGTAGTACGATGCTCGAT